>NZ_JBHUDG010000050.1:0-226012 GCF_042678145.1 Pseudopedobacter beijingensis | reverse complement strand
ATTCCTCCTCAAATCCAGGAAATCTCAAATTAGGAACCTTAGTTCCAAATCTATCCGAAAGATTAATAATCCTTAATCTTCAATTGCTTTCCTTTGAGATTTTAAAAAATTAAATTATAATGAATGAACAAAAACAACTCTCAGAAGTTATCGATCTATGGAAAATAGACAAAAAACAGTATGTAAAAAAATCAAGTTTCTCAGCTTATACGCTATTGATTGAAAATCATCTACTGCCTAATTTCGGGAACAAAATTGCGATTGAGGAAGCTGATGTTCAAAGCTTTGTTTTTCAAAAATTGGAAACGGGTTTAAGTCATAAAACAATTAAGGATATTTTAATTGTTCTGAAAATGATTTTGAAATTTGGAGCTAAAAACAAATGGTTACAGTATACCCCTTTTGATATTCAGTTTCCTACTGAACGAGAAAAGCATAATATTGAAGTGCTAACTAAGGCTGATCAGAAAAAAATAATGAACTATATACAAGAACATTTTACATTTAGAAATTTAGGTGTATATATATGTTTAAGTGCAGGAATGCGTATTGGGGAAGTATGTGCCTTAACTTGGGAAGATATTGATACCGATAACGGAATTATCAGTGTTAACAGAACTATCCAGCGTATTTATGTGATAGAGGATGGAACTCGTAGAACGGAATTGATTCTGGATACCCCGAAAACTAAAAATTCTATTCGTGAAATTCCGATAAGTAAGGATTTATTAAGAATATTGAAACCATTTAAAAAGATTGTGAATCCTTTATTTTTTGTATTGACAAACGATGCTAAACCAACTGAACCCAGAACCTATAGAAGCTATTACAAAAATTTAATGAAAGAATTAAAAATGCCTGAACTTAAATTTCACGGGTTAAGACATAGTTTCGCAACCCGATGTATTGAAAGTAATTGTGATTATAAAACGGTAAGTGTACTATTAGGGCATTCTAATATCAGTACAACGCTGAATCTTTATGTTCATCCCAATATGGAGCAAAAGAAAAAAGCTATTGAGCAGATGTTTAAGGGATTAAGATAAGTTGTTTCGTTTGCAGTAAATCACTTGCAGATTTAAAAAGGAATACTTATATTTGTTCTAACCGTACCCGTGTTGCTTCCCATTAGAACAGCTCGCGGGTCTTTCTTTTTTATAGACTTTTTAATTTTATTATTAAAACCTAAATATACAACAAGATCAGTTTTATAAACTGCAATGGCAAAACCAGAAAGAACCATACAAGAGCAGATAGCACTCTTACAAAGCAGAAATATGACTTTTCGCAATATCGTCAACGCTCCGCATTTCTTAGCCAACATCAGCTATTACAGACTTAAAGGATATTGGTGGGAAATGCAGGATGATAAAATAAATCATCATTTCGCCAATGGCAGTTATTTTGAAGATGTAATCGACATTTATAATTTTGACAGGAACTTTAGATTAATTGTTTTTAATGCCATTGAAAGGATTGAAATCGCTTTAAGAACAAAATTGATTTATCAATTATCTCTTAATTATGGGCCATATTGGTACCTCAATCCTGGTATCTTTCAAGATCCAAAAAGGTTTGCTTCTTTTCTATCAAAAATAAATATAGACATGAGCAATAGCAGTGAGGAATTCATAATAAAGCATTTTGAAAACCACCCTGATGAATTACCTGAAAGCTGGAAATCTTTAGAGGTGCTAACTCTTGGAACTTTGTCCAAGTTATATAGCAATTTAAAACATCAATTGCCCGAGAAGAATATTATTGCAAAAGAGTTTGGAATTAATAATCAAAAATATTTAGCTAGTTGGTTGCTGACTATAACGGTTATAAGAAATATTATTGCACATCATGGTCGATTATGGAACCGTGTAATCATTAATAAATATGATTGGCCTCCTTCAAGCCCAGAATCACTACTATCATATATCCCTAATAACTATCAGCGTAGAAAAATATTCCCTATACTTTCGGCTATTATTTATATGAACAATAAAATTAGTCCGGGCCATCACATTAAACAAGAATTATTAAATTTATTTTCTCAATTCTCGGCAATTCAATTAAACAGAATGGGATTTCCTGCAAATTGGCAGCAAGAACCTGTTTGGCAATAGACATGAGCAAACAATCGGAACAGATTTTAGAAGAGCAGCTAGTTACCCAATTACAAAAATTGGGTTATAAATATATTACTATTAAAGATGAAAGAGTTTTATTGGCAAACCTCAAAGTACAATTAGAGCGACACAATCATATCCAGTTTAGCGATGCTGAGTTTGAAAAAGTGTTAAATATACTCAATAAAGGTTCTGTATTCGAAAAAGCCAAAGTATTGCGTGAAAAAAAACATCACATTATTCGGGATAATGGTGATAACCTGTATTTTGAATTTCTCAATGTAGAACATTGGTGTCAAAACGAATATCAAGTGACCAATCAAATCACGCAAGAAGGGAAATATGAAAACCGTTATGATGTAACCTTACTGGTGAATGGGTTGCCTTTGGTGCAAATCGAGCTGAAGCGAAGAGGCTTGGAAATGAAAGAAGCATTCAACCAAATCAACCGCTATCAAAAACACAGTTTCGGAGCAGGTAAAGGATTGTTTCATTTTGTACAGTTATTCGTTATCAGTAACGGTGTAAATACCAAATATTTCAGTAATTTCGGTTCACACAAACAGGAATTTTTGCAGACATTCCATTGGACAGATGAACAAAATAATCCATTAAATAATATTTTAAATGGCTTTACCGATTCTTTTTTGGAACCTTGTCATATCAGTAAAATGATCTGTAAATACATCGTTCTGAATGAAACCGATAAACGTCTGATGGTACTTCGCCCATACCAATATTATGCGGTAGAGAGTATTATCAAAAAGGTAAAAGAAAACGAAATACTGAATGGCTATAATATTGAAAAAAATGGCTACATCTGGCATACAACTGGAAGTGGAAAAACCTTAACTAGTTTCAAAGCCAGTCAGATTCTATCCAAAATTCCAGCTATCAAAAAAGTGGTTTTTGTGGTAGATAGAAAAGATTTGGATTATCAAACCAACCAAGAGTATGATAAATTTAGTAAGGGCTCGGTAAGTTCTGCTACTAATACGGATGACCTTATTCGTAAATTCAACGACCCGATTGTTCGCATCATTGTTACCACCATTCAAAAGCTAAATAATGCGATTTCAGGTAGAAATTTATCAAAAATCAAATCCATTCAGCACGAAAGGATGGTTTTTATCTTTGACGAATGCCATCGTTCACAATTTGGTGATACCCACAAAAACATCGTCAATTATTTTACCAATATTCAACTATTTGGCTTTACAGGTACACCTATTTTGGCAGAGAATGCAGATGGAGAAAAAACAACCGCAAGCTTGTTTGGAAAATGTCTGCATAAATATGTTATTACAGATGCCATACGTGATGAGAATGTACTGAAGTTTTCTGTAGAATACATTCAGACTTTCAAACAGAAAGAACATATCATTGATTTAAAAGTAGAGCAAATCAATGAAACTGAAGTTTTTGAAGCTCCTGAACGAAAGGAAGCCATTGTAGATTACATCATTCAATACCACGATCAGAAAACGCAAAATAGAAAATTTTGTTCCATGATGTGTGTACAGGATATTGATTCGGTCATTCAATACTATGAAATTTTCAAGCGTAAAAAACAAGAGGGACAGCACAATTTAAAAATAGCCACAATTTTTAGTTATGCCCAGAATGAAGAGGATATGGAAGATGCTGTTTATTCCCAATTAGGAATGGTTGCCGAACCACAAGCAGTTTACGGCTACAAACCTCATCGTAGAGAATTACTAGAAACCTATGTACAAGACTTTAATGAATTATTTGGAGAGAAACAGAACGTAAAAGATACCGAAGGGTTTTATAACTATTACAATGCTGTAGCCAAAAAATCAAAACAAAATGAGACAGATATTTTGTTGGTTGCCAATATGTTTTTGACAGGATTCGATAGTAAATATTTAAACACCTTATACGTTGATAAAAATCTGAAATATCATGGATTGATACAAGCATTTAGCCGTACCAATCGTATTCTGGATAAGAATAAAACACAAGGAAATATCGTGTGTTTTCGAAATCTTAAAGACAAAACAGACGAAGCCATCGCTTTATTCAGCAATAAAGAAGCAATTGACGAAATCATAGTGGAACCATATGAAGCGTATGTAGAAAAGTTTAACGAAGCCACGCAGAAATTATTAGAAATCGTTCCACAAGTAGTATCTGTTGACGGTTTATATTCGGAAGAAGATCAGCTACAATTTATTTTGGCTTTCCGTGCCATGATGCGTTTGCACAAAAAAATGAGCCATTATACAGAATTTACTTGGGATGATTTACAGATGGAAGAACAGCTTTTTGCAGATTACACGAGCAAATATTTGGATTTAAAGGAAAGACTTGATCCTACTGACCCGTCTAAAAAAGCGTCTATTCTTAATGATATAGATTTTGAATTGGAATTGATTAGACGTGATACAATCAATGTAACTTACATACTTCAGTTATTGATTAAATTCAATTCGAAACATAGTGCAAAAGACAAAGAAAGTATCGAAAAGGATATTTTCAATTTACTGAATACCGAAGTCTCATTAAGAAGTAAAAGGGAATTGATTGAGAAATTTATTCAAGAAAGCTTACCACATATTGAAGATACGGATGCAATTCCCGAAGAGTTCGAGAAATTCTGGACTGTAGAGCAAGAAAAGGCACTTCAAGAATTGGTTGCAGAAGAGAATTTGTATTTGGAAAAAACTGAAAGGTTAATAGAAAATTATTTATTTTCAGAAAGAGAACCTTTAAGGGATGAGTTATTAAATCTTAGAAAAGAAGGTAAACCAAGTGTTTTGAAATTTAAACAAACAGGAGATCGTATCTTAAATAAAATTTTAGATTTTGTAGACACTTTTGTTAATGGAATATCAGGAAATTAACTCTTTGATACCCATGTTATGGTTTTTTTATTATCGAAAAACTTTAAAAGAGACTATAATTTTTTTTAACATTACTCGTCAACAATAGTTTTAGGAATAAATAGAAAGATATTTTATACAATGAATCATAAGAGTTCGAGTCGCTTGATATAAGGAGAAATAACTATAATTATTGTTTTTGTACTTATGAATGAGCTTATCTGATTTTAATACTTTTTATTTACTGAATGTAATCTTTGTATTAAAAATACAAATACCTTTCATTTATTGGTGGAAATTACTACTTTTGTATCGCAAATAAAGACCCTTAATTTATTTGCTATGCAATTAGATCCACATAAATTTGTTGCCGAAGGACTTACTTACGATGACGTCCTGTTAATACCGGCTTATTCAGAAGTTTTACCGAGAGAAGTTGATACTTCCAGTTCTTTAACTAAAAACATCCGTTTAAATGTACCTATTGTTTCAGCGGCAATGGATACTATTACAGATGCCAATTTAGCCATAGCCATTGCGCAGGCTGGAGGTTTAGGCTTTCTTCATAAGAATATGACTATTGAAGCGCAGGCTGCTGAGGTTAGAAAGGTGAAGCGTTCTGAAAGTGGAATGATACAAGATCCGGTAACTTTATCAGAAGAAGCAACAGTAGGTGAGGCTTTCAAAATCATGAAAGAGTATCAGATAGGCGGTATTCCGGTTGTATCTGCAAGTAATAAACTGGTAGGTATAGTAACAAACAGAGATTTACGTTTCCAGAAAGACCTGACTATTAGTGTTGCTGCTGTTATGACTAAAGAAAACCTGATTACAGCACCAGAAGGTACTACTTTGAAACAGGCAGAATCTATCCTTCAGGATTATAAAATAGAAAAACTTCCGGTTGTACGTGAAGATGGTACATTATCGGGATTGATTACATTTAAAGATATTCAGAAATTTAAAAACTATCCGTCAGCTTGTAAAGATGAACACGGAAGATTAAGAGTTGGTGCTGCAGTTGGTGTTACCCATGATACTATTGAGCGTGTAGGGGCTTTGGTTAAAGCAGGCGTTGATGTAATTACAATAGACACTGCCCATGGACATTCAAAAGGTGTTATAGACAAACTGAAAGAAGTAAAAGCTAAATTCCCGGGATTAGATGTTATTGCAGGAAATATAGCTACAGGGGCTGCTGCAAAAGCTTTAGTAGAAGCTGGTGCAGATGGTGTAAAAGTAGGTATAGGACCGGGATCTATCTGTACAACCAGAATTATTGCAGGTGTTGGTGTACCACAATTATATGCAGTTTACGAAGTAGCTAAAGCTTTAGAAGGTACAGGTGTACCTCTTATTGCAGATGGTGGGATTAAACAAACCGGAGATATAGCAAAAGCTATAGCTGCAGGAGCAAGTACCATTATGGCAGGATCTTTATTTGCAGGAGTTGAAGAAGCACCCGGAGAAACTATTATTTACGAGGGTAGAAAATTCAAATCATACAGAGGAATGGGGTCTGTAGAAGCGATGGAGCAAGGTTCTAAAGATAGATATTTCCAGGATGTTGAGGCCGATATTAAAAAATTGGTTCCGGAAGGTATTGTTGGAAGAGTTCCTTACAAAGGTACATTGGCAGAAGTAATGCACCAATATACAGGAGGATTAAGAGCTAGTATGGGGTATTGTGGAGCAAAAGATATAGCTACATTACAAAAAGCCCAATTTGTAAGAATTACTGCATCAGGAATAAGAGAATCACACCCTCATGGTATAACTATAACCAAAGAGGCTCCTAATTATAGCAGATAATTTTTTTAAATAAACTTATTAAGGGTCTGTATCAAAAGGATCTTGTCATCCCGAGCTCAGACGAGGGATCTCTTTCAAAAGTACTTAGGGAGAGATCTCTCTTCGCTGTACTCTCATCAGAAATGACAACGTTTTTATTTTGATACAGACCTTTTTTTGTGCCTTGTCAAAGGTTAAACAAAACCTGATGCTGTAAGAAATAATTATTTATAACTATTGAAAGTCTATACGGACGATATCATTGATGTTTAATCCCAATAGTCCACTCGCATTGCCTTTGTTTATGGCAATTTCTAAATGATTGGAAATACCAAAAAGACAAAGTTTTTCTCCTTCAGGAACTTCGTTATAATGCCAGCTTAATTGGTTTATGGTTTCGTTACGACGAAATGATAAATTGAACTTTCTTCCTTGCTGAACTTTAATGAAAAGATCTTTAGTAATATTGGTAATAACGTTCTGGAAAGAATCTATGAAAATAACACTTCCTTTAATCTGATCTGGTTCAACAATAGGATGCAGGCTCATTCTTTCTTCAACAGAATCTGTAGGTATACCTATTTCTTTTAATGCACCTCCGGCAGCCAAATGGCAGGCAGCTTTTACAAAAATATCAGCTAAAGGAAAGTGAAGAAACTTAAGGTCCTGCATAATATTGATTTCTACAATTTCCTGAGGCTGCTCTTCAAAAATTAAAGAAAAAATACCGTTATCAGATCCTACAAAATAATGATCTCTGTATTTTACGGCAATATATTTGTTATGTTCACTATAAACCGTATCTATACCGATAAGATGTACTGTGTTTTTCGGGAAGTACGAAAAACAGTTCTTTAAAATGAACGCAGCGCGTGAAATATTAAAAGCTTGTATCTCATGAGTAATATCAATGATATTCACATCTGGCAATGTACTTAAAATACTGCCCTTCAACGCCGCTTGGTAAAAGTCCTTATAACCTAAATCCGTGGTTAATGTGATAATTGCCATTAAATTTGTGAATATTTATTCTTATTCTTGCAATGCAAGAAGAGTAGCGCAAAATTAAGTTTTTAATTTAGATAACATACTCAAATCAATAAAAAGTAGAGCTTGAACGAACTTAAAATTACTTTAGAAAACGTAGACCCATTGATACTGTGGGGTCCCAGCAATGAATACTTTGAATTAATCAAACGTTCATTCCCAAAAATAAAAATAGTTGCAAGAGGCAATGAGCTTAAAGCACTAGGAGATGAGGCAGAGCTGAATAATTTTAACAAGAAAATTACAGCTATTATTAACCATTTAGATAAGTACCAGAATTTATCAAACAATGACCTCGAAAGCATACTAGGTATAAGTATACCTGCTAAAAGCGAGCAGGAAAAAAGTACGGAACAAAATAAGGATGTTCAGACCGGATCATCAGAAGTTATTGTTTACGGGCAAAATGGTTTATTGATAAAAGCAAGAACGGCTAACCAACGTAAGATGGTAAGCAGTATTAATACCAATGATATCTTGTTTGCAATTGGCCCGGCAGGAACTGGAAAAACTTACACAGCAGTAGCGCTTGCAGTAAGAGCTTTAAAAAATAAAGAGGTTAAACGAATTATACTTACCAGACCAGCAGTGGAAGCGGGTGAGAATCTGGGATTTCTTCCGGGAGATTTAAAAGAAAAGGTAGATCCGTATTTACGTCCTTTGTATGATGCTCTGGATGATATGATTCCGGCTGAAAAGCTGAAAACCTATATAGAAAACAGGACTATAGAAATAGCTCCGTTGGCTTTTATGCGTGGAAGAACATTGGATAATTGTTTTGTAATTCTGGACGAAGCCCAAAATGCTACAGATATGCAATTGAAAATGTTTCTGACCAGAATGGGGCCAACTGCTAAATTTATTGTTACCGGAGACGTTACCCAGATAGATTTACCAAAAAAACAACAATCGGGTTTATTTAATGCATTACGAATATTAGAAAATATCAAAGGTATAGGTATCATTTATTTGACTGGTGAAGATGTTGTAAGACATAAATTAGTGAAAAGAATTTTGGAAGCGTATGGTGATATTCAGTAATTTCTGTCGTAAATTTGCAGCTGACTCTCACACCAAATAAATTATAGAAGAAGTCCCAAATACGAATTAATTCGACAATGAAAGCAATAAAAGAAACAAATTTCAGCTTCCCAGGACAAACAAATTTTTATAAAGGCAAAGTCAGAGACGTATATACCATTGCAGATAAATACCTTGTAATGGTAGTTACAGACAGAATATCTGCTTTTGATGTCGTTTTACCAGAACCTATACCTTACAAAGGACAGGTGTTAAACCAGATAGCGGCAAAGTTTTTATCCCTTACCAAAGATATAGTTCCCAATTGGGTTGTGTCTGTACCGGACGAAAATGTAACTATAGGCAGAATTTGTGAACCATTTAAAGTTGAAATGGTCATAAGAGGATATTTGGCAGGGCATGCGGCAAGAGAGTATCTGGCAGGGAGGAGAGAGGTTTGTGGTGTGAAATTGCCAGAGGGCTTAAAAGAGAATGATAAATTACCAGAACCTATTATTACCGCTACTACAAAAGCAGCGTTTGGGCATGATGAAGATATTTCTAAAGAAGAAATATTAAAGCGTGGAATTGTTTCGATAGAAGACTATACCAAGCTGGAAGATTATACCAGAAAGCTTTATCAGAGAGGTACAGAAATAGCAGCAGAGCAAGGGTTAATATTAGCCGATACAAAATATGAGTTTGGTAAGGCAGATGGGGTTATTTATTTGATAGACGAAATACATACACCAGATTCGTCCCGTTATTTTTATAAAGAAGGTTACAAGGAGCTTCAGGAAAAAGGAGAGCCACAAAAGCAGTTATCAAAAGAATTTGTGAGAAGATGGCTGATAGAAAATGGCTTTCAGGGCAAAGAAAGGCAGCAAATACCTTTGATGGATGAAGAGAGAGTGAGCTCAATATCAGAAAGATATATTGAGTTATTTGAACAAATTACAGGTGAATCTTTCATCAGATCAAAGGCAGATAATATGTCTGATAGGATAGAAAGTAATATTAACAAAGCGTTAAGAGATTTATAAAAATAGGTTTTCTTTAAATTAAATTACTTTTTGTAAATTTATAACTTTTCGAGTAAAATTTGTAAATTACAAGAAATTGAGAAAAATATGAAGTTTTCTGTCGACAAGCATGAGAAATATGTCCTTATCAAGCTGGATGAACAAAAGTTAAATACTTTGGTGTCTCCGCAGTTAAAATCGGAGTTGATTTTAACGAATACGGAAGGACAGAGAAATATTATTATCGATATGTCTGAGGTTAAATACGCCGATTCATCGGGTTTAAGTAGTTTACTGGTGGGACATAGGCTATGTAAAAATTCAGAAGGTCTTTTTGTTATTACCGGACTGAACGAGGCCGTTTCCAGGCTGTTGAATATTTCGCAGTTAGATAATATTATTACTGTAGTACCTAAAGTAGAGGAGGCTATAGATCTTATCTTTATGGAAGAAATAGAGAAAGAACTCAATAGAGAATTAAAATAAAAAACAGTAGATGAAGTTTGAGGTTACGATTTTAGGTAATAGTTCTGCCACACCTATGTTCAATAGAAACCCAACTTCGCAAGTGTTAAACATCAATGAGCATTTGTTGATGATTGATTGTGGAGAAGGGACACAACAGCAGCTTCTCCGCTACGGAATCCGTTATAATAAAATACACCACATTTTTATCAGCCATTTACATGGCGATCATTTCTTTGGGCTTATTGGTTTAATATCATCTATGAGCCTTAATGGTCGTAAAAGAGATCTGAAACTGTTTGGTCCTAAAAAATTGATGGACATTATCCATCTTCAGCTTCAGTCATCAGATACCCATTTGTCATTCAAGATAGATTTCTTTCCTCTGGATCCTGAAAATACAGGATTAATTCTAGAAACCAGAGATTATACTGTTGAAACTATTCCTTTAAACCATAGGATACCCTGTACGGGGTTTATTTTCAGGGAAAAGAAAAGACAACGTAAAATACTGAAAGATAGAGTGGATGAATTACAAATACCACCAGAGTATTTTCCTTTATTAAAGCGAGGTATAGATTGTACTGATAGCAGAGGGAAGGTTTTTAAAGCATTGGATCTTACCGAAGAATCAGAAACACCAAAATCTTACGCTTATTGTTCAGATACGATGTATGATAAGGCCTATATTTCGCGCTTAACGGATGTGAATACTCTGTATCATGAAACTACCTTTATGCATGATATGATTGACAGAGCTAAGGAAACACATCATACCACTGCTATAGAGGCAGCGCAGATAGCAAAAGAAATAAATGCAGAAAAGTTATTGATAGGACATTTTTCAGCCAGATATAAAGACCTATCTCCACTGTTGCTGGAAGCCAAAACCGTATTTGAGGATACGTTTATAGCAGAGCAGGGAGAAACTTTTACCATATAATACTATTCTCGTCTTACTGGAAAAAATCAAAGTATAAAGGTATTTAGTCGTCAATCAGCTAAAATGTTAACGGTTTTCTTAATACTTTGATTTTAATAAAATTGCTTTAATCTTTTTTGTTACCAAATACAGAGAAGCTTACATACCTTTTTGGATTAGCTTTTAAGTCTATCATCAGATTGTCCAGATTTTTAGAAGCATTATTAAGGTTATTGTAAAGCTTATCATCATTTAATAATAAAGCCAAAGAGCCATTCCCCTGATGAGTTTTAGCAATAGCGGTTTGCAATTCTAAAATTGCCTGATTAGCATTTTTGATAGTTTCTTTGAAATTAGATTTGGCTACTTCATCAGAAACCTGATTCAGATTTGACAGAATGCCCGTAATTTGAGCGTTGTTATTTTTTAGGTTCTCAGAAATAGATTCGGCATTCGATAAAATATTGTCAATTCTTTTGGTTTGTACAGAAACCATTCCATCTAAAGTTTTAGAAGTAGATTCTAAAGTTTGCAATGTACCTGCAATGCTATTAAAGCTTCTGTCAACATTTTTTTGGAAGTTAGGATTCAATATCTGGTTCACCGTATAAAGAATAGAATCCATTCTTGAAATCAGCATTTGAGCCTTTTTTTGAACAGGTTCCATCTGATCTAAAATACCAACCTGAATATTAGCATTTAATGTGTCGCCATCTGATGCAAAAGAAGTACTTGAGCCCAGATCAAAAATAACGGCTTTACTACCTAATAAATCTGTACTTTCAAGTCTGGCAATGGTGTTTTTAGGGATTTCGTACTTTGGATTTATTTTAAAGTTGGCCAGTATTTTACCGTTTGGTTGCAAAGTTAGTGCTGCAACACGTCCAATTTGATAACCATTTACCAAAACAGGTTTAGAGACAGCCAGACCGTCTACTTTATCGTAAATTGCATAATAGTCATTTTCATTGGTAAAGATGTCGTTCCCTTTAAGGAAATTATAACCGACAATAAATATGGCAATGGCAAATGAAGCCAGAATACCTACTTTAGTTTCGTTAGAAATTTTCAAATCCTTTTAAGTTAAAGTCCAAAATCTATAGAGAGTATAGCACTTAAGTATCAGATACGCTCTAAGATTCAATTTGTTTTTTATAAGTAATAATCGCGTTTAAAATATTTTGAACAATTTCAGCTTGTCCGGCATCAGAGTTAATGTATTTTTCTTCTTCCGGATTGCTGATAAAACCAATTTCAGTCAATACTGCGGGCATTCCGGCTTTTGCCAAAACGGCTAAACTTTGTTCTTTAACACCTCTGTTAATTCGTCCCGATTTTGTGTATTCATCTTGCATTAATGATGCCAGTTTGATACTTTGTTCTCTGTAGGCATTTTTCATTAAAGAAAAGATAATATAGCTTTCAGGATCATTAGGGTCAAATCCTTCGTAATTGTCTTTATAGTTTTGTTCCAATAAAATAGAAGCATTTTCCCTTATGGCTGCATCTTGTTGAGCTAATCTACCGAAACCAGATATCAGTGTTTCGGTTCCGGTTGGACCGGGGTTGGGAATACTTCTATAACCATAAATAGGTTTGCCTTTAGAATATCTTACCACATATTTTTGTTTAATTAAAGGCATGGAGTTACAATGGATAGAAATAAAAAGATCTGCTTTTTCCTGATTGGCAATTCCGATACGATCGTATAATTTTACAAAGACATCAGTTTTTCTGGTATAAATTACTTTTACATCGGGTAGTTTTGCCTCTATAGCTTTTCCTAATTTTAATGCAACTTGTAAAGCCACATCTTTTTCTTTGGAAAATGCACCTCTTGTCGCACCATCTTCACCACCATGTCCAGGGTCAATAACAATTAGCTTTACCTTACTCTTTTCTGATTTAAGAATATCGCTGGCCAGGAGGGATTCTTGACAAATAAGTACTAAACTAAAGGAAATAATTAAACAGCTGATAAACCTTGTTGTAATTTTCATTAATTTTGGACGTTTTTTGTTAACCTTGCTTACAAAAATAATATTCATATTGAATTTTGAGAGCTTCTAATATATTTTTTATCTGTATTTTGTCAATTGTACAAATTTGTATACAATATGCCGCTGTGATGGCTCAAAAATCAGATTCAATCGCAAAAGTAAGAAATCCAATCGTATCATCCGATTCTTTGGCTATAGATAGTACCCAATTAATAAAAAAGGACACTACACAGAAAAAGCCCAACAAGTCTGAAATCACAGATAAGATTGTTGCTACAGCCGAAGATTCCAGCTTTATAGATAATAAAAGGAATATAGGGCATTACTATGGAAAAGCAAGAGTGGTTTACGGCGATAAAACCATTGATGCAAATTATATTCGGGTAAACTTTAATGATAAAACCATTTTTGCAAAAGGAACAAGAGATTCTTTAGGTATGTTTTCTGGTCCGGTTATTTTCAAAGATCCATCTCAGGGAGCATTAACAGCAGATTCGGTTTATTATAATTTTAAGACTTCTAAAGGAAAAATCTATCAGGTTTATACTGAACAGGAGGGAGGTTATATTACCGGAGGGAAAATTAAAAAACAGGAAGATAACGAGATGCACATGAAAGGAGTGGTTTATTCTACCTGTAGTAATCCTTATCCGCATCAACATTTTGGAATTGTCATCACTAAAGGTATTGCCGAAGAAAAAAGAATTATTACAGGGCCGGCATATATAGTAATAGAAGATGTGCCTTTGCCTATAGTATTACCTTTTGGTTTCTTCCCCAAACCTAATAAAAGAGCATCTGGTATATTGTTTCCACAATTTGGAGAGGATGCTACGTTGGGATTTTATTTGAGAGATTTTGGTTATTATTTAGGTTTAAGCGATTATTGGGATATGACTTTAAGAGGTGGTATTTACTCTAAAGGTTCTTATCAGGCAGATGTAGCCAGTCGTTACATGAAAAGATATAAATACACAGGTAATTTATCTTTTTCATTTGCTTCCAGAAAATATGGTGTAGAAGGAACGCCGGAATATGAGCATCCGCAAAGAGATTTTAATTTAAGATGGTCGCATTCCCAAAATCCTAATGCCCGTCCGGGAACTGTGTTTAGTGCATCGGTAAATGCCGGAACCTCCAGTTATTATAAGAATAACGGTAACGGACTTTACGATTTTAATCAGATTAGCCAGAATAACCTTAACTCCAGTATATCCTACAGTAAAACCTGGGCTAATTCGCCGTTTAATTTAAGTGCAGGTTTAACCCATAATCAGGATCTTTCCAGAAGAACAGTTAATCTTGGTTTTCCGAGTTTAAGTTTTGGGATGTCTACGTTAAACCCATTCGATAAAAAAGACAGGGTGGGCGAGCAAAAATGGTATCAGCGAATAGCAGTAGGTTATAGCTTAATGGCTGATAACAGGATTAATACAACCGACTCTATGTTGTTCAAAAAAGAGACCATGAACAAAATACAGAGTGGTATAAAACATAATATCCCCATTTCATTGTCGTCAAAGGTGATGAAGTATTTTCAGTTTAGTCAAAGCATAAACTATACAGAAAACTGGTATTTCCAAACTATCAGAAAGAGATATGCATTGGCACCAACTCCAACCGGAACCAAAGATTCAACATCTATAGATACGGTACAAGGGTTTAGAAGAGCTGGAGAATATTCTGTGGGTGGATCTTTATCAACCAAGATATATGGTATGGTAAACTTTAAAAAAGGGAAAGTAATGGCGGTACGTCATGTGCTTACTCCCAATATAGGTTTCTCTTACCGTCCTGATTTTAGCAAGCCAAAATACGGATATTACGAAGAAATGGTTGTTAACGAAGCAGGGGATATCCGTAAATATTCAATCTTTGAACAA
This sequence comes from Pseudopedobacter beijingensis, assembly GCF_042678145.1. NCBI lineage: Bacteria > Pseudomonadati > Bacteroidota > Sphingobacteriia > Sphingobacteriales > Sphingobacteriaceae > Pseudopedobacter > Pseudopedobacter beijingensis. Next base: position 210,899 of record NZ_JBHUDG010000050.1, on the reverse strand, counting down.
AGTATGTATGGTGGACCTTCGGGTGGCCGATCGGCAGCTATTAATTTCGGATTGGATAACAATATAGAAATGAAGGTGAGGAGTTCCAAAGATACTACGGGAAATGGTGTTAAGAAGATACCCATCTTGCAAGGTTTATCTTTAAATGGTTCATATAATTTTGTAGCGGATAGTTTTAAGCTCTCTTTGCTTAATTTTAGTGGAAGAACTTTCTTTACTGAAAAACTGGGAGTTAATTTTGGAGGAACTTTAGACCCTTATGTTTACGAAAAACGTATAAGGAATGGGGTTGTTGAAGCTCGTAAAATTGATAAATATCAATGGGAGAGCGGTAAATTACCACGTTTGGCTAGTTTTAACTTTTCATTTGATTATAGTCTTAATTCAAGTACTGTAGGTAAGAATAACAAAAATAATAACCCTCCTAATCCAGGAGGTAATAATAATTTATTTGAAAGACTGGATGCCTCTGAACTGGCGCAAATTCAACAGATAAGCAGAGACGCCAACTCTTTTGTAGACTTTACCATACCATGGAATTTTAGTTTCTACTATAACTTTACTTACTCAAATACCGTAGTCCGTAATACTATCTCTCAGACTTTAAGTGCGAACGGAGATTTTAGTCTTACACCTAAGTGGAAGGTTCAGTTTACCTCAGGATACGATTTTGAAAGAAAACAAATCAGTGCCACTTCATTTTCAATATACAGAGACTTGCATTGCTGGGATTTATCTATTAACTGGAGTCCATTTGGATCTTATAAATACTACGGTATAAATTTAAGAGTGAAATCAAGTATTCTGCAAGATTTAAAATTGAGTAAAAGAAGCGGATACCAATCATTCTACTAATATGATTAACGCAGAAATTATTACAATAGGAGATGAAATCCTTATAGGGCAAATTGTAGACACCAATTCTGCCTGGATGGCTGTAGAGCTAAATAAAATAGGAGTTAATGTTCATCAGATAACGTCTATCTCTGATGAGGTTGGACATATTTTAGCTGCATTAAAAGAAGCAGAACAAAGGGCAGATATTATTCTGATTACTGGCGGATTGGGCCCAACCAAAGACGATGTGACCAAGAAAACAATGGCACAGTATTTTGGAAGTAAGGGAATGGTTGTTCATCAGGATAGTTTGGTTGTTATAGAAGATTTCTTTAAAAAGAGAGGATTACCATTAACGCCTTTGAATGCAGCCCAGGCAGAAGTTCCGGATAATTGTGAGGTTCTGCTAAATGAAGTAGGTACAGCACCATGTATGCTTTTTGAGCAAGGCCATAAAATTTTTGTGTCTATGCCTGGTGTACCCTTCGAAATGAAGAACCTGATGCTTTCTAAAGTATTACCTGAAATCAGGAAAAGATACGAGCTGGTATCGATATATCATCGTACAATTCTGACAGTAGGTATAGGAGAATCTTTTTTAGCAGACAGGATATCTTATATAGAAAACGAATTACCCTCTTATATTAAGCTGGCCTATCTGCCGAAGCTGGGATTGGTGAAATTAAGATTAAGTTGTACTAAAGATACTACTGAACAGATTATTGCCGAAGTAGAGCATTTTGCTAAACGTATAGAAGAAGAAATACCGGAATATTGGGCAGGCAATAAAGATGTTGATATAGAAAAAGCAATGTTAGACTTGTTGCAAAAACATGGTTTAACTTTGTCATTAGCAGAAAGCTGTACTGGAGGGTATCTTTCGCATCTTTTTACACAACATGCGGGTTCATCTGCCGCATTTTTAGGCGGAGGAATTGTATACTCTAACCAACTAAAAAAGCAAATTCTTGGAGTAAAGGAAGCAACATTAAACCAGTTTGGCGCTGTAAGTGAAGAAACAGCCAAAGAAATGGTAGAAGGAGCAATAAAAAACTTTGGAAGTGATTATGCTATAGCCATTACCGGAATAGCTGGTCCTGATGGTGGGAGCATAGAGAAACCAGTTGGAACTGTTTGTATAGCAGTGGCAAATAAGCATGAAACTGTTGTACAAAAGTTTTTATTTAATAATAAAAGACTCCAAATAATCGAAAGCAGTGCAATAAAAAGCCTGCACATGTTACTAACATTATTGAAGAAGAACAAAGTTTATTAATCAATATTGTTATTTTTGTTATAAATCGATAGAAAATCTGTATGGCTCAGTATAAATTAATATTGCCGAAAATGGGGGAAAGTGTTGCAGAGGCAACTATTATCAATTGGCTAAAGAAACCCGGAGATACCGTAGAAGTAGATGACTCAATATTAGAAGTAGCTACAGATAAAGTAGATTCAGACGTTCCTTCTCCAGTAAAAGGAAAAATATTAGAAACATTATTTAATGTAAACGATGTAGTGCAGATAGGAGAAGTCCTTGCTATTATCGAAACAGAAGAGGAACAGGAAGAACAAACTGCTATTATAGAAGAACCGGAAGATAAGCCGGAAGAAATTCCTTACTTACCCGAAGAAAATAAAGAAGAACCCGTAAACAAGCCAGTTCTTAATCATGATTCCACTCGTTTTTATTCGCCATTAGTTAAGAGCATAGCCAATGAAGAGGGAATATCTTTACAAGAATTAGATACTTTAAAAGGTAGCGGTGCAGATGGACGATTAACTAAGGACGATCTTTTAAATTATATAAACGCACAAAAAACTTCGTTAAAAGCAGATAAAGAAGTGCTGCCCCAAAAAGAACAGATAGAAGTTGGCTCTCCTAAAAATCATGTCAGTCAATCTGCGCAAATACAACAACCGCCTGTGAAAGTATCGGGTAGTGACGAAATAGTGGAAATGGATAGGATGAGAAGGTTAATTTCGGATCACATGTTGTCCAGTAAAAATGTAGCAGTACATGTAACATCATTTGTTGAGGCAGACGTTACCAATTTGGTGAAATGGAGAGATAAGGTTAAAAGTTCTTTTGAGAAGCGGGAAAACGAGAAAATAACATTTACACCAATCTTTGTAGAAGCGGTAACAAAAGCTATTAAAGATTTTCCAATGATTAATATCTCTCTTGACGATAATAAAATCATTAAGAAAAGAGATATTAATATAGGTATGGCTTCTGCATTACCAAATGGAAACCTCATTGTACCGGTTATAAAAAATGCAGATCAGTTGAATCTAGTTGGTTTGGCTAAATCCGTTAACGATCTGGCAAAAAGATCAAAAGCTAATAAGCTAAATCCGGATGAAATACAAGGTGGAACATTTACCATTACCAATATTGGTATGTTTGGTAATATCATGGGTACACCCATTATTAATCAACCACAAGTAGCTATATTGGCAATTGGTGTTATAAAGAAAAAGCCTGCGGTGATGGAAACAGAATATGGTGATGTAATAGCTATTCGTCACATGATGTATCTGTCGCTCTCTTATGACCATCGAATTGTGGATGGGGCTTTGGGAGGTTCTTTCTTACGCAAGGTTGCAGATTACTTAGAACAATGGGATACAGATAGGGAAATTTAATCAAATTATACCTTACACCATATTAAAAGGGATTGTTAGCTGTACAGTTAATAATCCCTTTTTAATTTTAGGGCAACCCCGTTTTGATAGCTTTATCTAAAAAGCGTAATAAAACTTATAGATTCACAGAAACAAAGAAAATATCGGACAGATTTTAGGAGATTTGTGTTTATAATCATTTGTTTAAGTAGCTTTTATTAGAACCCTTTTGCTTTATTGTGGTTATAATTGTACCAAAACAAATAATAGATATTGTACTAAAACTGTTTAACTAAAGAGAGCATCTATAAATGTTAGACAGGATTTTTAATATATAAAACGAGCGCATGACGACAGGTTACGATAGAATAAGATTAGAAAGTTTAAGAGATAAAGTAATATCAGCAGAAAAAGCAGCTGATTTGATCAAGGACGGTATGGTCGTAGGTTCTAGCGGCTTTACAAAAGCTGGCGATAGTAAAGCCGTGTTACCCGCACTAGCAGAGAAAGCGAAAAACGAGAAAATAAAAATAACGCTAATGACCGGAGCTTCATTAGGGCATGGTACTGATGGGAAATTAGCAGAAGCAGGAGTATTAAGCAAAAGAATGCCTTTTCAGGTAGATAAAACATTACGTGATAAAATAAACAAAGGGGAGATTTTATTTATAGACCAGCATTTAAGCGAAAGTGCCGAGTTGTTACATAATAAAAATTTACCACCGGTAGATATTGCCATCATAGAAGCTGCATTTATAGATAGGGATGGCAGTATTGTACCTACAACATCTGTAGGCAATTCTGTTACATTTGCAGCCTTAGCCAAACATGTAATTATTGAAATAAACACGGCAGTTTCCGAAGATGTTTATGGGATACATGATATCTATCAGGCAGAAAATTACCCCCATAGAAATGTAATCCCCATAGTGGCTCCCTGGAATAAAATAGGAAGAAGATCGATTCCGCTGGATCCCAATAAAGTCATTGGAATAGTTTTTACAGCTAAAAAAGATAGTCCGGCAGATATTGCAGAGCCCGATGCTAAAACTACTGCTATTGCCCGACATATACTCCAGTTTTTTGAAAACGAAGTGCATTTGGGGCATTTAAGCGATAGGTTGCTTCCTATACAGGCTGGAATAGGGAAAGTTGCCAACGCAGTACTGATGGGATTTAAGGATAGTAATTTTTACGACCTGACCATGTTCTCAGAAGTTTTACAGGATAGTACTTTTGATCTGATAGACTCGGGTAAACTAAGTTTTGCTTCAGCATCATCAGTCACAGTGTCAGAAGCATGTTATGAGCGGGTGTTTGGAAACCTACAGAAATATAGAGAAAAGTTTGTGCTGCGTCCTCAAAATATATCCAATACACCCGGACTGATAAGAAGGTTGGGCGTTATTGCCATTAATACGGCTATAGAGTTTGATATTTATGGCAATGTGAACTCAACGCATATATCAGGTACCAAAATTATGAATGGGATAGGTGGCTCGGGTGATTTTGCCAGAAATGCTTACCTCAGTATTTTTGTTACTCAGGCAGCATCGAAGGAAAATGCCATCTCGCATGTTTTACCCATGATTTCGCATGTAGATCATACTGAGCATGATGTTGATATTTTGGTCACAGATATTGGCCTTGCAGATTTAAGAGGTTTGGCTCCAAGAGAAAGAGCACAAGCCATTATAGATAACTGTGCCCATCCTGATTATAGAGATGAGTTACAATCGTATTTTGACAGAGCTTGTGAAAGGGGAGGACATACTCCACATTTATTAGAAGAAGCATTTAGCTGGCATATAAGATTTTCTGAAACAGGTTCTATGAAAAAGTAAAGCCTTCTTAAAAGAGATAAGTTATTGCCGTGTTCAGTTAACTATGGTATTTAATTTGATGTTATTATAGAAAAATAAAAAGACAATGAATAAAGTAATCATACTCTCTTTAAGTCTATTGGCCTTAGTGGCTTGTAATACTACCCAAAAAACGAATACCAAAACAGACGATAATATAGGAGTTGGAGGAGAAAAAGATGAACATGGGTGTATTGTTGCTGCAGGGCAAACATGGAGCCGGTTAAATCAAAACTGTATTCGGTTATTCGAAGCAGGAGTAAGACTTAATCCAATAAAGGTTAAGGAAGGAAGTGCCATTATTAGTGCATTTATAATATATAATGATGATAAATCAAAAATAGAGCTGTTTTTGCCGGATAATGCAAAAGCTTCTATTGTCTTAAATAAGGAGGGTATTGCAGATCTCTATCAAAATGAGAACTATAAATTTGATGCTAAAGAACAGCTCCTTTATATAAATGATGAAAAACGGTACGCGGTAGAAAATTAACGTAGAGTTTTAATAAAGAAGTGAAGATAATATTCAAACTTCTATAATGAGAAGTGATTTAAGATTGTTCTAAATTTATATTGACATAGTTTTAATAATGTTTGGGGAGTTAGTGGGTTACTTTATGTTTTTCATGATAATTACTTCTCCATCTTTCAGGGCTTTAAACAGCCATTTGTTTTCTATGCATTTCTTTATTTCCTTATCTATGGCTTCTGATTCAAAGTGATTAGAATTATAGTGAGGTAAAATACCATAATTAAAAAGGCCTAATCCGTCATAAATAGGTTGGTTAATCCCTTTATAAGGAAAATTATAAGGATCATCGACCGTCTCAATATATTTTAGAGAATCACACAAAATACAGACTCCAGCGCTATAGCCAGCCCATAAGAAGTTTTCACGTTGACGCAGTTTGTCGAAAATATTATCAAACCCACTTAACTTCATAGCTTGCCTTAATACAAAAGTATTACCTCCGCTAACCCAAACTCCGTCTAGCCCTTCAAGTTTATTATACAGATGATTTTCTTTTCCAAAATATGCTTTTAGATCTAAATGCTCATTTTTAAAACCCAGATGATTTAAAAACTCCATTTCTTCTTGCAGATTTTTTTGTCTGATACTTTCGCTTGCTCCAACCCAATCTTTAGAATTATTTATATGCCCAATTCTAGAACCTTTTGGAAGTAAGTCTTTTAATTGATTAGGATCATTTCCAAACAAAAAAGAAGATAGGTATAGATTCATTTAATAGTTTTTGTATAGAATAAAGCAAAGTTAATTAAAAACAAGTGGTGCTACGAAAGAAATGTAGGTCGAAGATGGTATTGATTAATGTTTATTACTATACAAGTACGTGTGTTTGGCTATTAAACAAAAAGCCTCACATTTCTGTGAAGCTTTTTTTAGTGCTCCCACCTGGGCTCGAACCAGGGACCAAAAGATTATGAGTCTGATGGTCATATAACTTGGAAATGGTTGAAAAATGCCATTTCTGCTTTACAGAAGCAATATATGAACAAATTTTGAAATCACAAAATTTTGCTCCGTTACGTATTTGTTACGGTTTTCTTCTCGTTTATGCTTTTCTAACATTATAGTTGTCACATGCACAAAGAGTTTCAAGTTAGATATTTCTAAAACTTTGATCGATCACTTTCATTTTGATTATGTTCTTATAAATAAACTCCAATACCGCATCCGCAACAGCCTCTGCGAGCGGAACAGGGACACCGTTTCCTATCATCTTGAATTTCTTTGTCAAGGGTAATTCCTCCGGTAAAACGTATTCATCAGGCACTCCTTGTATCCTCAATGCTTCACGTACAGACAAACGTCTGTGCTCGTAAGGGTGTAAATGAACTTCATTATTACCGTAACAAGTTGTAGGGCTATATTTGAAACGGTGAAGACGCTTAAAGGAGGGCCTATTTGTTTCACCTTCGTTAATTGCACATAATTTCTCTTCGCTCACGTGCAAATTGAAAAATTCATTTGCGTTAGGAGTCAAATTTATCTGGTTTTGTGGCACAAGACATTTTTCAACACACAGCTCAATTGGCACATCTTTAGATTTAATCACGGGCGCACCAAATTCAACTTGTTTGCCCCAATTATATTTGGTTAAAGCATTTTGATATTTTTCATTTATTGGAAAAGGGAACCATTTACCAAAAGAACCTTGTTCAACAATTTTTCCATCAAGAAATTCTTTTCTAATTCCAACAAAAAAAATTCTTTCTCGGTGTTGAGGAACACCAAAATCCAATGAGTTTAACTTCGCATGGTCGACGTAATATTCGTTCTCGATTCTTTTCAACAGCGCTTGCAAAAATTCCTTTGTTTCTTTCCTTTTTGTTAAACCTGTTACATTTTCCATCACGAAAAAGGTAGGTTTCAATTCCAAAATCTTATCAAAAAAAACAATCGTAAGTTTACCTCTCTCTCCCTCAAAACCTTTTCGCGAACCATTCATACTAAAGTCTTGGCAAGGTGGACCACCAATTATTCCAAAATGTTCTGGTTTTCCATTAGGAAATGCTTCTTTGATTATTTCGTTTGATTTTACGTCAGTAATTGATTTCGTATTAAAAATTTCTGCTTTAATTCCATTTCCTCGAGATTTTCTCCATGAAGTAATTCCAGCTGCATGAAGTTTTGCAAACACTTTATCGAACTCATTCGTCCAAACAATTTCAAAACCAGCTTTCTCAAAGCCCATATCCATAAATCCTCCCCCGGAATAAAAGGAGAGAACGGGAATTTTATGTTCGTTAAATTTGTTCATAAATCATTGTCGTGTCGGTAACAGAATAGACAAAATCTGTTGATTCTTTTCTCAAATTGTAAATACTTATTTTTTTCTTTATTTTATCGCTTAATTCGTCAAATTTTTCAGAATTAAAGTTTTTTATGGTTAATTGTTTTGTTCCATTTTGTAAAAACACACTAACATTTCCATTTTGGAATTTCTTTACGTCTTTAATTTCGCCGAAAACATCATTGAATGAAAAATCAGTTTCAAGTTTTCTGACAAAAAAAGAACAGGCTGGCCTATATAAACAATACTTGCAGTTTACTTCTGTTAGAGTAACTGAAAATGATTTTGTACTTATACAGTTATTCGTTGCCTTTAAAAGTTTTTTTGCTTCGTCATAGATTATTTTACATTCTTCTTCGGAAAACGCAACCATAAACTGTTGATTTGCTAAATCAACTAAGCTTAAACTCGTTGGAAACCTATTCGTTTTTTCAAAATACAAATAGGCATAAATTTTAAGTTGCTCTTTGTATTCTTCTTTTACATCAGAATATAACTCTCCCTCATCATCTAAACAATCTTGTGTAATCGCTCCGGTTTTAAAGTCTATAATTTCTATATTATCGTTATTCTCAATTATTAAATCAACTTTCCCTCCAATCAATTTATCCTCAGATTCAAACCATCTTTCAGAATAAAAATTTACGACACCTAAATTCGTTTGTTGTTTAGGTTTGTTTCTTAAATGTTTTTTTAATTGGATTTTTTTTAGACCGAAATTTCTTAACTTCTTTTGGAGTGGAACGAAAAATCCAAAACCATTTTCCTGCAAATCATCTTCAACAATTTTCAATTGCTTATCAAACTCCGTATTAAAATCATCTTCATTTTTTACAATTCCTTTTGTAATCAATTCAAGTATTTTGTGCAATATTGTACCGAAATAGGCATTAGGCGAAAGCGGAAGTAAAGGCTTCTTATCAAATGCTTCTGCCAATAAAGATTTGTAAGCACAATTTTTCATTGAATAAAACTGGCTTGGCGAAATACGTTTGATTTCTTTAAAATTTATATCTCCAATTTTGTTCATCATCTGATTACTAATCTTTCGTAACACCAACCGGGTCTGCGATGCAAGTTGAATGTATCAATTATGCTAATGCAGCCACCACTTTGAGCAACATATTCGTCAATCTCTGCTTTGGTTTCTGCTAACCAATTTGCTTCCCTGATATTTCTCAAATCCCAAAATGGGTGAACAATCATTATGATGTGTTTCTGATTTTTTCCAAATTTGATAGTTGGCAAACCTTTTATTTCTGCTGTATGTGAGAAGCCAAAACTTTGAGCAAAACCATTTCTCAACTCTTTTGCAAAAGCAAGCCAATCTTGTAATTCGACAAAGTTGAAATTTCCATCAGCACCACAAACGAAAGTTGAATCATTCATCACACGGAGCATTGATAAACCTAATCGCCAATCAAGCAAACTGTGATAATTCATATTCCTATATACTTTCAAGCAATCGTAACAAGCATCATCACATTTTGTCTGATGTATTTGTGAATGAATTTTTCCTAAATAACTATTCATATTACTTGGTTCCATTGCTTCCGAAAGAATGTTTTGAAAATCGTTGTATAAAAATCTCACAAAGCCCGAACCATTTGGCAATTCATCAGTCAAAATAATTTCTGCAATTCTTCTGTTTGTACCGTCTTCAAGCACTTTCATTGAAATGTCAGCAATTTCAATTTCGGTTGGGTCAACATCAAGTCTGTCAGCCAAAATCCGTTGAAGCAAAAAAGCGGCTGAATAATATCCTGAGCGAACACCGTTGCTTTGTGCTTTAACGTGTGGCAAATCTGTTTCACTAAAAAACATATTCAAGTCAAGTTCCAAAGGAATAATCGAAGGTGCTATTCTGAATATTTCTGTATTTTTATTGCTTGCTAACGCAATTTGCTCGTCTGTACTTGTTGCGTTTTGTTGAACAAACATGGAATAACCATTGCTGTCATTTGTCGGTACGGCTAAATCATTCAAGAGCCATTGATTATTAAACCAAAATCCGTTTTGATTGAAAGGAAATTTGTTGTTTGTGTTGTAAAGTTTTCCCGTGAAAAACTTATCGGAATTTGTATTTACTCTCCAAGTAACATCGTTATCTGAAATGGAAATTGAGGCATTATTTATTTTTTCCGTATTTGCTGAACCGATTTTTTCTGCAAAAATTGGTGGCCGTGAAAGCAAAAATTCTGAATCATCTTTGGTGTCGCTTCCTACTGAAAGATTTGTTCTGTATCCTCTTGGTGATTTCAGCATAAAAGGTCGTTGATATTTATTGGGGTTGTCTTCACCACAATTTGGACAAACATCAAATTGGTTTTGGTTTTCCAATTCTACTTTTCGCTCTTCCGAATATGTTTCAAAAAATCCGCAAGACCTACAACGAACAAACCAACGGTTTAATGAAAACGGAAGCAAGTTGTTGGTTTCAACATTTGTTACAATTTGATTTCCGTTTCTACGTGTATTGATAAAATCACTTGTAAAACCAATAACCTGATGAATTGCCTTGTCTTTTGTTTTCTGTGCACCCGGTGCAAATTCATAAATAGCCATTGCTTGCGCTCGGTCTATTGAAAGTGGCTCAAGTTTTCTGTTTATACCGTGATACAAGTTTTTAACTGTAGTTGGCATCCCGAACATTGGTAAAATCCCGCCTTCGGCAAACTTTTCAGAAATATCGTTTGTTGCAATTTCTTCGTTATTTCTTATACTTTGAGCTTTCCCAATCAATCCATTTGGGGTTGTTGTGTCTACAACCCAATTGATAAATTCTTCTCTTTTCTCTTTTAGTTGTTCTGTTAGCAAAGCATCAACCGTTGATCCAATCGCCACTTTGTTATTGTTTATCCAATCTATAATTTCTGTTTTGTATGTGTCCCAACTATCAGTAGAGCCAAACTCTCCGTGAACACTTGATTTTTCATCAGAACTAACATCAATATCTTTTTCAACGTATGCTCTCCTTAAAATTTCTTTCGCAAGCAAACGTTTAAAAATCCGCTCTTGTCCCATTGTCAAGAAAGGTGTTGGCGGTGCATCACCTGTGATTTTTTGAGGGTTTGCAAAATAAAATTCATCGTGGCTTCTACCTCTGCAAAAAGTCAAAATCACGGAATAGGCTTGCCCTCTACGACCTGCACGACCAACTCTTTGTTGATAATTGAAACGTTGAGGCGGCATATTTCCCAACATCACGGCTTGTAATGCTCCAATATCAACCCCAACTTCAAGTGTTGTCGTTACGCTCAACAAATCAATTGCTTTTACTTGTCTATTGCCTTCATCTGGCAAAATGATATTTCTAAAATGCCGTTGTCTTTCAAATTGGTCGTCTGTCTGTCCGGTAAGTTCTTCACAATGCAAACGGATTGGCGGACGTTGTTGTTTAATTGCATTGTAAGAAAGGTAATTTTCTTTCCAAATATCATCACAAATTTTGCTATGTGGCGTTTGTAACGCTGTCACAGAATGAGTGCAAATGCCTCCACTAAAATGCAAATGTGGCCTATTTCCTCTTGTACTTGTCCATACTTTATCGGTTGCTTGTGCAATTTTTATGAAAAGGTTTTCAATTTGAATTCCTGTGTCGCCTCTCAATACACTACTTGTTGAAAGTGTATTGAAGACAGCTGTTCCTATTTCATTTTCTTGTTTTGAAAACCTATTTGCAACGGCACGAATGTACTTTTTTACTTGTCCCGGAAAATCATTGTATTGTGTGAAATTGAAAGGACTTGCATCTTCAACTTTGTTATGTTTGTACTTGTCCCCTAAAATCCTAATGGTAGAATTTACAATTTGGAAAAACTCATCTTTTGCTAAAGCAACCGCTCTCGCTTGGTCTGCTACAACTTCTAATTCCGGATTTATACACACATAACCCAATGCAGAAGATTCAAACGAATAGAACAGTGAACCAAAGAACATCGATGCGAGTCCGTCAAAAGAACCTTCTTTCAAATCGTTTATGTATGATTGATCTGCTCCGTTTGCCCATTGAAAATCTGTAAAATCAATAAGGTCAAACCAAGGGACAAAATTATTATTCAGCACTCTTGTTTGTAAAGAAATGTCGTTTCCTCCTGGATTTATCCCCAACTCAACAAAACGCTTTACAAGCGGTGCGAGATTTATTGAATTAGTAATATCAACTAAACTTCTTACATTGAGAGTAAGTAAACGAACTTCGTTCAATTTCGCCTCTGCTTCTTGTTTTTCTCGCAACTTATTTGTGTTACTCCCATTATAACTTGAATTGTCAACCAAGTATTCTATCTCATCAAAAGTTGTTTGCGATTGCTGTTTCAGTTCTTCCTGTTTGGCAGTATCTCCATTATCAAAAGCACACAAAATTTGGAAGCGTAACATTAAACTTGAATGCAGTTCATTCACTAAAATTTCACGCATTAAATCAGTAAAGTGATTGCGTTCAATTCCGTTTGCAACTTGTGCCGCATCTTCACGACTATCAGAAAACACAACTAATTTTCTTTCCTCTTCGTTGCTTGGAAGTTGATACATCAACTCTTTTGCAAACATTTGAGTTGTTTTGGCGAAACCGGTTCTGAAACCACGAATAGTAGAAGTTTTGCTTTTGTTCCAATCTTGCCTTCTTTTTTGGTGATTTACACCACAACCCGGACAAACGCTTGGCAATGCTTTGTGTGTTTCTATCGTGGAAATATTTCCATTTGCGTCTGGGAAAGCAATATCACGATTTGAATTGTTTGTAATGATGAAATAATATCCTTTAATCCATTGTTCAGGTTTTTCGTCTGCTTTGTTGTGAGAATTGTCAATATCGCCCGAAATGCAGTTGAGCGATGCAGGAATCCATTTTGCTTCAAAATCACCTTGATTAAACCCATTTAAAGTAGGTTGTCGCCAATAATTTTGAGGAATTCCCGGCTCGGCATCGTGTTGAATAAATTCTTGATTTCCACAGGCCCAAAAAACGGCATATTCTTGGTAGCCTCTTTTCTCAACCAATTTTGCAGGTGTTTTTTCCGGAATGCCTTCAATATTGGGGCTGATTGGAAGTAATTCAAAAGAATTATTTCCTGATTCATTTCTTGTTACTAATCGACTTCCTCCAAACAACGTTGTTCCGCAATTATCGCAATAGAGTAGCTCCAAAATACGATTTCCGTTTTCTGAATTTATTCGTGTATTAGAATAAAGTTTTCCAACTGTACGTTCTCCATCAGAATATATTTCATCAACGTCATCGGGTTTTACAGAAGCCCAAATGCCTTCAATGTTTCTAAAGAAATAGTGAAATCTGAAACGAGGCAACTTTCTGTCATCAAGAATTTTATCTACAATAATTTTGAATTCTGGTTCGTCTAACATTGCTCTTGCAATCAATAAACCACGCAAAGCGTTTTCTAAATCTTCTTTGTTAGTTGTGTTTTCAAAAATTGTTTCAGCAAAATATTTTCCGTTTAAATCATCGCCATTTGCTTGTATTGAGCAAACAGCTTTGTAATCCTGACAAGGCGAAAACAAACGTTCTTTCAATTGAAAGTTTGGATTAGTAATTACCGATAGTAATTTTGAAATTCCATCTCCGTCTTGTGATAAATTGAAAGTTGTTGCAAGTTGCGTTGCTGTTGCTTCGCAAGTTGAAATAAAATTTTCGTCAGCTATATTTCCTTTTACTTCTGAAAACTTTTTCGCAATTTCTTTGAAAGGATTTACTGGAAGTTTTCTTCCGTTTTCGGGAAACGCTGTAATTTTATTATTTTTTCCTTCAATGATTTTGAACGGTTTTTCTGTTCCAAAAAAGTCTTTCAGAAATTGTTTACTTTCTTTTCCTTCTTTTGTTTCTTCTTTTGCTTCCAACGAAGCACTGGAAGCAAGAATGCGTAATTGTGGGTGATTAGGATTTAAACCTAATCGATTAAGAACAAGTTTGAGCAAATACGCAACTTCTGTTCCTTGCGTTCCTCTGTATAAATGCAACTCGTCAATGATTAAGTGAAAAATGTTGTTTTCACTTTCTTCTAACCATTGTTTTGTTTCGTCAAAGATTCCTTTGTCAATATCACGCATTAACATTATGCTCAACATTGAATAGTTGGTAATCATAATGTCGGGCGGTGCGACTTGCATATCAAATCGGCTTCTCATTTCTGCACCATCTAAACGTTGGAAAAATGATTTCAAATCCTTGGCCTCGCTTCCTATTTTTCCCGTTTTTTGAATGTATTCTGCTACACGGTTTGAATCTGTTTCTATCTGTTGTAACTGTTCTTTAAGTTGATTTACTTTCCTTGTGTTTATTGCAAAAGCCCCGTCATCTTTTACTTTTTTCATTTCTCCGGCAACAGGCGAACTCCCGTTATATCTTCCAAAATAAATTGCGTTGCCATCAGTATTTTCACTTAACCAATTTCTTGTGTCGTCTGAATCCAATGCTTTTCGCAAACGACTCATTTGGTCTTCTACCAAAGCGTTCATTGGGTAGAGTATCAATGCTCTTACTCCAGCTTTTCTTGTTTCGTGGTTGCGTTGCCTTACCGCATTGCTTAAAGTGAAGTTCGAAGTGTTGACAATTTCCCTTGCAGAAAGTCCACCATTATCACACCACCAATTATTTATACTTGTGGATTTTGGGTTTGGGGCTTGCCAATTGGAAAGTTCTTTTGAAAGCTGGGCGAATAGTGGCAGTAAGAATGATTCCGTTTTTCCCGAACCTGTACCGGAAGTAATAATGCAATTATTTCCAAGCAAGGTTTGTTTCAACATTTCTGCTTGATGCAAATGTAAAGGGAAATCCCCAACAAGTCCCGTATTTACAAGCCCTTTAAATAGTTTGACTTCTGCATCACTCAACGCATTTCCTAAATCTTCAAGTGTTAAATCATTTATCTTTTTTCCACTTGAGACATAATCGGGCAAAGGCTCAATCCAAGGCTTACGATAAAGTACTCTGTCGTAGTTCAATAAGTCATAACGCTCCTTTTCAATGCCTTCAAACTTTGTTCTGAACGCAGTTTTTATATAACGAATAAAATTCTCTTTTATGGTTTCAAACGAACCTATTGGGTCTTTCATAATGTTTTATCTATTGGAGTCTGGCCTAATTTTAATCTGAACAAATTTTGAGTGAAAATCCCAATTACATTTTCATATACTCTGTATTTCTTCCCATCTATCACTTTGAAATCGGGGGCTAATCCACTTAACAACATAATAGCTTCCGACATTAATCTTGGCAAAGGCATTTCGATTGGGATAGCAACTTTTTTACTTGTGCTATCAAACAAAATCACATTTTTATTGCAATGTTTCAATGCAATAAACCGTCCCCAATTCATATCAATTTGATAGCTCTTATTGTCTTTCCAAAGTTTGAATTGATGAGTATATTCATTCAATTTGTATTTTATCAACGAAAATGATTTGTCGAAAATTGGTGTCTCGCTCTTTTCAAAAATTAAGGTTTCAGGATTGAAAATATACCTCGCCCAATCATAGTCATTTTCGTTGGTCTGCTGTAATGTCCTTTCGTAGTCTACAATATTTGCTGAAAAATCTTGAAGTGCAACTTGCGGGAAGTAATCATTTGAAAACTTCACCCTCAATTCATCTGCAAAAGCTTTCAAGCAATTCTCTCCATAATTATCTGTTGATGTTTGTTCAAATGCCCTAACTGTGACTACATCAGGTAAAAGCAATCGTTCGTTTGAAACAAATTGCCTTGTTATTTCAACTTGTAAATTGTGTTTAGGTGCAGTATTTACGATTGTTTCAACCAAGGCAGAATCTCTTGCACCTATTAGCAAAACTTTTCTCCCTCGTGTTGTCGGAATGAAAATAAACTGGGGCGGGCTTAAAATGACATTTTTAGTCTCATAATCATAATCAAGTATTCCGATGAAATCATAATAATTCAGCGAGGCTCTTTTAAGTCTTGTGAGATTAAAATTTGAGTTTAATTGTTGCTCCGGAAACTCCTTTGAATAATAAAACTCAAATGCTTTGAAAAATTCTTCGGTCGAAAGTTTAGCTTTTATAGAGAGAAAATTACAAAGTTTATTTCCGGTATGATTATTAAGTGTGGCACTTGAAATATTAGCTGCAACCTCCTTTTTAGTGGAAATGAACATTGAACTTAAATGGCAGAAATATCTTTGACTTGACTTATCAGGATTAACAATATTACTACCTATACAGTATTGCCCCAAATTAGTTGTAATGTTTCTACCAAAGGAATCTCTTTTCGGTAATTTAGAATCATCAACTTGAATTGCCGTGTTGTCTGACGAAACCAAGTTGTATGCAAGTTCATTTCCAGAAAAGTTCTCGTTTTCTACCTTTATATAGAAATCGGTATCTATTAAAGTTTTTTCGGGTAATAACCAGCGATTATTTAGTGACTGCTTCTTTGAAAGGAAAATTTTCTCATGTGTTTCTTTGTATTGCAAATAAACTTTTTCGTTACCGTCCGCATTCACAATTTCAACTTCTGGCAAATAATCATTTACATACGTTCTGAAATTCACTTTTAGTCCACCAATTAATTCAATCCGTTTTTCTGTGTACAATGTAAGAAGTGGAATTTCAGAAAGTCCTTGTGTAGGATTGCGAAACCAAAACAATGAATAGTTTTCCGGCAAGCCTTCAAAATCTTCTTGTTTGAAATCTCCGTTGACAAATGTACTTCCCCATTCTTTGATTATTTCTTGCTTTTCGTTTTTGCACATCAAATACATTCGTTCTGTTTTTGAGAGAACGCTTGTCTCAATCCAATAATCATTGCTCAACTGAAATGTCCCGGCACTTATGAATAACCTCACATCACGGTTAGAAAACTTCGCGATCCATTTGTTGAAATTGTCCTTAAGTTCAAGGTTTTCTTTGAATTCAACAGGTAACGTTTTTGACCATCCATTGATTTCATACAAATTCTCGTGTTCTCCAAATTTTAAATCTTCGGGATAGTCATTTGAAGAATACATTCTGTACGAAAACTTAATCTCTTCGTCATTGGTATTTACTTTAAATTGAAGAAATAAAGGTGCAACAGTGTAATTTCTTCTCTGTCGTAGTGTTGTTCCTTCTTCTATTTCTTCGTGGGTTTCACCTGTCCATTTTTTATATTGTCGTTGTATAGTTTGAATGATAGAGTTTGATAACTCATCTTCCTTTTTCAAATGATCCAACGTGCTTTTTGGAATTAAATCCGTTCTACTATTCTTTATTTTATATTTTAGAAATCCGTCTTCGTAAAAAGTATTGGGAACCAAACCAAGAGATTCAAATAATTTAGGTAGGCGATTTAGAAACTTGGGAGGCAAAACACACTGTGAAAATACTTTTCCTACATAAACCCAGTTCGCATTTGTAAATGGAATAACATTGAACAAACCCAAATCACCGTTATTTTTTACATTTGCCCAATGTTCAAGATGTTCCCATAGTAAATTAATTTGATTACTACCAAAATCAACTGTTCCAATTTTTTGATTTATTTTGTTGATTTCTAAGAAATAATTCAGTCTACTGTAATAATTATTTGTTCTTTGACCCTGATCGTGATTAATCTCAATTAAAGGGAGTACGAGAAAAACCAAGTAAGTGATATAGGGAGGGTATTTTATTTCATATTTTACTTCATTGATTACAACGCTTTGTAAGTTTCTTTTCTCGTAAGCATTTCTTGCTTTTGCAATTACGTTTCCATTTCCACCAGAAAATCCAAACCTTACTTTATTTACGAAATCGTTCCAAATTTCTTCGTCAGATGACTGTTCGAAACAATGTCGAGCTAAACCAATAATATCGTTCTTGGTGAGGTATAAGTAGACATCCTTCCCTGCATTGCTGGGATTGAAAAAATATTCTGACACAATATCGTTCCATTCAAAGTACCTCATAGATTTCCTTTAAATTCATACTTCAAACTCCCGGTGTATATGGTGTCCGTTGTTAGAAAGCAACCATGATAAATATGTATTATCAGGAGTGAAGATAGGCCTAAAACGTGTTGATTTGATGAACCAACACATTATATACGCATAATTTTGCCTCTAAAGCTACGCAATAATGCGCAACAATAAAATTACATTTTGCAAAGTGCCAAAATATTTTTGAAGCCTATTGAGTTTCTCAACAAACACAAGAGCTTAAGACTACAGCTTTCAAAAAATATACTACTTGATTTTGTATTTAACACGCTTTTAACTATTCTTGAAAAGTCAATAGAAAATAAAAATGCCAACACCAACTGATCAACTTTATCAAAAATTCAGAGACAATTTAAATCATTCGCATCAGGAAGTAATTATAAAGTTTTTCCTATCCTTTTCGCGATTTGAATTTCTCCTAAAATTCAACGATTTCATCACCGCTGAGGGCCTCGTTAATTGGAATGATTTCACGAAGAATTGTAAAACAAGATACGTTACTTGGCAAAATAAAGGCTTAAAGCAAGAACTTGAGAATGCCATCCAATATATTCAATCCAATCCACCTAAAAAGCTTATTAAAAACGATGGTCAATATATTTGGCAAGATATAATAAGAACGAATACTGATCGTCTTGAGATTTTAACTTTAAACATCCGTACCATAAGAAATAATCTTTTTCACGGTAATAAATCTTTGAATGCAGACAATGGACGAGATAAAGAGTTATTAGAAAGCTCATTACTAATTCTTGATGATCTCATCTGCTTTTTAAACGGTGAGCTGGATTTTGTTGAAGAGTCAATTTAAAACCCGTATACAGCTTATTAGGTCATAAATGACAAAAACCCCTGACCCAATAAAGGATCAGGGGTTTGGGTAGGCTGGTTCAGATTAACCCACGTTTGTAAAGGATTGATAGAACGTTTCAAATGGTGGTTTTGGTTTATGGGTTCTGATACCTGCACGGATACCCGATAACTTTTCAAAACGGTTCAATGAAAAAATACTGACTGGAATACGATACTTCTTTTTGTTGCAGTAAAACTCTCCGTGGTCATCAACAAGACTAAACCTTGCGTTCTTACCAAGTTGCCACGTCGCTACTTTACAATCGGCTACACGGCCACTTATTCCCCCATCAAATACCGTATGTGTTTTAGCGTTTGGGAAAAGGGATTTCAACCACGTAAACTGTTCTTTTGTTGGCAACAAACCCAATGAAACAAATGCGCTCAAACAAGGTGAATTAACCCAATTAGGGTAATAATGGCAAAAGCACAATATATCGCTTGCAGAATGACCGATAAAAAGATTGGTGACAGATATAGGCAAGCTGTCCGTCACCAACCACATACCTTTACAGACCGGAATACGGACACCATTTTCACTCCAATGCTCTTGGGCTATAATCTGATTTTCCAATGTATAAGGAAACAGAATTTTATCCTCGACAACGTGGATATAAGGTGCAAAGAAGTTCCGTACTTCGGGCTTTAATTGGAGAAATACCACTACCTCGCAACGGTACGTCCGTAACCTCTACTTTCTTGCTTATCACGAAGATTTTGCACAAGGTCTTGAACGGTTTTCTCGTTACCGTGTTTTTGTTTTTTATCGGCCATCATCATGTCGGTCAATGCGCGGTTATATCCCTCGCTATATCCCTCGCTCTGCGGTTCAACCCTACCTTTTAGGTTATTGATACCTCGGAAAACTAAGTAAGATATACCGCCATCCAAAAGCACCGATAGGATAAGTCGTTTTCGGTCTGAACGGATACCCTTATTGTCTGTTGCCGAATGTTGGATTTTGGTTCCGTCTTTGAGTTCCACTACTTCACCGTTACGGAAAACCTCCTGTTGCTGTTCCGAAAGTTCTTCGCCATTTACTCGGATGGGGGCCTGCACTTCGTCGGGTTCATAAGCCACAAACTCCCTTGTCAAGTCGTCATATTCAATGATGACTTTCTTCTTTTTGTTTCCGTCAATCTCCTGTTCCTTGCTTACCACGTGTTTTTCTCCTGCGATCAGGGCTTTTTCCTCGTCATCACTCAACAATGGATGCCATTGCGGTTCACGATATATAGGATGTATGTTTAGCTGTACTGTGCCATCTGTATTTCGGCTAAGGAATAACTTTGCATCCAATTGACGGATGGCAAACCCATCGATGTTCAGACCTGCCATGCTCAACATATCGGTTCTTCTCCCTGCAAGCAGGGCATCGATATTCTCCGGACTGATGCTGAACCCTCCGTCTTTGTAAAGCCCCAATTTTTCAAGTTCGTTTAGGGGCATTTCGTTTTCGTTGATAGGATATTTCATGATGTAATTGTTTGTTAAGTTTTATAATTTTTATCTTCTGATGCCATAGGCGGCAACAGCCTCAATTTCGGCTTGTACCGGGCGGTGCAGGTCTTCACTTGGCTTGATACTGTTAGGGTTCTGCTTGGCGTGTAGCAGGGAACCATACAGCCCGTCAGTTCTCGATAGCGAAAACGTGTTTCCAGTCGATAGGTCTTCCACACGCATACGTCCACGTTTCAAATGCCCTTGCACTTTGTACATAGTATTGTTATAGGCGATTTCATCACCTATCGAAAGGGTGGCTTCTTTTACCTTTTGTGGTTTTGCCTCGGTCTGGGCTTCGACCTGAACATTGGCAGCGGCCTTGATTTCCCTTTTTTGCTCAAATGCCAATAGATAATTAAGAATTTTTTCCGCATCGGCGGCGGCAGCGTGTATTTCAAAAGGTGTATCACGCAATATCTGTATCCAACTGTCCACGTAGGCAATGTGCTGGCCGGGATCATGGCCAATGTTGAGTTCCTGACCGATAAGCATCGAAGCGATTTCGGCACGAAGTTCTTCGCGGGCATAGCCCTCTGTTCCAAAACTGTCAACCATGCTTCTGTCCAGACGGTCTTTATGGCCCGTCCAGTGACCGAGCTCATGGAGCACGGTGGCATAATACTTATCCGGTGCATCGAATTGTTCACGCAAAGGCATGGTGATACTGTCGAGTGCCGAACTGTAATACGCTCGGTTACCTGTTTTGTGGGTTATATCTGCTCCCGAAGCCTGAATGATGTTTTCTGCTCTTTGGATAGAATCCCATTGGAATTGCTTTGCTTCGGATTTCACCAAAGGTTCGATACCATTGATCTGTTCCGCATTGAATACCCAAGCAGTGGTGATAATTGCCCTGTCAAGACCTACCTTAGCTTTTACGGGCTTACCCTGTTCGTCCAAAATTGGTTTGCCCTCTTCGTCTCTTTTGGAAACAAGTTCATGGGTCTTGACAAACTGGATCAGGGTTGCTTTTTCTCCCTTTCTTACGTTCCAGCCTTTTGCAGATGCTTGGTTGAACGTCATCCAACGCGGGTCTTCACGATCGGCCGATAATAGTGATAAGCTGTTGATACCCTTATATCGGTTTCCGGTGATTGCATTGTACGGTAATTCAAAAGCTGGGCTATTGCTATTCCACGGCTTCTGCCACGGTGCTGTACCTTGTTCGAGTTTCTTGATGATATTCTCCGCAACTATTTCATGCAGGGATTTAGAATTTTTACTGCTCATCTTCATCCACCTCCGGGGATTCGTCATCTGGCCATTCGTCTGCGTATTCCACGCCATAAATGGCGGCTTCCGCTGGGGTCAGACCAATGTCTTCACCACTGGCCAGGACACTTAGTTTTTGTTGCAGTGATCTTAAATGATAGTCCATATTATTCCATGTTTAAGGATTGGTCTAATTGTTCTCTTAACCTGCGTAGGAATTTCAAGGGGTCAAGGAATTTACCGTTGAATTTCACCGAAAAATGCAGGTGTTCTCCTGTCACCCTGCCCGTGCTTCCGGTGATAGCGATAGGTTGCCCCGCTATTACCGTATCACCCGATGAAACGAGTATATGGGAAAGGTGTCCGTAAATGGTTTCTACTTCGCCGTGTACTATCAGTATGTACTTGCCGAGTGCTTTATGTCTTCCTGTTGCTTTGACATAACCATTAAGTACATTAAATACAGGATCGGAACGCGCGGCAAAGTCAACACCGCTGTGGTGTGAAGCCTTACCGCTGATCGGGTGGATACGGTATCCGAATGGCGATGTGACCTTTAGCTTGTCTAATGGTGGACTGTAATCTATGTCTTGTCCACAAAGCATAAAGGGAACAAGCACCAACCAACCGAAAAAAAATCTAATCCGCAGATATGCAGAACGTCGAGTGTTGTTCATAATGTTGTGATTTGTAGGAATTAACTCCCTTAAAAAGTCGATTGACTATTTTCTTTTGTTGTATTCCGTCGTCTCGGTTGGTACGGGAATTTGAACATTGTCTTGGATAGGAATAAACTGTTCAACTATTTCCTCAACTTCTCTGTTGATGCGGAAAAAATTGTCCAATAGGATTTCTTCTTTTCGATTACCGAAGTCGTAATAGGTCGGCAGTTCCCGATAATTCGCTTCTTCCTTTTTGAGGGCATCCATGTCCAGATTGACACGGCAGTTAACCGCCGAAGTCTGGTATTTGCCCGTATAGGTGTCTACCGTATCACGGGCAAGGATGCCAACAATTTCACCAGCTTTTAGCGATGCTATCTTTCCGGCAGGAATCAGCGGTTCGAGTTTTTCATTCAAGGATAGCGAGGTTCTCGTACGGTCGATGCTTAGGCTTTCACCCGTCTGTTTCACCTTACCAAAAAGGCGCTCCAACCACTCCAAAGTTTCTTTGCTCCTGACCGAACCGGACAGTACATTGCCCATGATGGACGTGATAACCTCCGCTGTTTCCTTGCCGTATTGTTGGCGCAGCATAGGCAACTCCTGAAGCCCCAAAACGACCCCAGAAAAATTGGATCTGCTCTGTGCCACCAATAGGTCTACACGGTGAATATACAGGCTGGGGGCCTCATCCACCACTAAACCGATGGGTAAATTGCCTTTCGTATTGATAAGTTTCGTAACCCGATTAAGTACCACCGACAGGCAAGCGGAGTTAATGCTCTGGGTACGGGGGTCATTGGCGAGCACCAAAACACCGGGGTGCTTGGGGTTACTGACTTGAAGCTCAAAATCATCCGCACCGAAAACCCAAAACGTTTCTTTGGTGGCCATTCGGCTGATAAAGATTTTGAGCGTTCCGACTTGTCCTTCAAGTTGGTCAAATGCCTTTGCTTTGTAGGCGGACATGAATGGCGATAAAAGGGAACTAAGCTCCCCGTTGCTGAACAGCACCGTAAAAATCTGTTCATACGACAGGTTAAGAAAGGCAAGTACATGGGGCAGGCTGGAATAACGGCCATCTTCGTACCTACTGAAAAAGAAGATACAGGCGGCAAGGAAATTGATGGCGGACTGCGTGAAAAATTGGTCACTACCACCGCTTTTGTCTCCCTTTTTCAAGGCTTCGACAAGCGCTTCGGCTGTTTCCGAAGCATCGGCAAGCGTGTTTAGGTAAGCCCGTTTCATCGGGTTTACCCGCCTGCTCTTTGCGGGATCGTTGAGATTGATAACATGGAATTTGTAATCCCTGCATCGACCGTCCTGCTTGGCAAGCAGATAATGGTAATAAGCAACCTTGCCAAGATCGGGGTATTTCAGATCGTATAGGCACATCGTGAACGAATTGGCCAGCATTTGGCGTATGATCGGCATGATGATCCCGAACGATTTTCCACTTCCCGGAACCCCGCAAATGAGACACCCCCTAAAAATGTTTTCAAGCGGTATATACCCTTTACGGACTTTCCCTTTGTAATAGAACAAGGTCGGGATGTTGATCGAGTACGGTGTTATCACGGGTTCGGTTGGTTGCATAAAGGATTCTTCCTCAATGTTCCAGCGATCCTTTCCCAAGTTGGAGCTGATGATCTTGGATACGTTGTCTATTGCAACGTGTACCAAAATGGCTCCGGCAAAAGCGCTTGTGACATAGGCAAGGTCATACCAATTGACCGACCGCCATATCGGGGCTGCTTCATGTCCCTGCAACCATAAGCCCGAAAAAAGAATGAGCATCCCCAATGCCAAAGGGTAAACGATCTGGGTCTTGGGATTGAGGTCTTTTTTCTTTCGGCTTAATGTTCCGATGGAGACCAGACAGATCAGCACAAGTGTAAAGAGCTTGCTGTTTATCAGTTCGGCATAAAATGGTACTCTCGAAAGCCTCTCTGCAAAGAGTAGCAAACTGTTATTTGCTACCCCTGCCAAAAGAAATTTATCTACATAGAAAAACAGAAAGACTTCGAGGACAACGGATAGGTATATGCCAAATTGCAGGGAGCGGTAAAGCCCCTGCTGCTCTTTGGTTTCTTCCATAAGTATTTGTTATTAGAGGTTAGATAAAGCCGACCTAAAAGGTGTCGGCTTTCAGAATATCGCCGTATTTTATTTTTAGGTTGACCGTGCGGCCGGAAATCTGTTTTTCGGTAAGCGTTACCCGAAGTACCTTACTGCCGGGAAAAGTTGCCTTTTTCAGCACGAACACGTTACGGTGCCTTTTCTTAAATTCGGTAAGGGGCTGGTATTGCCATAGGGTTTTGATTTCAACGGTCTGCACGTTGGTTGCTTTGGTGATCTTCTTGTCCTCAATGAAAAACCGGAGTTCGTCTACATTGTAAGAAAGGTTTGATGTATTGGTAAACGATACGTCAAGAAAGATATAATCGCCCAATGTGCTAATGCTGTTAAGCGCAATACCTACACCGTAATCCCTCGTACTCCGTACAGGCCGATGGGCGTTTTTTGTAAGCAGACCAAGTGCAAGGTTTTTCATCTGGCTACGGCTCAACCCGATCTCCGAAATTTCCAAAGGACGGGTGTGCTCCGGTTTGATTTCGAGCATGGCCGGAATACCCGTATCGTTCATCCACAATGGGGCCGTCAGACGGTATTGCGCCACAAAGTTATCGCCGACAATGGTAATTGTTCCAAGTTCAAAATCGAGGTGTTCTGTCTGTGTGGTATCCTCGTGCAATTTGATACGTAGTACATTTTCAAGGGGCAGGTCGCCCGATACATGATGCGAAGCGATGTCAACGTATTGGATGGGTTCGGGTGAAAGGATATGCACCGTATGGCCACGGTGCAGGCTTAATTCGGGAAGTGTTCCCAACCGGGTTTCCGTAGCTTGTTGACTGTGGGCGGAATATGCTACAAAACATAAAAGGAAAAGGATTAGAAAATGATGTTTCTTTTTCATGATGGAATCTTAAATGGTTTTACTGTTTGTAATTCTGTTGGCTTTGGCGGAGTGCCTGTGGATCGATGAGGTACACCATCGTGTTGTATTTCAGTTTCGCCCTGTTCTTCCGTATATGCTTTGATACGGCGGTCGTTGTGGATTGGAACATCCGCTGGATGGCGCTCATGACCAATTGGCTGTTGTTTTCCGCTTGTTGTTGCAGGGTAACTCCCTGCGTGGTGTTACCGCCGAGCTCCCGGCTAAACTCCCTGAATGCCGAAGCGGGCACGTACAGTCCGGGTGAGCCGTCATTATCATAGATTTCCAGTCGGACAGGCAGTATGTTGTTGCCGTACATAATGGAAGTGATGGTAAGCAGTACCCGTTGCCCTGAAAAACCGGAAATTTTTGCAAATACGTGGGTACCTTTCTTGACCACGTGCGGGCCGACCAATAGGTCATCCATGAGCCGAATGCGCAAACGGGAATCGGCATACCCTGTCATGTTTTCATCGACAATAGCCTGAATGAAAGTATTGTCATTTTCAGGGCGGATGGTGTTGAACGTTCCCTGACCTGTACCGTATTTGGAAACGGACAGACGGGGCTGGTTTTCGAGTTCTTTTTTCGCTTCCTCCATGCGTTCACGTTCCATGCGGGCTGCCTGTTCGTCGGGATCGTTTGCCCTTGCCATGCTGTCCGCATAGGCCATCTGCTTACGGAAAAGTTCCATCGGATCGGTCTTGTCCGGCGTCTCCCTGATCGGTTCGGGTTTTCGCTGTAATGAGGAAAGGGCCTGTTGCAATGCTCGGTCTTGGTCGTCATTTTCCGAATCTCCGCTAACGGAAACAGGTCGCTGGTTTTTGAGCGCCCGCTCGATGGAATCAAGTTTTCGCTTTTCTTCTTCGTTGTACAGTTCATCAAAACGGAATTGTTCGGCTCTTTCTTCCTGTAACTGGCCTATTGCCGTATAACCGTCACCTCGACGGTACTGCTCACGGTAGGCGGCAAGTTTGTCGGATAGCGCGCGGTTCTTCACGTCCTCCGATACATCGGCAATCTGGCCCTGCAAAGGATCGCCCTCTTGCTGTGGTGCTTCTTCCTTTGCAAAACCTGTTTGATAGACATAGAAGAACAGGCATAGAAATGGCAACGCTATGAGGGGTAGCACATAACGCGGCTGTCTGAAATTGATTTTCATGTTTGTTGGATTGTATTAGGGTGAATTTTGGGGTTTGTTTGTTTCGGCCAATCTTTTTTCGAGGATTTGCATCCTGTCGATGGCTCTCTCCATTAGCAGGCTGTCGGAGCTGTCCAAATTTTCTTTTTCCATCAGACTGTCGAGGATCGTACGGATTTCCAGCAGTTCCTTTAGAGCTGAAACGGTCGTGACAATACCGCCCATTCCATCCATTAAGGGTTGTTGTACGGAAAGCTGTACGTTGTCTTTTTGTGGTGTTTCTTTTGGGAGAAAAAGAAAGCATCCAACGGAAACGAGAATGCTTACCACCATTGCAAAAAATACCGTACGTGGTCGGGCTTCAAGGAACCGTTTGGAACGTACGATGCCACCATCGATATACTTGCCAAACTCCCTGTAAAATGCTGTCCACACCGTTGTGTCGGGCGAGCGGTTAGAAGTTATTTTTTTGAACATAGCTGATGTCTTTGTTTTCGAGCGTTTTCCATCGGGTTATCAATATACCGTGACCATTGTTCTCCGTACGCACGTCAAGGTCTCGCAAATAGCCCTCCGTGACCAATGTGCGTACTACCGTCGAGCTACGCCGATCTATGGTCTGTTTACCATAGTAGCGGAAGTACTTTTTCACCGGATCGACATGGATGGAATCGGTCTGGATGGTGAGAACGGAACTGGACGACAGCACGGAATTGAAAAATCCCTTTTCCCGCAGGTTGTTGTACTGCAATGCACCGGATTCATCGATCAGGTACATGGCTTTTCGCATCTGGTATTCGATGAATTTATCGTCCGGTGCGAGCGTAAAAAATAGTGAATGGAAAAGGTTGATATGTGTACGGTACTCGATGGGTCTGTTTACTTCAACATCGGTCTGGCTTGCAGACATGGGAACGTTGTTAGCGTCAAGTATATACACGGATTTACGTGCATTGCCTACCTGTTTGTAGGCAAAAAAAGATACTGTCATCACCATGAGCACGGCGGCAATCAGACTTGCCCCGGCAATAAAGGTGGCAAGCCTGATCTTGGCTTCAATATTTTTTATTATCATAGCATTGCGTGTTTAAAAGGGGTTAAAACTTGGCGATTATCTTTCTTGCGGCACGGCCCATATTGGATGCTCCACGCCCCATTGTGCTTGCGGCCGAAGTGATACCACTTGTCGATACAATCCATGTGCTGATACTCGGTACGGTGAGCATGGTCAGTCCTCCGATCAGGAATGTCACGATGACGATACCGAAACTTAAAATCCCGTTGCCCGCAAACCAGCCCATTTTCTCCAATGTGTCGCCCGTGCTTTCAAGGAGTTGTTGATACCTTGTAATCTCGGCTTCCATTGCATACTGTTGGAATAGACTGGCTACGTGCATGACCAGATAGGCAATGCCCGAATACAGGTTAACGGCGATAAACCGGGCTATCCACGTACCAAAGGAGTCCCTAAAGGCAGGCAGGATACTTACGGCAACACTAAACGGGCCTAAAATGATGAGGATGGTCGAATAGAGAATCTGGATAATGAAGATGATATAAACGCAGATGCGCAATACCCAGACGGCCAACGTTTCTAAGGTATAGGTCGCCAGTAGCTGTAACCCCACTTGCATACGGTTTTTAAGTTCAACGATTGGGTTCCATACCGAAGCAAAACCCTCCTTTACCGTTGAGGTGACCGCATCCCACGCCTGACCGTACCACGTATCCGCTTCTTTTTCGGCGATCTCGGTTTCGGCCTGTATGGTGGTCAGTTGATCGGCAACGTCAACCATGAGTTTTGCACGTTGCAGGCGTAGGTTGTTAACTTCGATCTGCCCGCTGTCAAACAGGCTTTCCGTTTTGGTGGCAACAATGTCCGTGGGATATGCAAGTATGCGGGTGAACGTTCCCCACCAGATGATGACCATTACAAGCCCGAACGGGCGTAACAAAGGCATGATTTCCATTTTTTTGTCGCCCGCCATCATTTCGTATGATTTGATGGCAAAGAATATGAGCATGAAAATGGCGGCAAGGGCCTGTGCATCGGTGATGAATGTATCGAAGTGCGTCCATATCGTGTTTTTCATGCCTTTGAGAAAGTGCATAACACCCTCCTCATAGACACCGTTCCCCTGTAAAAAATTGAACGTATCTTTAAACGAGTCCGGCACATTTACAGGATTTCCCTGCAATAAAAAACGGGGCATTAGCCCCGTCATGTTGATAAAGTCCATAAAGTAATCTGATTTTGGTTATTGGTTTCTTTTTAGGATGTCCTCTGCAATTTGTACATCGGAACGACCGCCAGAAAACTCCGGCAGATCGGGGTTCTCACTTTGCAGACGGTCACGGCTTTTGCTCAATAAAAGGAATTTGGCGGCATAGTTCTTTTTTGCTTCCCATGCGGACAGAAGTTTCCGGTGTTCCCCAAGCAAACGGTGGTAAGCCATGATACGGCTACCACGGTCGAGCGTGGTCGTTCGGGCAGCTTCCAACCGTTCTTTGAGTTCCGCACGTTCTTCGTTGTACCATTCCAATAGACCTTTGTTCCTCAAATAATCCCCGACGTCCGGTGAAAGTCCGGCGAGCGGATCGGTGTCCGTGTCGCCCGTTAGGTTTCCAAACTCCCTGCGGTAATAAAGTAACCATAAGGGGTCGGCATCCGTGACCAGACCGGAATAATTGAGGGCTTCGGTCACCGCTACATTGCGGATGGTGTCCGTATGCTTTTTATAGGCTTCGTCCGTTTGTTGCATGGCCAGTACCATACCCATGCGCAAGGTCTGTGGCCCTGTACCGCTCAACGGTCGGCGGTCGGTCTTGTTGTAGTTTGGATGCCACGCCCAGGTGAGCCAATATTGATAGTTTAGACCGAGAAAACCACTTGTTGGCGTAAACTTCTTTCGATCCCATTGCTTATGAACCATGCGTTCCTGTTGATTTACGATATGTTTATCGGTCTGTCGCTTCACGTTCTGCGCCATTGTTCCCGTGGAAAATAGGAACAGCAGTAGCCAAATGATATTTATCTTTTTCATCGAAATAATTGTTTTTAAATGGTGATGAAGCTATCGGATTTATTCATTCCATTAGATGGTTTGAATAAATCATGATGGTTTCATGTTCAGTCCTTTAGTAGATAATAGTTCCGTATGATCTCGTCCGCTTTGCGTTTGTCCATGTTGATAAAGTTTCGGTATGGGTTCGCCATTTTCACTACGCCGTTGATCTTGGCATAGTACATTGACCTCTCCATACTGAACACCAATGCGCGTATGACTTTCAGTTCGAGAATGATCTTCCGCATGAGGTGGTCTCTTTTTTCGTAGTCCATCAGCACGTTTTTTCCCTCCTGTAGAACGAAGTCGGAGACTTCGGCGGCAAGGTTTATGCCCCTGTCTTTGAGCTGGCGGCTGGCGGCCTCGGCAAAGAGCAGCAGCCACGGTTCGCCTTTGGCAGTTTCAAGCATCTTCGTGCTGTGGGTGGCGATGTCCTGAACAAGCCTCGAAATATGGAGCGCGGAGCGGCCGGACTTCAATGCCCGATCCACTTCGGCGAGTGATCGGTGGATCATGTTCTGCACCAACACCACGGAAGATAGGTTGACGTTAATATCGTCGATGCGTCCACGGATGTTGCCGAGCATATTGTTGTGGGTCTGTTCGGAAGCGAGCCTTACCGCACCGTTTTCGTTTACAATGGCAAGATGCTTGGCATCGTAGATTATCGTCACATAACTTTGGGCGAAAGTCATCTTTGAAAGACAGATAAACAGCAGGATTATGAGTTGCTTCTTCATGGTTTAAATTCCTCCAATTGCCTTAAAATATTATCGACTATACGCCTGTCCTCATTGATATAACCGGAAAACGGATTGAGGGAATCGAGCAGCTTTTTTCGTGTCGAATAGTATAGGGTAGCCGCAAGCCCCCGTGATGCTCCTGCGATCTTCCTAAGCTCCTGCAGGACGTGTCCGTAAAGTATTCTCCTGTCGCTCGCTTTCATCTGGTTGAGGTCGTTAATACTGATAAAAAGTCCGGTCAGGTAACGTGCAAGCTGCACGGCTTTTTCTGCCATATCTTTTTCTGCATCGATGGCAAGCAAAAGAAATTCGGGGTGTGTGGACACAATGCCTACAATCCTTTTTTGTTGGTTTATGATCTCGGTGACTATTGGCGCGGATTCAAGCCCCATACTAAGCCCCTGCAATGCCATACCGAGGGTCTGGAAACGGCTGTGCAACTGCCGATAACGGGTTTTGAGTTTTGACGTTTCTTCTTTGTTTACTTCCTCGTTAGCCGAGGTAATGGCTTGTCGGTTTCTTGCGGTGATCTGGCGGTCGTATTCATCTTTGCTGTGTTCGACCAATTGGTGGATCAGTTCCACATTGAGCTGTGCATTTGCTCTGGTCAAGGTGATGACCAAAAGCAGTAGAGTTAGGATAATGTATCTCATCGTTTGAGCAATCTTGAATTACGGATAATGTCATCGGCAATCTGTTTGTCGATATTGATAAAACCTGCGTATGGATTAAGGGAATTAAGGATACCGCGTTGTTTTGCCCAATACATACTTCTGTGCATCCCAAAGGCTACGCCTCGCAGGATGGTCAATTCCGTACGTATCCGGTTTAACAGTTTTGCCCTTTCCCCCGAATCCATTAGGTTGTCCTTTCCGCCTTTCAGTACAAAGGCGCTGACTTCGGCAGATAGATTGGTCGCCCTTGTCTTAAATTCCCGTGCGCCCGCTTCGGCAAATAATAGGAGTGCCGGATTTCCCCTTGCGATGTTCATTGCTTTTTCCACGTCGTTAACGATGTCAAGGGAAATATTGGCAATGTCCTTTACGGTGAGCAGGGAACGGACAACGCCGGAAACTTCACTTAATCCTTTGTAAATCTTATCCTGCAAATCGTTCACGATCAGGAGCTGGCCCGTTACGGCCATCTGGCCGCGCTGGATGAGCGTAAGATTACTATTCACATTGTTGAGCTGGCTGTTCATCACACCTGCATGGACACCCGTCGCGGCTGCCACGGCGGGGTCGATGTAAATCTGTCCTCTTGCATAAAAAACGGCAAAGGACAGGATCGTTATTGCAATAAATCGTTTCATGTAAAATCAGGTTTAAAATATTCTCTTTGTGTTTCAACGGGCGCGTTGTTCTCGTTCACCCTTTGCACAAAATCGCCCAATGCAAGACCGCTCTTTTCCATGTCGGAGACAAACGCCGTTAGGGCGGCCGGGTAGCTGCCATGATGTTTGGCGTAAATCTCCACGGCACTTTTTTCGGGTTTTTCGGTCGTGAATGCCAAGTGGTGGTAAATGCTAACCTCCACACCGTACACTTCGCCCGTATTTCCCCGACGGATATAGAACTCGTTGAAACGGGCACGTCCGTCCTTGTTGTCCAGACGGTTGATCGTGAAAATCTTTTTTTGCTCCGCTTCGTTGATGGACAGCAATTCGGCAACCTTTCTAAAGTCGGCTTCGTTCTGTTGCAGCAGGATGATGGTGTCCGAATTGTTTATGATGCTGTCCTTGATGATGGGGTTGCCGATGATGTCGTTGATCTCCTGTGTCACCTCGATGATTTCCCCCCAGAATTTCCGTACGGTCTTGTTCAGGTATAAAAGGAAATTTGCCATCATGGGCGACGAAATGGCCCGCCATGCTTCCTCCAAGATCAGCGTTTTCCGGCGGTTCTTCCGGTGGCGCATCTTCTGCACGAACAGATCCATGATTATGAGCGTGACAATGGGCAGCAACGTCTTGTTATTCTGTATATTGTCAATTTCATAGACTATGAATTGCTCGTTGAACAGGGATTGGTCGGCTTCCTCGTTCAATATGGCTTCATATTCGCCTCCTCGGTAAAACTTCTTTAGCACGAACCGAAATTCCTCCACGTCAAAAGCAATGCTTTCCTCATTCCTTATATCGGGGATTTTCCGAACAGCAAATTCATAAAAGGAATTAAAGTCCAGTTTGTCTACTCGGTCTTCGATGGCCTTATCGAAATGATGGGCGTAATAGGCTGAAATGACATTGGAAATTACGTCTCGCTCTACTGTGGTCACCGTACCCTCGGAACCTTTCCAGAGCAGGCAGATCAACGTTATCAAGAAATCCTTTTTCTCGATGTTGTATTCTTCCTCGCTGATCGCAAAGGGGTTCATCGTGATGGGCTTTTCTTCCGAATAGGTGATGTACTTGCCCCCATAGGTACTGCAAAGACCGGAATAGGAATGCCCCACATCCACGATCACCACGTCCGTGTTGTATTGCAGGTACTGCTGACAGATCGCATTTATGGCATAACTTTTACCCGTACCACTGCTCCCCAAAACGAAGCGATTGCGATTTTTTATGCGCCCAGTGCGCATAACCAAATCCGATGGGTCTATCGCCACGGGCACCCCTTGACGGTCGGTAAACCTTAGCAGAAATTCCGATGGTTCGTCGGTCGGCAGCCGTTCCTTGAAAAAGAAACAAAGGGCGGCATCGGCGGTAGTCAGGAACCAATCGTATTTTTTCAGTTCCACGCCATTGCCCGGCAGGGCACACCGGAACAGCTCCAATTGGTTGTAGGCATTGCGTGAGGGAATGATCCCCTGTTGGAACAATGCGGCTTCAATAAAATTGGCCGTCTTGTCGATCCTGTCCGTATCGGCACATACGATCATGGAGTAATGGGCGTGTACCAATAGTTGATTGTCACGGGCCACGTCTACAAGCAATCGATCAATGTCTTCCACGCACATGAGGTTGGCCGGATCGGGTACACTCGAATGCCTTTTACGCTTTACTTCAAGTTTACCCAACGTGATCTGTTGGCTGGGTATCTCCAATAGCTGGTTATATATAATGGTGCGATAACCGGGAACATTGTGCAGGAAAAAAAGGTTGTCTACCGGAAAATCACGCATACCGTTTGTTTCGGTTCGGGCGGTGAACGATCCGACCTTTTCGGGCAGGTCAACCGAATCGGTGTTGACCATACTGATACAGCGGACGGCCCGGTCACCTATTTGCAACTCACGGTCTCCGCAGCGGAGATTGTCCAATGTGATGTGGGGTTGCTCAAACTCCATGCAGAGCACCCTGTTTACAAAGCGGTTTATTTCGGCTTCCGTAAGATATGAGGGATTAAGGGCAGCACCCGAAAGCAGGTCAAAGACTTTAGCCATGTTCTGCCCGAAAGTGACAAGCACTTTTTTGTCATAGGTATAGAATGCCCCTTTTTTGACCTGACGGGTCACCGTTAGGTAGGTTCTGATCTCGGTGTATTCCCGACCCTCAAAATGTTCCTGGTATTTCTGTTCCAAAAATTCGGATGCGGGTTTGGGGCGGTATTTCCGTTTGATAAATACGTCGTGTTTTTGGATGATATGCCCCTCGCCAAGTATCTTGATGACGTTCAGCAAGACTTGTTGGAAAACGGTATAGGCTTCGGGATCGGCGCCATACTGTAAGACGGGATTGGTCAATCGCATAACGACTGAAAAATCACCACGGTCGCCGTACAGTACCGACATTCCCTGATAATGGTCAATACCCACATAGGGCATTTCAAAGGTTGTCTTTCTCTCTGTTTTCATCGGTTTGTCTGTTTTTAATGGCTGATGAGAGCTCACCCGATAAATCGGGTTCGGTTTCATAGCTGATCGATAAATGGGCAGGATGGATAAATGCGCCACGGTGGCGGGTTTTGTCATGGAGACCGTCACCTTGTTTCATGAATGTGTAGGCAAGTCCTGCACCCATCAGGGCAAGGGTTGCGAAGCCACCGAGAAAGAGATTGGTAATTGCACCGATAAGTCCGCCGATGGCCAGACCGCCGATAAGGGAACCTATGCCCCAATAGATAAACTTTCCCTTGAAACCTCGGTAGATAAGGGGCTTTTGAAGCCCCTTATAGATCGGATAACGCCCGTGTGTCATACGCCGAAAAACGCTTTAATGACCACCGACACGAGTACCAAGAATAGACAGGAACCGCCCCACGACATCAGTTCCTTATTGATGTCCTGATCTCCGCTGTTCCACTTGATGTACACCCGTATTCCCCCAATGAGCCCGACCACCGCACCGATGGCGAGAATGAGCGTCGAAATTGGATCGACATAGCTGGTAAGCGAAGATGTGGCGGCATCGATACCTACTGTACCGCCTTGTGCGAATGTTGATTGGACCGCTGACAATGAAAGTGCGGCCACGGCAAACAGTTTTTTAGTGTTTACTGTCATAGAGATAATGGATAAAAAGTGAATGAAAAATGATTGGCTATTAGTTTACCCCGAACAGGGCTTTTAGTGCGGCGCCGACGAGCGACAGGAACAGGCAGGAAAAGAACCACCCCATGACCTGCGCATCGATGTGATGCTTGCCGGATTGCCAGTTGCTGTACACCCGTAGTCCTCCGAGCAGTCCGCATACAGCACCGATGACAAAGGCAAGGTCAGAGAAGTTGTAATACCAAGTATTGACTTCCCTGCGCACTTCCCTAAACTCGGCAAGACCGGGCTGGGCGGTGGCGTACAGGGCAAAAAAAATGACAGTAAGGAATACTGTCAAAAAACGGATGGATTGCATAATTGGATTTAGTAGGGGATGGCTTTGGTGTACTCGATTACGTTGTTTTGTGCGAGCGAAACAAGTTCCTTTATGGTTATGCCCCCCGTGGATTGCAGGGGGCCTGACGAGATAACGGATTTTCCGTCTTTTACCATCGGTTCTA
Source organism: Pseudopedobacter beijingensis (assembly GCF_042678145.1). Lineage (NCBI taxonomy): Bacteria > Pseudomonadati > Bacteroidota > Sphingobacteriia > Sphingobacteriales > Sphingobacteriaceae > Pseudopedobacter > Pseudopedobacter beijingensis. The sequence continues at coordinate 175,714 of NZ_JBHUDG010000050.1, read as the reverse complement.
TTGCTACTTTGGATGGTTCGGAAACAACCCTTTCGGGCGGTGAATCTTCATCGAATACCAATTCGTTTCCTCCATCGCCCGTAGTCGGAGCACGGCGATGGATAAACAGGTCATACAGTACGTTTAGGGCATAGTAGATGCCATAGACGGCGATAACGCCGAGCAGGAATTGTGTCCAGTTCATAGATCAAGGGTTTTAATGTGTTCTTTGATGTATCGGGAAATTTCGGGGTGGGTTTTTAGAAACAGGTGCAGGCTGTAGGCGATGATCTTGTTCATATCGATGCCTTTGGCAACTTTCAGTTGTTTGAGCAGGAAAAGGGTTTTGTCGTCCAAGCGGATCAATAATCTTTCCCGTCCGGTCAGTTCATGGTTTAGGATACTGTCAAATAAGTGTTCCAACGTTTCCGCTTTTTTCTTTGGCGTATCCTTTGGGGGCTGTTCCGTGGGGATTTCTTTAGTCTGCGGCTGTCTGTCTTTCCGCATGGAATCCCGAAGCTCATCGGCAAGGCTTTTTATTCCGCTCATGATGGTTCCTCCTTAGCAATGTATTGTTCATAGATTAGGTCTAAGAGCGGTAGCACAACGGGATACAGGATGATCGGTGTCTGGAACGTATTTATCCGCTGGAAATCTATGCGATCCGGCAGACCGGGGGCGACCGTGCCAAAGCCTCGCAGTACCTTTTCGACTTCCGTCCGGGTTTCGTATTTGACGGTGTTCTTGATACGGTTCGGTACAAAAATGAGGGGCGCTCTCTTGTTGATCTTGCCGATGACCATTGCAAACAGCAATGTCGAATCCACGGAAAATTCGTCAAAGGCAAACGGACAGAGCACCGCATCGGCGGCGGCGAATATGGGTATCAACCCGTCGTCGTCCATCTTGCCCGGCAGGTCTATCAGTACGATTTCATTCCGTGCTTTTCCCAATTTCCGTTGCATTGCCGGAAAATGGCTGAGGTCGGCTGGAACGATTTCGTACAGCGGTTCATTTTCCAGAATCTTTGCTTTCTCGGCTTTAGCGGAAAGTGATTGCTGATAGTCCATATCGAGCACCGTAACCCGCCGTTCTTGTTGCTGGGTCAGGTAGTTGGCGAGCAGCAGGGTGAGCGTGCTTTTTCCCGCTCCGCCTTTTTGGTTTCCTATAAGTATGAGCATAGTGCATTGGGTTTAATGGTGTTGTTAATAAGGGGGCGTCAACGGGTATTCGTCCGGGCTTTGCGCTTACGTCTACGGTTGCGCCCGTGGATCGCCTCGTCGTCGATGTCGTCGGAAATATCGATCTGGATATTCGGTATCCATTGCTCGGCTGTTCCATGTACATAATCGGCAACTATGGTGGTTTCTTCGGATGTCGATTTCCGTTCTTTTTCGTTCGGTTCTGCGAAGTCGTCTTTGGCTGATTGCACATAACCGTTTTCGGTGATTGTTTCTTCGGGCCGGAATACACACCCCTTTAGAGTAGGGTTCGTTATATCCGCTTTAGGCGATATTTTGGGTCTATCTTCCGATGGTGCGATAAATTCAGCCAATGGCATAAGGTCTTTGCCCTTGTAGACCATCTTCCTCGAATGGTCTATCACGGTGTAGCCGTATGGCGGTTTCCCGTCCTTACCGTGGAATATGATCTGTACCCCAAATTTGTCCGATAGCATTTGTGCCATTGCCGACGTATAGCCCGATGGTGCGGACGGCCTATTGCCGGGAAGTGGAGCCGGAGTGTGAACCACCGCCGGATCGTATTGGCTTTGATACTTAGCAAAGACAGCTCGGAGCTGTGCCAACCGATTGATGTCTTTGCTGAAAGTACCAATTTTGGTGTCCACTTGTTCCAAAGAAACCGTGCCTTGTCTTTTGCCGTAACGGCTGATCTGATATTTCCCATCTGACAGTTTGAGGGAATAACCCTGCGCTTCAAGCACCATCATGAATTGCGTCCGTGTGGAGAAACTATAATCCAGAGCCTTTTCGATGTCCTTATTGGCTTGTTGCTTTTCGTCCACGCCAACGACACGGTTTAACACTTCGTAGGCACGGATTTTCTCAAAACTGTCGTTTATCTTTTTGCCGTCCCGGCCTACCCGTGTGGAGACGATATGAATGTGATTGTTTGCCGTATCCTTATGGAATACCAAGAGATAGGGTTGTTCACCGTAGCCCATACCGCTCAACCATTGCTCTGCGATGGTGGTTAGTTCTTCTTTGCTATGCGAACGCCCTTTGCAGGAAATGACCGCGTGGAGCTGTGGGTATTTCGTGCGGCTACTGGCTGCGGATTGGGCTTCCAGATAATTGACGTAATCTCTTGGACGGAGATTTTGCAGGGCTTGCAAAGCACCGAAATTTGCCACTTTCATCAGTTCGCCTTTATCCTTATCCACTTTGTTCGTGTTGTAACGCACTCCTTTGAATGTGGTGGACGGGTCGAGTATCTTAACGATCATGTCTGCCCCCTTATAAGCCTAATGAGCTGCCGAATGGATTGTTCCAACCTCCGTTGCAATCTGATATATTCGGTAAGCAATGGCGCAAGGTCACGGATCAAGTTGGAATGTAACATTCCCTGTTGTTGCAGGGTATTGGCGTGCTTTGCCAATTGATTGATGTTGTTGCCGGATCGGCCGATCTCTGTACCGATACCGTCCAGTAGTTTCATGATTTCGGCGGTATTGACCAGCATCTTTTTGGAATGTTGGAGTACTCGGATACGCACGATGTCTGCACGGCTTAGACCAAGTGCTTTTTCAAGATCAAGAAACTGCGTGCGTTCTGCTTCGCTCAACCGGAGTTCAAAACGTCGGGATCGTTGTTCATGGGATGCGGACTTTCTCTTTTTTATTCTGTTCTTCATGGTGCTTTTTGGTTCAGGGTGACGGACTGTATCGCCCTAAAGATTTCAAGGGCGACCTGCGGAACGATGGCATTTCCGTAGGCTTTTATGCTTTCGGCACGCCATGTCGGAAAGGTAACTCCGTCCAGTCTTTCGGAAAGCCCATCATCTCGGCCACAAAACGGGGATTCAGTTGGCCATCCCGTCCATAGGGGAATTTCGTGCCATCGATCTGCTCCGCTGTCGGTAGTACTTTTAGCAAACGCTTCTGTATTTCTTGGGGCATCCTCTCGGCTAAGTCCTCTGCCGGGCTCCATAGGGAGATCAGGGCATGGTACACCAGAAAATCCGTCAAGGAGACCTGACCGCCGTTGCCCCTCTCGTTCTTCCTGTCCTTTAGCCGTCGCCTGTCCTCTGCCTGCTCGATTGTCGTTTTTATGTTGCTTATCTCGGTGGCGGTTGGCGTGGGCAACAAACCAAACCCGATCCCGTTGGTGTGGAGCGCCAACGGCAGCAGCCGGAATACACAGAACGATTGGCGTGCCGTCTTCAAGTGTCGGTAGTACATATCCTGCTGACCCGATTTCTGAAATGATGCTTCCGATAACTCGTCGTTGGAGTCGGATGATGGTGCTTGTTGCAGGTTGTTCACCGTCCTGACAAAAAAGCTCAATCGCTTTGATCTCCATTTGAGAAAGACTATCGGGTTCGAGAATGGTGAAGAGTCCAGTAACGTTTTCAAGAACGATCCACTCCGGCCGTGCTTCCTTAATAATTCGGATAGTCTCCGGGAAGAGGTAACGGTCATCTTTCGCCCCCTTTCGCCGTCCGGCCTGACTGAACGGCTGGCAGGGAAACCCTCCGCTGATGATGTCGATGTGTCCTCGAAAGTGAGTTGCCCGAAAATCGTAGATGTCTTCATAGTGTGCTGTATTTGGCCAATAGTGTTTGAGAACAGTTCGGCAGAACGGGTCTTTCTCGCAGGAGAAAACGTTTTGCCAACCCATCCATGAAGCGGCGATGTCAAAACCGCCGATGCCCGAAAAAAGGCTACCGTGTCTTAGCATGGTAATGGTTTTAAAGGTTTATGGATGTTTCGCCGTTGTCGGCGGATGTGGTGCGCTTGGCAGGAGAAAAAGGGAGTTGCGACCTTTTTCCTACCCTGGTGCGGACCTGCTCCATCGGAGTTGGTCTGTTCCGGGGCAAGTTGGTTTTTGTGGGTACGGCATCGAGGTACGAGAGCCGTACGTACAAAAACACAACTTGCACAATACGAAACAAAAAAGAGGGGTTATACCGCAACGGGCAAAAAAGTGGATTGGGTGTGTTTTTGGCACATAGGTTTGGGGATAGCAATTGATGATCTATATATCTGATCGGCTGTATCGCTATAAATACAGCTATCTATACGGATAGCTGTATGTCGGTATCAGTATCTATGTGAATAACTGTATATGTGCCTATATGGATAAACCGATACGTACCTATACATATATCCGTATCGCTACCTGTTTGGATATACATATATCGGGATACATGAATATCTGTATGTACTGCTATCTGCATAGGTGGCTATCGAAATATCGGTATATAGGTCTATCCGTATAACTGTATATTCGGATAGTTACATAGATAGCTGTCGGTATATCCATTTATGTGTATATGTGATTATCAATATATCGGAATAACCGTTTTCAGCCCCTCCGAAAATCACCGTTTGGGGCCTGCCCGTTGGTGCTGGATTTCATGCTCGTTTATGGCATCTCTTAACATATCGTTGTAATCCTTGTACCCTTGATATACACCGGATCGGTCTTTAGCCTGTGGCACGGCTTCGATCAACCTTTGGGTACAGTTACGGCCGGGATCGTCATTGTCGAAATACACGTCCACGATGGGTATGCCCTTAACCCGTTCGATGGCATTCTTTAATTGGACAATGGAATTTAGGACAATGGCGGTGGGTGTAGGGTCTGGGCGGTTTACTTTGAGCCAGCTTAGGTAGTCCATATATCCCTCAAATAGAACGGCATGGCTTGGATTGCCGGGTATAACAGAAATTCCCTTTTTACCGATACTGCTCTTGAAGCCTTTGGCATTGCTAAATTCCCAATTCCCCAAATCGTTCTTCCAGCCAATGGCGTAGAAAATGCTTTTATTTTCGTTGTCAAGACGGTTTCTGTAATAGATTTCATGCAGGTGTCCATTTGCAACGTCCAATATCCCACGTGCTTCAAGGTATTTGGTCAGGACAAAGTTTCTGCCGATGGGTTGCGTTCGGACAAGTTCAAAGGTGTAGCCTTTTTGTTCCTGTTCCGTAGGAGATCGGACGGGTTTATAGGCTGGTATCATGGACACCTGCATATCGCAGGTGTCCTTTATTTTGTTGAGTACTTCGACAAAGGAAAGCTGTGGCCAATAGGCAAGGCCGAGCTGTACGATACTACCGCCCTGTATGCCTGTCGAGTTCGGGCCACCTCGGTCGATCCATTTGCCACCCTCATCCCAAACCGTGAGGGATGGCGTATCTTGCTTGGTCTCCCTTAACATACTGTGGTAGAAAAGTTCCTTGCCGGATTTTCGTGCCGGATGGTGACCGAGCCGAGCCAGGAAGTCCGAAATTGGGATTTCTCGGAGATCGTCCACGTTTACATATTTTGACATAAGCAGGTGGATTGGATAATTAAAGGGATATAACTTCGGTGTGCGGTAGTTTTTCCGTGAATGCTTCCGTTGCCGATTGGTAGCCGTTCCTCGTTTCATCGATATAAAGCAGTACCTTTTCAAAATGGCTTGCACGTTTCAGAGCCGCAGACAAAAAATCGGGATGATTTAATATCAGTACCGATGCGTAGTGCAGATGCTTGTCATTCCGTCTTTTCAGATAGTCCACATATTCGGGGAATATGGCAAGCACGGTTTCACTCGCCGAAATAAAGGTCATTCCTTTTGTACCGATACAGCCCGTATAATTTTGGGCGCGCACTTCCCAACCTCCATTTTCGTTCATCCAACCTGCGGCACAAAAATCCTTGCGGTTGCCTTTTTGGTCAATGACATAATAATAGACTTCTCGGATGTTCAGATCGGCAAGTTCCCAAAGACCGCTTTCCATCAGAAAATCGGTAACCTCATTGTTGTATCCCAAAGGGCGGGTACGGGCGACATGGTAATCGGGTATCTTGGTCGCTTTGCGCTTGCGTAGGGGTCTATCTTTTTTAGCTGATTGGAGTTGTATTTCCCGAAGTTTTTCTTCGATCCGTTCGGGGGAAAGATGGGGCCAATAGGTACGGGCAAAATCCATAAGGTTTCCACCTTTGCCAAGTGAGCTGTCAAACCAGCTTTTAAATTGTTGATTGACCGTTAGGACTACTTTGTTATTGGTTCGCTTTCCGAATACGCTGGCGTATTGAAATTCATCGCCATTGATCGATACGGGTTCATGCCCCAATGCTTTGAGCAGGGTTACGAGGGTCAACGGTTCATTGGATGGTGTGTTGCTTTTGTAAGATGTCATAAGAAATTTTTTTGATGTGATGGATAGGTTTTACAGGTAGCGCATGGCTTCGCGGGATTTGCTTACGGCTTCGATCTCCATGCGGTCGATCCGCCATGCTGCGGAGTGGTCGCCGTCCTTGCGCGGGGTAATCAGTCCCAGACCGATCCAATGCTCTACATTTTTTCGTCCATACCGTTTGAATGCTTCTGATTTTTTGAGGTATGGCCGGATATGGCCAGTTTTGGACAGGGCCAGTTTTGCGCCCATTTCGGCAGCATAAGAAAGCAATGTCTGCAATTGCAGCGGTGTCAATAGTATATTCATAGCTTCTTGGGGATTTAATGGTTTACTAATGAAGGGAATTGGGTCTTCCCGTGTTGGAACCGGCAACGGGCAACGAACCCGAAATGATCCGCTCTTGCCGATTTATAGTAAGTTGTCGGAGCTACTCACGTCAGTCCGTACGGACCGGGCTATTGCCTGCCAATGCGCTTTCAGCATATTGGTATCGCCAAGCATTGGCTTACCTCACTTTCGCAAAATTTCCCATTCCTCACGGGATAATGCTTCACTCCTCAATGTCAAAGACCGTCCATGCTCCGCTATCGCAGCAGATGCGCTTACCTGTCCGTTACAGGCAGGTAGGTGATCCGATTGCTCGAAGCCGCAACGGCTTCGAGTTCTGATCTGTCAAGAAAGATTTGGGAAGTGTCGGTAGGTTGTTGGGCGGAGATTAGCCCCTCACGGAGCCATCTATCCACATTGCTCCGACCGTACAGGCGGTAAGCATCGGCTTTGGTCAACTGATCTGGAACGGGGCGTTCTTCTTTGATTGCGTTTGCTGTTCCTTGTTCGGCTGCATTTTTTAGCAGCGTTGCCAATTCCATGTACCTCATACTTCCAGATGGGGTTATTCTCCCATTCGGGTACAAAGCACGAAAACGGCATAAGGCAAAAACAGTGAAAAGGGGTGAAAGAAACGTTTCACCCCCAAGTCAAAATGTAGGCGTAATTAAAAATAAAGTGTGTTTTTTTGAAAAATTAAAGGGAGTGGATTTTAGCGGAGAGATTCCGAATCCATCAAAAAGGAGAGGGTAATATCGAGCCCTTTGGCTATGGCATGTAGGGTACTCAAACCGGGGTCGGTCTGGCCTAATTCGATGTAGGAAAGTTGTCGGTAGTCAATGCCGGAAAGTTCGGCTAACTTTTCCATCGTTAGCTTTCTTTCCGACCTTAGGTCTCTAACCCGTTGGCCAAGAGCTTTAATTATATCGTCATTTCGTATGTGCTTCACATAACGAAATTGCGACATAATTACCTGCCATGTTATGAAGTATATTTCATATTTAAGATTTGGTATATTAAATTTGTGGGGATAAGAATATTTATGATTAATTTTCACTTTATAATTCAGATCAACAGATGACATCCTCTGACATATCCCTTACGGCATTGAACATAGATACCGATTTCGTTAAGCAAGCTAAAGGTATGGGCTTGGAAACGCTCGGAGACATTATGGATATGAAATTGCCCGATTTACGAAAGAAAAAAGGCTTCAACTATATCTGGTATGCTACTTTATTGGAGATATTGGAAAGACAGGGGCTTCTTGACGAGTTTGAACGCAGGCAGTTATGAATCTTGATGATTGGAAACGCTATAATGCTTGTTCAGCCAATTGACCATACCGATCAGATGGCCTTTCATTTTCTTTGCGGTAGAAAATTCCACATCGGTTGATTTCTTTTGTAAACTTTCGGCAGAAATGAACGGTGTTCTTGGAGTGCTGAAATGCCGGGCATAATAGGCAAAGGTTTTGCCTACCTCTTCTTTGGGCAATAATCCTTTCTCCATGAATAACCTTATAAAAAGTCCAAATTGAGCCACGGGTAGATTAACCTGCATCCGGTCTGTTTGTTCACTAAGTTTACTATCTTGTATTTCCAATCTTCGTAATTCAATTCGCTGTTGGATATATTGTTTCTTCTCTGCAAGGAGTGTCCTTATTTGTTCTCTAATGGATTCATCTTCTGTCATCCATCTTGATGTACACCGTGCCGGTAGGCTGCTGATTCTGTCTTCCAATCCAATTAGTATTTCTAATTGTTCATGTAAACTTGGTGTGTCCACCATTAGACGGTTGCAACATTTTGCGCAATAGTTGAAAAAAGCCGGGGTATTGAAATCGTACTGATACAATAGGTTTTCCATCTCAACTGTGGTAAAGGGCTGTAACTTTTTCAGTTCTTCCAAAATCATTGATGCGTACTCCGCATCCGATCGGTTCATTCCCTTTCGTTCGATTAATAACTTTAGTTTATTTAATACCAATTCTCCCAATACAGGATCAACATCTGATTTGGAAACCAGACTGTGTAAATCACGTAACCTTCTCCTTAGTTCCATACGGATACTTGGAATGGAATAGGCCGTCAAGGGTAGACCAGATAAAATATGCCTGTCGAACCTCTCGCAGGCTTCCAAAAGCGATTCCAGTGTGGTCAGCGTTTGGCGGTAAAGCTGGTGTACTTGGGTGGAAAATGGATATTCATTCCACGATCCTGTCATACCAACCATATAATTATGTATGGTGTTACTAACAATTGTCAACTGCAATAGAATTGCTTTTTTTTCGGATTTAGAACTACCGACCAAACTTAAAAAATAGGGTCTAAATCGCTGTGTGCTTTCCTTTAGGTCATCAAAATAGCGAGTGAATCCTAAATGATGCTCGGCAGTCTTGATTAGTACATTTGGATGTAAGTTCTTTTCCAATACATAAAGCCAACTTATAAAATTTCCCCTCATAATTAATACTTCTTAATGCGTCCATGATATTGAATAGCGTTGAAATCAAATTAATTTTGCACATACGAGAAACAAAAATCAGAAACATTAAAAAGTCAAAAAGTCCCGAAATGGTCTTATAGGACACTTTTGCTTTATAGCATCTTGTCAATATCTATTCTCTTATGAGGTTTAGGTCGCTTATCGGCTTTGGATGGAGTAAATATTGTTTTGATGGTTTGAGGACTTAGTTCTTTACCATTCTTGTCTACAAATGAATTTACAAGGATAGCAACAAAGTCATTTACATTGCCGTCTATGACGGGTTTACCATTGGTAAACAACTCTCTGTTTAATTGATAGAAAATATCCACAAACTGATTGATGTTGCAATTTATTTTTAGTTTGCTGAATGGAAGCATATCTTTCTTTTTTTGCATTTGCTCAATGGAAAATTCGTTTGTCAGGCGGTTGATGTGCTGTATTTGATCTATTTCCTTTTGACATTGATCCGAATAATCGGGCAATTTGGGATTAATAAAGTCAATACTGGCTTGTTCGTAATCAAATTTTTCTTTGGTGAGAAACATAATTTTTTCAGTATAGTCCTGCAATTCGATCAATCTGTTTTTGGTTTCTTTAAATGAAAAGTATCGTGTTTCACATTCAGCATTTACATATTGCATTGGTAATTTAGCCGCCGTATGTCTATAGCCTGTCTGTTCTATTTCTTTCCGCTTACTTTCAATGATGGTGTAGCATTTTATCATTCTACCTCGGTTGGTAGAGTTGACAAACAGTTCTTCGTTTTCGGCTATAAGTTTTTCAAATTTATTAAGCCACTTGATGGGGTCCGCTACAAAAACGCAATGGTGTGAAAAGAAATCGGGTAGCTTTGCATAAGGAAGTTTCATAATTTTATTTATCAATTCCTCACAATAAACTTTGTTATCGACAACGTTTTCCTGCAAAATATCAAACATGATATTATCCGATTGATCTCTCGGTATCGTTGTTTGTTCTGGAAATTGAACCGTTGATTTTATCTGATATTTGTTTTGCATAAGTTTATTTTTTACTATTACCCAGTCATATCTATGTCTTCCATCTTCAAGGAGATATTTGTTTTTGGGCTTCTTTTTGTACAGTAGTATTCTTATACTCTTTTTTCAACTGTATCAACTTTGTTTTTTGTTTAATCCTTTTTCTATCTCTATTTCGCTTCGAGATTTTGCTGATACCCTAAAAAGAACAACAGCTATCATAGCTAAGATTAGGGTAAGGATACCCCCATATAAAAACTCTTTATCGGGAAATTTTGTACCGAAAAAACCAGCTATTGGATAGGCTATTGCCCACCATAAATGAGAAAATGCGAAATGAGCTCCATATACTTTGCCCTGGTCTTGGGGTTGTATGTTTTCGCCTATCAGCGTTTCGGATGGCATATCGGCAAGTGTTTGTCCGATACCTGCCGAAACCCATAAAAACAACAATCCTGTGTACGGAACGAAATTGGCAAGGCTTATGGCTATGCCAATTAAAACAGCACCGCTTATCAGTGATATACTGCGTGTTTTGGTTTTGTCCAAACTGCCCAACAAAAATGCCGTAATAGCTGCGCCCACTCCGAATACCGCCATTATCCATCCATAATGCTTATCGTCCAATTGCAGGGATGTTTTTACCAAGCCAACCGTATTGACCAACACCATTGCACCTGCAATGGCTGATATAAATTCGATGCTCAATGCGAAACGCACAATCTTATTTCCGAACAATAGGCGGATGCCTTTTAATACTTCTCCCCACGTCTTTTTCGGCACTGTATTATCTGCGATATCAACTCCTTTCTGTAAGGCTGCTTTAGGGATGGTGATAATGAATAGTATTGCAATTAAAAGGGTTGTGCCGTTGACGAAGAATATTTGTTTCGCCCCTAACCATACCGCTACAATGCCCGCCAATGCAGGACCAAATACACTCAACAACTGAAAGGTTGCCATTGACAGGCCGTTGGCTTCCCTGTATATTTCTTTATCCACTATCTGTGGGATGATAGCCCGGTATGTTGGTGTAAAGAATGCGGCAAATATATTGAGCGCAAATATCAATCCGTACACCTGCCATTCAGCATTGACAAAAGGAAGCATACACACGATTGCCATTCTTGCAAACTGTGTTATCAGCAATATTTGTTTCCGTTGAAACCTTTCCGATACAACGCCTGCAAAGGGTGAAAATATAATATACGCCGTAACCCGTAATGTAAGTGCCGATGCCAATATAGCGACCGCATTATCGGGGTTAATTTCATACGTAAGCAATGCTAACCCCAACCATGTAAAAGCATCACCAAAAAGGCTTGCGATTTGCGCAAAATAAAGCCTTGCGAAAGTCTCATTTCGCAAGGTCTTAAAAGGCTCTGTAACTATTTTTATTGAGGATATTATTTTCATATATTATAATATTGTTTTTACCATAGGCAATCCTGAAAATCGGTTGCCATGTGTAGTAATAGTCCAAGTGCAATAATTCTGATTATTTTAGTGCCAAACAGGAATGCTAAAGCATATACAGCTATTGCGTAATACGAATGCAGAAAATGAAAACCAATACTGCATCTGTTTGGGTCGAATATCGGTTTTGCAATCAAGTGGTCAACGTCAACAATCATTGTCAGTAGTAGAATTATCCAGACGGTTTTCCATCCCCTTTTGTAAAACACAAAGGCAACCAACCCCGGAAAGAGGAAGTGTAATGAATAGTGGACGATATTTTTTATAATAAATATTGACATTGGATATTCAAATTAAAACAGGCAGTAACTAATGTATTTTACATTTTCCGCCGTCTATCATTTTAAAAATTTAGGGTCTTTGAACCTTATTGCTTTCTTATTTTATCAATCTGTTTGTTTAGTAAGTGTCGTACAAGGTTTTTGAAGAAAAAATTCTTAATGGTATTACCCTGTTTTGGATACTGAAAATAGAATTTATCAGGAGATTCGAATACGCCCAAGTCTTCCAATATGTATTCTTGTTTGATAATGGATTTCTTCAATAACGGGTTGACTTTTAGATTTTCGAAATCTATATCCTCTTGGCTCGCCTTTAAACCCAAGAACAGGTTTTCGCATTCTGGTTCATTATATACTTTAGTTAATCCGTCCAAATAATCCTTGTCTAACATTATCCCCTCTAAAATGTACCAATCACTTTCAACATATATTTCCACCAAGCTATGTCTGAATTTGTTTGGCAGAACTTTATACCAGATGTCTTTCGGCACACTCGCCATTAGCGATTTGCTGACAATAAATCCATGTACACGAGTTGGTACGCCGACTGCCCTTAAAAATGACATCAATAGAATTGATTTTGTATTGTTGTCTCCATACCCGTTCAAAATCACTTGGGAGGAACTTGATGTTGAATGGCTTTCATACGCAAACTTTATTTCATCCCTTACATAGTTATATATTGCTTTAATTCTAAAAATTGTATCAAAATCTTTCCAATACCTTTGGTTAACAATACGCTGTATCGATGGGTGATTGTAATCAAGAATTTGTGTTTCTTTCAAATATTTTTTCATTGATTATATTAAATTAAATTCCACGATGGCGGTTTCCCAAAAAGGGAAAGCCTTTATCAACATGACAGGAAGCCAAAGAATTGCCGGGAAAAAATATTTGTAAATAGTTCATATTGTTGTGCTATTAAGGGACATGTTCTTTCGATACCCCTATGTTTGACAACACCGTCGATAGCATGAGCAATACAATAAACACGAGTACTCCAAAAGCAATCAGCAAACACTTTGTCATCGTTGATAAGCGTTTATTATTTGTACCTCCTTTCATTTTTGGAGGAGGTACAAATTTCTTCCTCTTTCTTGTTTTCCTGCTTCTATTTCTTCCTGATTTCATACAGTAGACTTAATGAATGGTCTTATTCTTCCTCTTCGGCGTTTCTAATTGCTGAAAGAATGGTATAAGCATTCTTGGTAACGACTGTAAGCTCATCTTCATTAACCGTTGATGGCAATTCAATAGCTGTGTAGCCTGCTTGCTCAACACCTTTTGAAACCGGAATTAATTGGAACGTATAGCTTTCTTTTGCCTGATTTGTCTGAACAATAATATAGTCCATTCCCTCTAACTGAACGAGAGCATCAGTTGGGACAGCATTCTGTTGTTCCGCTGAGGTTTCAAGTAGTGCTTTCACATACATACCCGGAAGCAAGCCGGTTTCTTGGGAAAAACGACAAAGTACGGGTATCATTTTGTTGTTGTCCGCAGCCTGTCCGACCAGAAATACTTTGGCTGTCCTGTCGTACCTGTTTTCATTGGATAATGAGAACTTAACCGATTGTCCCGGACGGATTTTGCCTAAATCTTTCTCAAAGGCATTCAATGCAAGATGCAGGTTATTTGTCCCCATGATTTCGAAAAGCACATCGGTGGCTGCCACGTATTTCCCGATATTAACATTGCTGGCTTTTATGTATCCACCTATAGGGGCATAGATATTTGCAGTTCTTGAAATGCTTCCGCTTTTCTTCAAAGCCGAGCTGCTAATCCCTATCAATGCCATCTGCTGCTCCAAACCTGAAATTTGGGCTTTCATCACTTTCAGGTCAGCACTGACCTGCTGAAAAGTTTTGGTAGCGTTGATATCTTCATCCCTTAACTCTTGCTGTCTTTTATATTCTTCTTCCAAATATTCAAGCCGACCGAGGCTTTCCAGATATTGTTGTTGGATAACAATAAATTCAGGGTTTTCCAATGTAGCTAATAGCTGTCCTTTTTTTACCTGTTGCCCCGGTAACAGTCCGGCTGTTTTGATGTATCCGCCCAAAGGTGCGGATACGGAGGCTTCGCTTTCTGGCTCGGCATCGATGACACCCGTCATTTTTATAATGCTGCTTAGGTTACGGCTTTCTATTTTGCCTGTCTGAATATCAGATAGCTTATATTGGTCATCCGTAAACGTCATGGTTTTGATACCATTTGCCGCAGTATCGGTCGTAACCTGTTCAGGGACTTCTTGACTTTCCGTATCACCGTCTTTTTTGTCTTTACAAGAAGATACTGCCATCATCGCAACGAGCAGTAACGGTAAATATTTAATTGATAATTTTGTCATTTCTTTAAAATTTTTAATTACTTGTTGCCTAAAATCGCTTCTATTGAAATTACTACCCGGTTATAGTTGTACAGGTTATCCAGATATTCCGAATGGATATTGCTCGATAGGGTGAGGTTCTGTAAATGCTGGGTATAAGATATATCACCGCTCCTGAAACTTTTATCCGAGTTATTTATAATCAGATTAGCCTGTGGCAATGCCTCTTGCTGATAATAGCTAAGCGACTTCTGGAATTTGGTATATTCCTGTACAAGTTCTTTCAGTCTGCCGTTCAGGTTCGTGGTCGCAAGTTCAACCTCCGCCTGTGATTTCTGCTCGTTGATTTTAGACGCGTTTATTCTCGACCTATAACCGCCCGGAAATAAAGGGATAGCTACTCCAACCTGAAAAAAGTTGAACCTGTCTTTGCCCGTGTAGGTACGGTCAACGCCATTTATGGTTTGTAGCCCTTTGTAGGTTTGGCTATTAAATCCAAGAATGATGTCAGGCAACATTTTGCTTCTCTCTAAAGAGGTAGTCTGTCGGTTTACTGCTATTTCCTGTCGCAGATAGCTTAGCAATGGATTATCCGTAGATGACACAACTTGTTGAGACAATAAAAGCTCCCTCTCCACCAATGATGTGTCCTTAATGGTAATATCATCCGATGTATTCAAAAGTGTCTGAAGAAGTTGTTTGGCGATTCTTATATCGGCATCACTCTTTCCAAGTTCATTTTGTATCTGCTTTGACTGCACCGATGAAGTGATGTTTTCCAAACTGGTCGCTTCTCCGGTTCTATATCTTATATTGCTTGCCTTGCTTAGTTTTACATAAATACTGTCAAGCCCCACCCAAAGTGCTTTTCGTTCCAACGCATACTGGTACTGAACGTAAGCCAGTTTTACACTACGTACAAGGTCATTTTCTGTCACGGCTTTATAGGCTTCGCTACTCTTTATTTTCTCCTGTGCCAGTCTCGACTGGTTGCCGTACACGGTTGGGAAATCTATCCGTTGTCCGACGACGAGCAGGTTATCCGTTATGGTAGGATTACTGACTACGCCCTGCGTATAAGAAACTTCCGTCTTGGGCATGGTCACGCTTCCTTTTTTGAGCATCTGCTGCAAGCTGATGTCATAATCGGCAATTTTTACCTGTGCATTGCTCTTCAAGGCTTCATCAATGGATTGCTGCAAGGTAAGTGACCTCGTAGGTTGACCGCCAATATTTTGGGCATTGCCCAATGATGGTAACAGGAAAAAGCCTAAAATTAGGATAGCGGCAGGTAAACTTTTAACTTTTTTTGATGGTCGGGTAAAATAGATATAGAGTACAGGCAGTACGACCAAAGTCAAAACCGTTGCCGTAATCAATCCACCGATTACCACCGTAGCCAAAGGACGTTGTACTTCCGCCCCGGATGAAGATGATAACGCCATTGGCAGGAAGCCTAACGAAGCCACACTTGCCGTCATCAATACGGGTCTTAGTCTTACCCGTGTACCTATACGCACCCGTTCGTAGATATCCGATACACCCTCTTTCTCCAATCGGTTGAACTCTGCAATCAATACAATCCCATTCAATACGGCAACGCCAAAAAGTGCGATAAACCCAACTCCGGCAGATATACTGAATGGCATATCCCGTATCAGTAAAGCGAACACTCCACCGATAGCCGACAGTGGGATGGCACTGAATATCAGTAATCCCTGTTTTAAGGAATGGAACGTGAAATATAAAAGCACCAAAATCAGCAATAGGGCTACAGGTAACGCTACTGCGAGCCGGGCATTGGCTTCTTCGAGGTTTTTGAATTGACCGCCATAGGTAACATAATAACCCGCAGGCACTTTTACTTTAGCGGCAATAATATCCTGAATGTCATTTACGATACTCTTAACATCCCGGTTACGGACATTGAAGCCTACTGTAATCCGTCTTTTTGCGTTATCTCGCTGTATCTGCACAGGACCCGGCTTATAGCTGATTTCTGCAACCTCGCTCAACGGAATTTGTTGCCCCTCCGGTGTACTTACAAACAGGTTCTGTACATCGGTAATATCTACACGGGAAGCACTGTCAAGCCTGACCACCAAATCAAATCGGCGTTCGCCCTCATAAACCAGACCTGCAACCTCGCCTGCAAACCCTGCTGAAATGGCACTGTTTACATCTTCTATATTCATGCCGTATTGACCAATTTTGTCACGGTTAAATTGAATATTGATTTGTGGCAAACCTGTTATTTCTTCCACATACAGGTCTTCAACGCCATCAATGGATTTGATTTTCCTGCCAACATCCGAAGCCAAATCGGAAAGTATATCTAAGTCCTCACCATAAATTTTTAATACCACATCCTGCTTTGCTCCGGTAAGAAGCTCGTTGAAACGCATTTGAATAGGCTGTTGGAAGCTGAATGTTGCATTTGGAATAACTGACAGGGATTGTTGCATCTTTTCAATGAGTTCTTCCCTTGTTTCTGCACTTGTCCATTCTTTCTTTGGTTTCAAAACCACCATCATGTCACCCGCTTCAATAGGCATCGGGTCAGTAGGTATTTCACCCGAGCCGATTTTGTTAACCACCTGTTTTACTTCGGGATAATTCTTCAATAAAATAGTTTGTGCTTTTTGGGAAACGTCTATCATTTGGTTTATGGAACTTCCGACGGGAACTCTTGTTTCCACGGCAAAATCGCCCTCGTCTAATTGCGGGATAAATTCAGCGCCCATTTTGTTGAATGTAATAAGCGTGATGATGAATAATACTGCCGCAACCGATACCACTAAAAGTTTCCGTTTCATCGCACCGTTGATAATAGGGGAATACACTCTTTGTATAGCGTTCATCATCCTATCAGAAAAATTTTCCTTATGCGATGTCTTCTTGCTCAATACCAAAGCCGACATCATCGGTACGTAGGTAAAAGAAAGAATAAACGCTCCTAAAATGGCAAAGGATACCGTCTGCGCCATAGGCGTGAACATCTTGCCCTCAACACCAACCAAAGCCAACAGTGGGAGGTAAACGATGAGGATAATGATTTCGCCAAAAGCGGCGGCTGTTCGGATTTTGCGTGAGCTTTCATACACTTCCTCATCCATTTGGTCTTGTGTAAGTTTTTCCACCCCTCCATATCGGGCTCTGCTTCCCGTTATACGGTGCATGACCGCCTCCACTATAATGACCGTTCCATCGACAATAATCCCGAAGTCAATCGCGCCAAGGCTCATCAGGTTACCGGAAACGCCAAAAAGGTTCATCATGCAAATAGCGAACAGCATTGCCAAAGGGATGACCGATGCTACGACAAGCCCACCTCGAAGATTGCCAAGAAATACAATCAGCACAAAGATTACAATCAAAGCTCCCTCGATAAGATTGGTAGAAACCGTTGAAATAGCCCCGTCTACTAATTTTTTACGGTCAAGGAATGGTTCGATTTCAACACCCTCTGGAAGACCTTTCTGTATTTCCTCGATTTTATCCTTTACATTGGAAATAACTTCCGATGAATTGGCTCCTTTCAGCATCATAACGATACCCGTAACCGTTTCACCCTGTCCGTTTCTGGTGGCTGCACCGTAGCGTGGACCATTGCCAAAACCCACCTCGGCGACATCACGGATATACACGGGTGTACCGCTCTCTTTTTTGACAACGATGCTTTTAATTTCGTCAATGTTCTTTACCAAACCCTCACTCCGAATAAAATAGGCATTCGGACCTTTGTCAATATAAGCTCCCCCTGTATTCTGGTTATTTTTTTCCAGTGCAGTGAATATATCGGATATGGTTATACTTTGACTTGCCAGCTTATCGGGGTCAACGGTTATCTGATATTGTTTTACGAAACCACCGAAACCGCTCACTTCGGCAACCCCGGGTGTTCCCAATAACTGCCTTTTGATAATCCAGTCCTGAATGGTTCTCAATTCCGTTGCATCGTACTTATCTTCATAGCCTTTCTTGGGGTGGACTACATATTGGAATATTTCGCCCAAACCTGTTGTAACAGGTGCCATTTCAGGTGTCCCAACCCCCTCTGGAATATTCTTTGAGGCTATGGTCAGACGTTCCTGCACCTGTTGTCTGCCCCAATAGATGTCCACCTTTTCTTCAAATACGATGGTGACAATGGATAGTCCGAAACGTGAAAAGGAACGCATATCCTTAATCCCCGGAATACTGACCATCGTTTGCTCCACGGGAAAGGTTACCAGTTGTTCTACTTCCTGTGCCGCCAACGTAGGCGACACCGTGATGACCATGACCTGATTGTCTGTGATATCAGGTGTGGCATCTATCGGAAGTTTGGTAAGGGAATATGTACCCCAGCATATCAATGCCAGGGTAAATAGTCCTATTACCAACTTATTCTTAATTGAAAAATGAATGATTTTATTTAACATGTCATAATGTTGTTAGAATTTATTGTTTAAGGAGATACTGTCCTTTCATTCTGATTTTGACAGTTATGTCCTCATTTGAATTGTTTTTGAAATACCATCCCTGTGGACCCTCGAACGGTGCGAGCAATGACCCCACCATATTGTTTGAATAGGCAATGGTATAGCTTTCGAAGTAGTTATTGTTATTCTTTACTTCACCGTGAAAATCAAAGTACAGTTCTCCTTTGTCCGTAATCCACTCATAGCGAAGATTTCCGTGTTTCAGCATGTCCACCTTATATTCCAGTCCTTTTCCTGCTGGTATGACCACATTAACTTCGTCTGTGCGTTCTGCAAGTTGCGTAGCAGGAGCCGGATTGTCTGCGGCTGCAGGTTTGGGTACCTCTGCACCTGAACCAACGTTTTCAAGTTGCAATATTTTATGCGGTACCGAAGCCAACGTCTCCGTATTTGCCTCTCCAACATACAACTTGCTAAATCCTGTTGCTTTGCCTATACCCAAGGGGTCTATACCATATTCAGCCGGAAGTACGGCACTTACCAAGAGTATCGTTCCTACAACCAAAGCAATTAGTACCTGCTTGACTATGGATTTTTTGTCTAATATTTGATGCGTTATTTCTGCCATTTTGATTTTTTTTTAAGAGTTAAAATAACCGACTAACTGATAGCCGAATAATAAGAAGCCTGCTGCCATAAGCAGGGTATTGGTGAGGGTTGAAAACTTCATGAAACTTGGCGACCGTCTCCAATTGGTTATGATGAAAAGCACAAGGGCTAAGGCTATAAATTGACCTACTTCTACGCCAATATTAAAGCCGATAAGGTTTGTCAGAAGTCCCGTCCTGTCAAAACTTAATTCCTGTAACTTACTGGCTAATCCAAAACCATGAAAAAGACCAAAAATTAGAACTGCTGCTTTTGTATTAGGCTGATAACCTAAAAAGCGTTGGAAGCCCCCCAAATTGTCAAAGCCTTTATATACAATGGACAGTGCAATGATTGCATCAATCAGATAAGCGTTGATTGCCATATCTGCCAGTACGCCCAACAAAAGGGTTATACTGTGTCCAATGGTGAAAAAGCTCACATAAAGCAATACTTCTTTTGGTCGGTAAAGGAAAAAGATGACACCAACAAGAAACAACAGGTGGTCATATCCGGTAAGCATGTGCTTTGCCCCGATATAGAGAAACGGCACAAAGGCTACTCCCGAATTTCCGCTTAGAAAGGTCTGGGTATCCTCATCAACTCCGTGAGCATACACCGAC
Source organism: Pseudopedobacter beijingensis (assembly GCF_042678145.1). Lineage (NCBI taxonomy): Bacteria > Pseudomonadati > Bacteroidota > Sphingobacteriia > Sphingobacteriales > Sphingobacteriaceae > Pseudopedobacter > Pseudopedobacter beijingensis. The sequence continues at coordinate 155,769 of NZ_JBHUDG010000050.1, read as the reverse complement.
CCTGTTATCAATAATAACAAGGTTATTGATAAGACTATTTTTATATATCTCATTTAGAACAGTGAATTTAAATCGGTACAAACTTCAAGGAACTGCTTATAAGAATGCACACACCTATATTATAGCGATGGAATGCCATAATATAAGTGGTAGAAGAATGTTCCGGGGATTAATTAATGTTTATGCCCGTGAGCTTTGTCAATACTATCCTGATTTACAGCAGGTGCATCATGGGAGTGTCCATGAGCCTTATCCGCACTATCCTTATTAACAGCAGGGGTTTGATTGTCTGCCGGGTCGTGGGAATGTCCATGAGCCTTATCAATACTATCCTGATTAATCGCAGGAGCGGTTGAAGATGGTGCTGAACTGGAATTGTTGTCAGTCGAAGACTTTTCGCTGTTATTGCAAGCTGTAAGAGTAAGGGCAGCGAATGCTGCTATTATGAATGATTTTTTCATCGTTTTAAAAATTTGATTGTAAAAAAGAAATTATTTGCCCTGTGATATCAAGAGCAAAAGTCAAATTTTAACTTTCGAGGATGAAAGTTAAGCAACGATGATAAAGGGAGGACCTCGGAGGGAATATGCGCCGTAGAGCGGTGATTGGTAAACTGTATGCCTATCCGGTGGAAAGGTATGTCTTTGATAGATGACAATATATGCAACCGGAGCCTTGAAATCGGCAGGCAATGCCTTTATTGATTTTTCTGCATCTTTGGAAACTACAATTTTAGTGGCATCAGCAGTGGTAAATGCTGCATGTTCACCAGTGTGCATAAAACCCGAAAACGCAATCTCCAAAGGAGTTTCCTTACTGTTTTTATGATGATTATCATTGTCTTTATGATGTCCATCATTGACAATATCGGTGTGATGGTGGTGCGATACAATGCCATGACCCAGAATAACAATTTGGGCAACTATTAAAAATAATATGGCAGAGTACTTACGCAACATTACAGCAAAGATATAAAAAGTTCGGAAAAGATAATTATAGAAATTATAAAGTATTGGAAGAATGGTGGCTTAAAATCTTTATTTCCTTTACATTCTTAACGCTTAATTTGATTCCAAACAAATCCTTTCATCGTCGTCTCGGCTTTGTTGTCGTCCATAAAAAGATCAACCATACACCAAAAGCCACCCCAAATCCAATCCACGGTGTTTTCATAGACAAAGCAGCAAAGAAGCCTATCGTTGCAATGATGCAGGTAATAAAAAACCAAATTACATTTTTCATAATCAATCAAATTTACAATTTTAAAATATTACAAAGAATTACATGAGGAGTTAACCTCATGTAATCCGGTTATTATAATTAAGCGGCGATGCTTTCCGTTTCGTCCATTGCTTGTATTTTCTTCATCACCTTGATTTCGACTTTTCTTAGCTGTGCAATGACTTTGCGTTGTACGTCATCCACAATCTTCCAGTCTTTGGCAATATAAATATCCGTCGTACGGTTGCCCTCGTCGACATGGTTGAGCGCAAGAGCCACATCGTCCTTGCTCATTCGGCAATCGTTACGAGCCGTATTCGCAAAAGTGTGCCTTGCCCAATATAAAGTGAGTTCGGGTATTCCCGTCAACTTACGCAATTGCTCCATGCCTTTTGACAATGCCCAATTAAGGCAATTGGCACTTGAATAACGCTCACGCAATTTTCCTAAATATTTCTCCAATAAAGGTTTTGCCTCGTCAACAATCTTGATACTGATAAAGGCATTGTCTTTGCGTTTACCCTCCGTCTTGGAGCGATTATAATCTACACGACCGTTCCTAATATCACGTTCTGTTATTTGATAAAGGTCTACAGCATTCATTCCGCAGAGGTAGAACGAAAGCATATAAAGTTCTTTGGCCAATTCTGCACGGCTTCCGGGTTTAGTGACACAATCCCGAATAATCAACACCTGTTCAAGTGTATTATTCCTTTTCTTAGTGAGGGGCGGGGAACCAACCTTATATTTCTTGAATGGATAGTGCTTGATACGGTATATTCCGAGGTCTTCGTTATTATAAAGTTCTCGTGCAGCATTGAATAATGTCCGTAAGTCGCGCATGTGATTATGTAATCCACTATCCGATAAACCTTTTTCGGTGGTAACTACTGGCTTATTGTCTTGATTGTAGCGTGTCATTGTTCGCTCGGATCGTAGATAACGCTCGTAGGCCATTAGCATATTGGAGTTGATCTCCTTAATGGAAACGGATGGCCGTTTAAAATAATCGACAAGGCTGTTACGGATTACTGCTTGATTTTTGGCCGATCCACCGCGTCCCTCTTTTTTTAGGCGTTCGATGTGTTGAGTACAAAACTTAATGAAGTCGATGTCCTCGTCCTTATCACGCAAGTAATCTCGCAGTGATGTAGCTGTAAAATAATCAAGTCGGTCGTCGAGGTCGCTTATCATCTTCCGATAATCTCTTAGCTGTTGTTCGACCTTGTCTGCAATAAAAGGATCTTTGATTTTAAAATCCTTTGTCAGTTGCTTCTTGACAACAAAGTGATTGGTGTCAATAAACTTTCTTTCACTTTTGTGATGGACACAAATTTTTACATTGTAAGTTCCATCTGCTTTCTTGTGGTGTTCATAAACCTTTGCGCTTACGGTTGCCATAATTTTTTCAATTAGCACGCAAAAATTTCCGTTACCTATTTGTTTCGGTTTTGCGTGAAGTTCAACAAAAAACTATGTAAAACCAGCCATAGGGGCGATTTACCCGTGACCGTCTCGCCGAAGAAATCGGCTCAAAGAAATGAAAAAAAAACCGCTTCAAAATTTCTTCTGAAACGGCTTTTTGTGCGCCCAGCTGGGCTCGAACCAGCGACCAAGAGATTATGAGTCTCCTACTCTAACCAACTGAGCTATAGGCGCTTATGTTGTTTTACCTGTCGTCAAACAGGTAATTTTTTTAAACTTGTTGAGTTTTTTCAAACTCTAACTTTTCAATGTCAATCAGAACACTTTTTTTACTATGTAATCCTGACTTTCAACGCCTTAACCAGTTAGATTATGAGTCTTCTACTCTAACCAACTGAGCTATAGGAGCCGAAATCATTTCTGATTTGCGATGCAATATTAGGGAATTCTAAGCATATCTTAAAATATTTTTTAACCTAAAATCGCAATTCATTCAAAACAAAGCTATTATTTTTTAGTTTACGGTTTCAAGTTGTGTATTTATGACTTTTCGTAACCAAAACAGAAGCATTTAGTATCTTTAGAGCATGATCAGGATTCTACATACAGCAGATTGGCATTTAGGTAAAAAGCTAGAAAAGTTTTCCAGAATGTCGGAACAATTATCCGTAATGGAAGAAATTGTAAAGGTTGCTGATGAAAAAAATGTCGATTTGATTTTAGTAGCCGGAGATTTATTCGATAATTTTAATCCGGCAACAGAAGCTGTAGAATTACTGTACAAAACACTAAAAAAGCTTACCAATAATGGAAAACGTTTAGTGATAGCTATTGCAGGTAATCACGATTCGCCAGACCGTATAGAAGCGCCAGATCCTTTGGCTAAAGAATGTGGAATTATTTTTATTGGTTATCCTTATTCGCAAGTAGCTCCCTTTAAGCTAGAAAGCGGTATAGCAATTACTAAGAGCGAACCTGGCTTTTTAGAAGTATTATTTCCTGATATAGCCCATCCCATTCGTTTGTTAGTGACACCTTACGCTAATGAATATCGTTTGAAAACCTATTTAGGATTAGAAAATACAGATGAATCTTTAAGAGAAGTTTTAGAACAACATTGGGGTAAACTGGCAGAAACTTATTGTGATAATGAAGGGGTTAATATGCTGATGACACATCTTTTTGTTATGAAAAAAGGAACGGTACCTCCAGAAGAGCCGGAAGATGAAAAGCCAATATTACATGTGGGAGGTGCACAAGCTGTTTTTTCAGAGAATATACCATCACAAATGCAATATGTGGCATTGGGGCATTTGCATCGCTTTCAGCGTATAGATAATGAGCCGTGTCCCATTGTTTATAGTAGTAGCCCACTAGCTTATAGTTTTTCGGAAGCTGAACAAAAAAAATACCTGGTTTATATAGAGGCGGAGACAAACAAACCTATAAACTATCAGAAAATAGAATTACAATCTGGTAGAACGTTATACAGAAAAAGATTTGAAGATATTCAGGAAGCGGTAAATTGGCTTGTAGATCATCCTAATGCTTTAGTAGAGCTCACTTTGATAAGTGACGATTTTTTAAAGGCAGAAGAACGACGGTTGCTTTATCAGAGTCATGATGGTATTATAACGTTAATTCCCGAAATCAGAAAGAAAGCATCAGCGAACGAAGTAGAAAATGAGTCGGGAATAGACTTAAGTCTTCAAATGGATGATCTGTTTGTTGCTTATTTTAAATCCCGTAATAATGGTCAAGCCCCAAATGAGGATTTAATGAATTTATTTAAGGAGATTAAAGCAGAGCAGATTAACGAATGATTCCCGTTTCATTAACAATAAAAGGTTTATATTCTTATCAACAAGAGCAAACCATAGATTTTACCAAACTGCTGGAAGGTCAGCTTTTTGGGATATTTGGCTCAGTAGGATCGGGTAAGTCTTCTGTTTTAGAAGCTATTTCTTATGCTTTATATGGTGATACAGAGCGATTGAACCGTACTGATAACAGAAGTTATAATATGATGAACCTAAGATCTAACGAGTTACTGATAGATTTTGTTTTTGTCAATTATGATCAACATCAGTATCGATTTGTGGTTAGGGGGAAAAGGAATTCGAAACAACATGATAAGGTAGGGACGTTAGAACGTACGTCTTATAAGTTGGAAAAAGATGGTAGCTGGCAACCTTTAGAAGGGGCTAATGGTGAAAAAGTAATTGGATTAAGCTACGATAATTTCAGAAGAACTATTATCATTCCTCAGGGTAAATTTCAGGAGTTTTTGCAATTGGGCGATAAGGACAGAACTGTGATGCTGCGGGAGATATTTCAGTTGGAAAAATATGAGTTCTTTTATCAGGCAGCTTCTTTAGAGAAAAAGAATACCGAAAATGTACAGCATTTGAATGGAGAGCTTGCAAATTATCAAAATGTGTCTGTTGAAGAGATTGAACATAGCAAACAACGTTTGGTAGAATTGACTAAGCAAGTGTCTCAAGCTAAATTACAAATGGAAAGCAAAGTTTTGCAAGTACAGTCTTTAGAGAAATTAAGGCAAACCTATACAGAGTATCAATCTCAGTTGCGTCATCAGCAAGAACTGGAAGGTAGGAGAGCATACTTTGAAAATCTGAAAAAAAAGCTTGAACAATACAGTTATGGTCTTCAATATTTTAAGACAGATCTGGTACAGCAGTCGAAATTAACACAGCAAGAAGGTCAGATAAATCAGGAATTATCTTCGCTAATAATAAGTTTAGATAAAGTTTTAAATGAGCTGAATAATAATGTGTTGAAATTGTCAAATGTCAAATTGTCATACGATAAAGTAGATGATTTAAAGATACAATTACAGGATGTTGAGCGATTGTCTGCAGTGCGAAAATTAGAAGAAGAAACTGCGGAATTAGCTATAAGAGTAGATAAGGGAAAAAAGCTTCTCCAGGATAAGGAAACCGAGCGTATTCAGTTGAATGCATCTCTGGATATGCTTGCAGAAGAGGAGAAGCATGTTAAAAAGCAATTGCTTGATTTGGGCTATCTAAACGTATTAAAGCAATGGTATCTCAATAAAAAACATCTGAAAAGTTTCGTAGATCAGGATGCTTCTGAATTGCATATTGTCGAGAATCAGATTAATAATATAAAAGAACAAATACTAGAGATAAGTAAAGGTGAGTTGTTGATTAATAGTGTGTTAAATTCTGTTTTTTCTTTAGAGTTAATCCGAAATAAGCTCGAATTACTAGAAAAAGAAGAGGTTTTAATCAACGAAAAGTTTAATCATTATCAGTTACAACTCAAGTTGGGTGAATATGTTGCTAATTTAAAACCTAATGAACCTTGTCCTCTTTGTGGTTCGTCGGATCATCCGCAAACGTTACATGTAGAGGACGTTGCTTCGCATCAGCAGGAAGAACAAGAGAAATTAGTAGAGCTCAAAAAAAACAAAAAAACTTTAGGAGATCTTTTAATTAGTTTTCAAAACTTGGAATATGCTTTAAAAAATCAACAAGAAGCCAAAGAAAAGCTCTTATTGAGGTTTAAACAACATAACCTGGATTTAGAAAAGCATTTACAAACTTTTATATGGAAGGATTTTAATGCAGATGATGAAGCCTTACTTGAAAAGAAAGAACAGGAGGTCGAAGAATTACAGCGTGTATTAGATAGTAAGGAATTGTTATTGGAAAAACAGAGACAGCAATTAAAAGCAGAGGAAGACACGATAAGTAAATACAGAGCTGCGCTGGATAAAATATTGCTAAGTTACAGGGAAAAAGAGGGGCAGGTAGCACTTTTAAAGCAACAATTGGTTACTAAAGATTTGTTAAATGCTAATTATAGCTTAACTCAGTTAGAAGAAGAGAAATCTGCCTTGACTCAGCGTATCTTAACCATACAAACCGAGTATGAAAAACTGACTCAACAGATAGAGGAACAGAAACAGCAACAGATAGTTTTTTCAGAACGTAAGCATAATTTATCTACTCAGCTGAAGGTGATTAACGATGAGCTGGAGCACATAGCTGCACAATTAGGACAAAATCTCTCTAATTCTCCATTTGCAGATATTAATCAGGTAAAAGAAGTGCTGTCTGAGGTTATGAATGTTCAGGAACAAGATAAAGCAATTCAGCAATTTAATGCGCAACTGTACAATGCAGAACAGAACACCCAAAGATTGGCTAAAGAACTGGAAGGGAAATTGTTTGATGAAGAGAATTACCAATTAGAAAAAGAACAGTTAAAAGTTGTTACCGAGGTTTTTGAAACACAGAATGCGCAGAAAATAAAAGAAGACGTTTTTTTGAAAAGACAAGAAGAAGATCTTGAAAAGAAACAGGTTTTGCTGGCAAATCTGGAAACATTAAAGATCCGTTCAGAAAATATAGATAAACTAAAGAATTTATTTAGATCTAGTGGTTTTGTGAATTATATATCAAGTTTTTACCTTCAACAATTATGTGCTGCTGCTAATGAACGTTTTTATAAACTAAGCCGTCAGCAATTAAAATTAGAACTCTCTGATAAGAACGATTTTTTAATAAGAGATTATTTAAACGACGGGAAATTGAGAAGTGTAAAAACGTTATCGGGGGGGCAAACCTTTCAGGCTTCGCTTTCGCTAGCTCTGGCATTGGCAGAAAGTGTGCAGAAGCAAAACAAGTCAGAACAGAATTTTTTCTTTCTGGATGAAGGTTTTGGATCTTTAGATAAAGAAGCTTTACAGGTAGCGTTTGATACTTTAAAATCTTTAAGAAAAGAAAATAGAGTAGTTGGGGTCATTTCACACGTAGAAGATTTACAACAAGAGATAGATGTATTCTTAAAAGTGATGAATGACGCCAATCAGGGGAGTCTGATTACAGGAAGTTGGGAATAGAAAATAGTCTATTTAGATTATTTAATTTTCTGTTGATGCTCTGAACGATATTTCAGAATCTATCATCAGATCCTCAATTTCGTCAAGATGCTTGTTCTTAAGTAAATTAAGTAGTAAAGTAGCCGAACTTTCTCCAATTTCGTAGGCTGGTTGCACAATTGTTGTTAATGGAGGGCTAAAATGTCGGGCAATATTTAAGTTAGAATAAGCCAGTAATTTAAGGTTGTTGGGAATTGTTAAGTCAATCTGTTTACAGGCATCATAAGTAGCCATTGCAAGGTGTTCAACAGAAGCGAATAAAGCATCAGGTTTTTTATTTAGGATAAACCTTTTGATTTTTTCAATATTTTCATCAGCATCCTGCTCCAAAGTTAATATCAGATTGTTGTTTGGTTTCAGGTTATAATCAGTTAAAGCCTGCTGGTAACCTTTTAATCGCTTTTCAATATTTTGAAGGTTTTTGCCAAACTTTAAAAAACCAATACTGTTACAATTATTTTCAATCAAATGTACTGTAGCAGCGTAAGAACTTTCGTAATCGTTGCTGGTAACAGAAGAAAAAGGCATATTTTCTATGGTTCTGTCAAATAATACCACAGGTATTTTTCGTTCAACAAAGCTTTCCAGGTGCTTGCCGTCGGTAGTTTCGGCAGACGTAGATAATAAAATACCGTCTACCCGTCCATCAATAAGATGTTGTACAATCTCAGTTTCTTTGTCAATTTTTTCATCAGAACAACAAATAATTACATGGTAACCTTTGTTGTTGGCCACAGCTTCTACACCTTTGGTTATCTGAGAAAAGAATACGCTGGATATTTCTGGAATTACAAGAGCAATAGTTTTACTTCTGTTTTTACGTAATGAGGAAGCAAAAGGATTAGGGCGATAATTAAGTTCCTGAGCAAGAGCATTAACCTTATCTTTAGTCTCCTGACTAATTTCATAGCTATCATTGAGTGCCCTGGATACAGTTGGCACCGATAAATTAAGCTGTTTAGCAAGTTCTTTAAGCGTTATATTTTTCATCTGAAAAAAGAACGTAATGGATTACGTAAAAAAATACTAAAAATATAGGCTAAAATACCTAAAAAATAAGGAAATTCATCGATAATATTATCTGTTCCGTTAAAAAGAACCATTATTTCAAAAATAAAAAACTATAGATATATGAATAATAATCCATTTTCTTTAGAAGGGAAAGTCGTTGTCGTAACCGGAGGAACCGGTGTACTTGGGAAATCTTTTGTAAGTGCCATAGCACAGGCAGGAGGTAAAGTAGCCATACTAGGCAGAAAAGAAGATGTTGCTAAAAACAGGGCAGCAGAAATTAATGCCAGTGGAGGCCAGGCAATAGGTGTTGCCGCAGATGTTTTAGATGAGCAAAGTATGATCCAAGCTAAAGAAATTATTCTTAAAGAGTTTGGAAAAATAGATGCTTTGGTAAATGGAGCCGGAGGTAACATGCCAGGAGCGGTAGTGGAGCCAGGAGCCGATATTTTTAAACTGGATATTCCGGCATTGCAACAAGTATTAAACCTTAACCTTTTTGGTTCTGTAATACCTACACAAGTTTTTGGTCCAGATATAGTAAGTACAGGCAATGGTGTTATTGTTAATATCTCATCTATGTCTGCCCAAAGAGTAATAACAAAAGTATTAGGCTATAGTATGGCAAAAACAGCTATAGATAGTTATACAAAATGGTTTTCTGTAGAGTTAGCAAACCGTTACGGAGATGCTATCAGAATGAATGCTATTGCTCCGGGATTTTTCCTTACTGAACAAAACAGAGATTTATTGACCAATCCGGATGGAACATATAAAGAAAGAGGAAATTTAGTGGTTAAGCAAACTCCGTTTAAACGTTTTGGAAAAGCAGAAGAATTAGAAGGTGCATTGGTATGGTTATTAAGCGATGCTTCTAAATTTGTGACAGGTACGGTAGTTAATGTAGACGGAGGTTTTGCCGTTTTTGGTGGTGTTTAAGATTTAGCGAAAAAGAATGAATTATAGAATGATCCAGACCATGCGTTGGTATGGACCTAATGATCCCGTTAGTTTATCTGATATTTTGCAGGCGGGTTGTACAGGAGTAGTAAGTGCCTTACATCATATTCCTAATGGAGAAGTGTGGACTTGTGAAGAGATAAAAAAACGTCAGGAGATAATAGAAAATGCAGGTTTAGTATGGAATGTAGTAGAAAGTGTGCCGGTTTCGGAAGCTATAAAAACACAAACCGGAGATTATATTCTGCACATAGAAAATTATAAAACGTCTATCAGAAATCTGGCGAGTTGTGGTATCAGTACTGTGACTTACAATTTTATGCCTGTTTTAGATTGGACCCGAACCGATCTGGCCTACGAAGTGGAAGACGGATCTAAGGCTTTACGATTTGAGAAAGCTGCTTTTGTTGCTTTTGATGTCTTTATCCTGAAAAGAAAGGGAGCGGAGTCTGATTATACCGCTGAGGAGATCAAGAGGGCAGAAGAGCGTTTTAAGCTCATGTCAGAGGATGAGAAGTTGCTTCTGCAAAGAAACATTATAGCCGGTTTGCCGGGAAGCGAGGAAAGCTTTACTTTAGAGAAATTTCAAAATGCTTTAGATCAGTATAAAGGTGTTGATGCTGAGCAGCTGAGGGCAAATCTGATTTATTTTCTTTCGCAGATTATACCTGTAGCAGAAGAATGTGGTGTGAAAATGGTAATACACCCTGACGATCCTCCCTATAGTATTTTGGGATTGTCAAGGGTGGTAAGCACAGCTTCGGATATTCAGGCTCTGGTAGATGCAATACCTTCATTAAGTAATGGATTATGTCTTTGTACCGGATCATTTGGTGTTAGAGCAGATAATAATCTTCCTGAAATGGTAAAACAATTTGGTGACCGCATTAATTTCCTGCATTTAAGAAGTACCAGGAGAAATGAATTTGGTGATTTCTATGAAGACAATCATCTAGAAGGAGATGTAGATATGTTCGCCGTAGTAAATGAAATTGTAGATTTAATGCAAAGGAGGGGAGAGTGTATTCCTATGCGGCCAGATCATGGACATCAAATGCTGGACGATTTGAATAAAACAACTAATCCGGGTTATTCTGCTATTGGGCGTTTAAGAGGTTTGGCCGAATTGAGAGGGCTGGAGCACGGAATTGCAATGAGTAAAAAATCTGTATAAGCTTTTTTGAAAAACCTGAAGATGGTATAGTAAACTGTCTTCAGGTTTTTTGAATTTTATTTTTAAGTATTCCCATTTGTAGCCTCAAATACAGTATCTATTTTCAAATCTTTGCTTTTAGAAGCCAAAACCGCTAACTGATCACATCTTTCATTTTCAGGATGCCCGGCGTGTCCCTTTACCCAAATAAAGCTTACTTTATGAATTTTATAAAGTTGTAAAAATCTTAACCAAAGATCTTTATTCTTTTTTCCTTCAAATCCTTTTTTTAACCAACCAAATACCCATTTTTTTTCTACTGAATCAATCACATATTTAGAGTCAGAATATACAGTAACCGTCTGATTAGGTTTCTTAATTGCTTCCAGTCCAATACATACTGCAAGTAGCTCCATTCTGTTGTTGGTGGTTATCCTAAATCCTTCAGAAATTTCTTTATAATGAGGACCTGAACGTAGGATTACACCATATCCTCCAGGACCCGGATTACCGCTTGAAGCACCGTCTGTATACAATTGAATCATGTAGCGAAGGTAAGCATTGCTATTAAAATCTGTAGGGTAAAAGTTTTTTAGTCTTATAATCAGATGATTAATTGAAAAAATGAAAAAAAAGCTTTAAAAGTTGTTTAATCTGCTTTTTTGTTATACTTTTGTCGTCACAAAACACGGTAGGCATAGCTCAGTTGGTTAGAGCATCAGATTGTGGTTCTGAGGGTCGTGGGTTCGAGCCCCATTGCTTACCCGCTAAAAGGCAAAAGATTTTAATAATCTTTTGCCTTTTTTTATTTTAGTATATCATCAATTTACATTTAGTAAATGTAGCAAGTGTACTTATACACAATGTTATTTTTAATTGAAAATGTAGTACCTCTAACTTATTGAATAATGTTATAGAGAGAGATTTCATGACAATCTGTGTAATTTAGATTTTTATTGCTTATTAGGTATTTTATTTATGTAGTATGTTTTTTGATTTTTTTTGCATTAAATTGCGTTTACAATGACGACTATAGATTCCCATTTAAATTTGTTAAGAGAAGGAAAGCAAAAAGGGCTTCGATACTTTATGCAAAAACATTTGCGTGAGCTAACCTATTTTGCACAACGTATTGTGAAAAGGGAAGAAGTCGCGGAAGAAATTGTACAAGACACTTTTGTAAAAGTATGGGAGGCGAGAAAGAATTTTAAATCCTTAGAGAATATAAAGGCTTTTTTATACATATCTACCAGAAATGCCTGTTTTAATCATTTAGAATTAGCAGATACACGCCGGCGTACTAACTATGATGAATTGTCAGAAGAAATTTTACAGCCAGGTAATGATGTGTTGACAGGAATTATTCATACAGAAACCATAGCCCTTATTTATCAGGAATTAGAACGGTTACCTACACAGCAAGCTAAGGTCTTTAGGTTGTCTTATTTTGAAGGACTTTCTACAGAAGAAATTTGTTTAGAGTTGGGTATTTCTCCAAATGCCGTATTTCTAGCTCGTTCCAGAGCGACACAAACTTTACAAAAATTCTTTAAGAATAAAGGTTTGTTGTATTACATTATATTCTTATATATTCTTTCTACCCCTGTTAGATAGGTTTATTTTATTTATTATTTGTGTGTTAATGAGTTAATCTGCTGTACTTATTATTCCATTTCTATCCCTAAAATTCGGTCTAATAAAAAAAAATAAAATTTTAAGACAGGTTCTTTGACTTTTCCTGTTTCTATTAGAAAATACGAAAAAGAAAAGATGCATAACGTACGGACTGAAATTTCGGTATTGATTTTTAGGAAGCTTCAAGGAACGATTACCTCTGAAGAACTGTCTGTATTGGAAGAGTGGACAAATGTGGCACCAGAGAACCGTACGTTGTTGGATGAATTGTCTAACGAAGAACTGTTGGTAGCTGATTTAAAGTTATTTGATGAGTTGTGGAAAAATAGAGATGGTGCAAAAAAGTCCAAAAAAATGGAACAGGTTGTATTATCCCGTATATCTGTTCCCGTAAAAAGTATTTGGAAGAAGTGGTTGCCTTATGCTGCTATTCTTGTTGGTATTACCGTGTGTGTCGGGCTTTGGATGCTAAATCATTATCATTTAACGAGGGAAAAGCAACCTATAAGTATTAATCTTAAAAAGATCCCTTCTATAGATAACGGTGCAGTTTTAACATTGGCTGACGGGCAAAAGATTAGTCTGAATACAGAACAAGAAGGAATAATTATCAGCGACAATATCCTTTATCAGGATAGTTCTATGGTATTAGATAATGATGTATACTCTATAAACAGAAAAAGAGATCTTAAAAATAACTCAAAAAAAGAATACTTGACTCTTACAACTCCGAAAGGAGTGAGTTACAAAGTAATTCTTTCAGATGGGACTCAGGTTTGGCTTAATGCGGGAACTACATTGTCTCTTCCAGCAAAATTTGAGGATGAAGAACGTATAGTAGAGTTACAGGGAGAGGCATATTTTGATGTGGCTTCAAAAATTAATAAAGTAACAAAAAGTAAAGTTCCTTTTATAGTTAAAACTAACGGACAAAGTTTAAGAGTCATAGGCACCCAGTTTAATGTGTCGGCTTATGAGGGAGATACTGATATAACAACCACTTTGGTGGAAGGGATAGTTGCTATTCGCCCAGTAACTACCAAAGAATCAGGTGAAATTGATAAGCAAGAAATTATATTAAAACCTAATCAACAAAGTAAGAAAGGTCTAAATGGAGCTATTCAGGTAAAAGAAGTAGATGTTACCTCGTTTATTGCATGGAAAGAGAACCTATTCCACTTTAAGAATACTCCTTTAGATGAAATGATGAAGCAAATAGCTCGCTGGTATGATTTAAAAGTGGTGTACACTAAGGGGATTCCTGAAGAGACTTTTACTGGTAAGATGAGTAAAAATTTACCTATACAATCAATCGTTGAATTGCTAAATGCTTCGAATATTAGTGTTCGTTTAGAGGGGAAGAAGCTCATTGTAAATTAAAAAAATAATCATTTAACATATTTAATAGGTATTTAAAATATATAGAGTATGGGGGAATAAAGTATTAACCAAAACAAACAGTACAAGAAAGGGAAGTGCGGCTAACACTTCCCCTATTGTTCGGATAGACCAAGTATTAAACGAAATATTATTTAAACCATCCAAACGTACAAACGTAATGATAAATTATGTTATTCGCTCATTAGGCTGTCAAAAAAGATCTAGTGAGTCTAACCAATTATTGCGAATTATGAAGCTAACATCATTGTTATTGCTATGTTTTTGCTTGCATATAAGTGCTGCATCACTGTCGCAAACAGTTACATTAAAAGTTAAAAGCCAACCTTTAACCAAAATTCTGGAAACTATAGAGAAACAAACAGGATATCTGATTATATATAATGATCGTTATGTAAGACCTAATACATTAGTTTCCGTTAATGCAGATAATAAATCTCTGGAAGATGTTTTAGAAAGTGTATTAACTCCGCTATCGTTAACCTATTTTATGAAGGAAAAAACTATAGCAATTAGTTACAAGCGAGGGATAAAAACAGAGGTAAACACCTTAAACAGTATCAAGCAATTACCAAAAACTATAACCGGAATAGTATCTGACGATACGGGAGAGGTTTTGCCAGGAGTTCTTATTGCAGTTAAAAATACAAAGACTTATGCTCAAACTAATGTAGACGGAGGATACTCTATAAAAGTGCCTGAGGAAGGCTCCATATTGGTTTTCTCAATTATGGGTTTTGATAACTCAGAAGTCACTGTAGGAAACAAGAATGTGATTAATGTATCCATGAGAAAAACCTTTAAAAAATTGGAAGAGGTAGTAGTAGTAGGGTATGGTACTCAATCTAAAAGAGAGCTTACGGGAGCGGTATCTTCTATAAAAGAAGAACAAATGGACCAATTTGCCGGAGGTTCTTTGGTAACAAGTATGCAGGGGAAAATTGCAGGGTTACAGATAACTACCAATTCAGGAGAACCTGGAGCTGGAGCTAATATAACATTAAGGGGAGTATCATCCATAAATGGGGCAAGCCAACCCTTGTATATTATTGATGGAGTAATTATGGAAAATACAGCTTTTACGTCTCTCTCTGAAGACGGCGCCAGTTTTAGTCCATTAAATGATATCAACCCATCAGATATAGCCTCCATTGAAGTATTGAAAGATGCCGGAACAGCCTCTATTTATGGTGCAATGGCTTCTAATGGTGTAATTTTAATTACTACAAAAAGTGGTTCAACATTTAAAAAACCAACTATTAATTTTTCATATAATAGCAGTTTTGTTGAAATTTCCAGAAAAATAGGAGTTCTTAATGCTGCGCAGTTTCGTGAAGCTAACTATGAAGCTAATCTGAATGCTAGAGGGACCCCTAAAGATCGTATTCCTTTATATGACTCGTTACATCCCTATTACCGTAATTCCTATAACTGGCAGGATATTATGTACAGAACCACTTATCAGCAAAAATTTGATTTTAGTATTGGGGGGAGTTCGAAAGAAAAAAATGTAGACTACTTTGTTAGTGTGGGGTACAGAAATTTACCTCCTGTGATGATAGAAACAAAATATAGGCAGGTTTTTGGAACAGCAAAGGTTAATTATAAACTCAATAAGTCTATCCGTGGGACAACAAGTTTTAATCTTTCCAATTTCCAATACAATAGGCAGGATAATGGGGTTGTTTTTAGGTATCTCACCACTATGCCGGTTTATTCGCCTTATGATCCTATTACAGGGCAATTAATACCTCTATTTGAGGGGTCTAAAGCCAATCCTATTGCCAGGGTACAATATGAAACCAACGATATAAAACGATGGAATTTTATAGGACGACAAGAAGTAGGAGTAAATATTATTAAAGGCTTAGATTTCAAAACTGTTTTTGCATTAAATGTTAGTGATACAGAGGCATTTTATTATTGGCCTCCTATACTGTCACCAAGTTCTTCTGCAACACCAACTTATAGTGATTATCGCCCAGAAATGACCACTTTATTTGATCAGTCTAATACATTGACCTATACTAAAAAAATAAAAGGGGGTCATAATTTAACAGCATTATTAGGTCAGTCTTACAGATTGGTTAAAACTAACTCTACTTATGTAAGGGGGCTTGACAATATTGATAATCAAATTACTTCTATAAATGGTTCCGCAAGAATCAGGACTTTTAGTCAAAATATGCAAGAAAATGCCTTGCTCTCTTATTTCACAAGACTTAACTATAATTATAAAGGAAAATACCTTGCTTCATTTGTAATGCGCAGAGATGGTTCATCTCGTTTTGGAGAAGATAACAGAAATGCATATTTCCCATCAGTATCAGGAGGGTGGCGGTTTTCTCAGGAAAAATTCATGAAAGCTTATAAATGGTTATATGATGGTAAAATAAGAGCCAGTTATGGGGTGACAGGAAACCAATTTATAGGTAATTATGCATCACAAGGGGCTATTGGAAGAGCTGGTTCTTATTTGGAAGAGGTTGCTTTAACAGTTAATACTATGCCCAATAAGGATCTTAAATGGGAAACTACCCGACAATTGGATATAGGAGCTGATTTATCTTTTCTAAAAGGAAGGTTAAATTTTACAGCAGATTATTATGTAAAGAATAGCTATGACTTGTTGTTTAATGTGCTAATACCTTCCCAAACAGGGTATAATAGTATGCCCTTTAATTTAGGTGATTTAAGTAATAAAGGATTTGAATTTGATATTAATGGAGTAGTCCTCAATAAAGGCGTAAAATGGACATCAACATTTACTTTTGGCACCAATAAAAATACGGTAACCTCTTTACCGGGCGGAGAAGACTATCGTCCGAATGCCTACAGTTTAGCAAGAGTAGGGGAAGCAGTAGGTGTTTTCTATGGTTATAAGGCTCTTGGAGTGTATGCTCGTGATGAAGATAATGTCTACATAGACCATAATGGGGTTTCGTCCCAATATAGGAAAGGATCTGTGAATGGAGATATTTATAAAGGAGGAGATGTCATATTTGAAGATGTTAATAATGACGGTGTTATTGATATTAACGATTGGCAAATTATAGGTAATCCTACTCCTAAAGCTTTTGGCGGTTTACAAAACAAGTTTGAATACAAAAGATTTACGTTAAACGTTTTTGTTAATTATGTTTTCGGCAACAAGATATTTAATCAGTTGTGGAGAAACCAGGATAGTAACCAATGGGAACCAAATTATTCTGACAAACAACTGCGCAGGTGGAAAAAACAAGGAGATGTTACCGATATACCAAGACTGGTTTTAGGAGACCCGATGCAGAATTATGCGGTAAGTAGTCTTTTTATCGAAGACGGCTCATTTATCAGGTTACAGAATATAGCACTAAGCTATAATTTGCCGACCAGTATCACAAAAAAGCTGAACATGGCAAGTGCCAACATTGGAATTAACGCACAAAACCTGTTGACTTTTGGAAGCTATACAGGTTATGACCCTGAAGTGAGTGCTGGTGTTAATCCATTTGGATTTGGTGTAGACAACGGTGCTTTTCCTAAAAGCAGATCGTATAACCTATCTCTAAACATAAAGTTTTAGTAAAATGAAAAAGATATCGAATATATTTTTAAGTGTATGTCTGTTAATCTGTTGTTCCTGTGAATCTGTTTTAGATAAAGAACCTATAACAGGATACTCGTATCAGAACTTCTGGAATGAACCGGCGCAAGCAAGCGCAGCGTTGAATGGAGCTTATTTCAGATTGCAAACAACACTTAATACAGAGTTTATAACTTATGGAGAAGCCAGAGCAGATAACCTGGATGTTAAATTATATAATGCGGGTACTTATGCATTAGCCAATAATACATTAAATGCAGATTATGCATATACAGACTGGGGGAATTTTTATAGAGTTATAGGACAGGTGAATCTTATAATTAAAAATGTGCAGGAGATGAAAGCTAAAGGTTTGTATGTAAATAAAGATGCAGAATATAATAGAATTTTGGGTCAGGCTTTAGGTTTAAGAGCATTATGTTATCTGTGGATGGTAAAAGTATGGGGGAATGTACCATTGGTAACAGATCCGGTAGAGTACGATGGAGATATTAATGCTTTTAAAAGAACTCGTACAGATACTTTACAGGTGTACAATCAAATCTCTACAGACTTATTAAGAGCACAACCGCTGTTACCCGCCTCTTATACTGATAACAGAAAAACAAGGGCAACTTTAACTAAAGGAGCTATAGATGCTATGCTCACAGATTATTATATGTGGCGAAATAAACTGGATAGTGCATTAATAACCTCGAATAGAATTTTAAGTAATACCACTCAATACAAGTTGGCCAATCTTTATGATTCGTCTATCGATTTTTTCTCAAAACCACATGTAGATATAGACAATACGGAATATGCTAAAATGTTTATTGAAGGATTTAGCGCAGAGTCCATATTTGAAATAGCCTTTAGTTATGCTGAGGGAACAAACTCAGGGTTAGCATCATTATTTGGAGGTGGTTCTGCTGTAGTGTTTTACTATGTGCACCCTGCATTTGTCTCTATATTTTCATCAACTGATTTAAGGCTGAGAAACAATTTTAAATCAGAAAGCCAAATATTCAAGATGTTTCCTAAGGGCACCTTTGACAGAGCAAAAGAGAATGATAAAAATGTGATTTTATACCGTTTGGCGGATATCATTTTATTAAGAGCAGAAGCATTGGTTTTAAAAGGTGATTTAAATGGAGCCTGGACATTGTTAAAAAGAGTAAGAGAAAGAGTTTTTGGCGTAGCTAGTGCTACAAATACTTCTAATAATAATTTGACAGGTCCAACTGGAAGTACTACAGAATCTAATTTTAAGGCTATGACAATTGCTGATGCGCATGAGGTTATACTTGAGGAGCGTAGAAAAGAGCTTTGTTTTGAAGGAAAACGGTGGTTTGATTTGGTAAGAACAGGTAAAGCTATCTCTAAAATGGAATCTATTAACGGGCTTAAAAGTCAGGAAAATATACTGTTTCCTATTAACCTGAATATTATTAGGCAAAACCCCCTAATAGAACAAAATGAGTATTACAAATAAACGAAAGCGTTATGAAAAGATTAAAATTTATACAAAGTGTTTTTGTTGCGGTAATAATTGTATGTATGTCTTCTTGTGAGAAGTTTTCTCTATTAAAAGATGCAAAAACAGAACATAATCCAGCCGGATACCAATTGTTAGACAAAACTATGTGGGAGTATTTATCAGAGAATAATTTCCATGAAAACGATTCGACAAATATAGGTTTGTACGGAAGGGCAGTAGAACAAGCCGGTTTAAGGTCTTTATTTGATGATAATAATGTCAATCTAACAGTTATTATTCCTCAAAATGCCAGTTTAAAAACATTTATCAATAATCTGGGGTACAGTAATATCGGTGATGTTCCGCCTATTGTACTTAAGAATTTTTTACTCAATACTATAATAGATACAAGAGTAAGGTCTTTTGACCTGAATATTGGGCAAACAAACTCATATCCCAGCTTAAGTGGAGACAGTTTATATCTTAGAAGAACAGCATCATCTTCGGATGAATATATACTGACAGTAAATGCTTCTCAAACATCCAATTCTCAAAGTACAGGGGTAAGATCACAAAACCTGGAATTTAAAAACGGGGTGGCTCATGTTGTTAAGATGGTTACCCATTATATTGCTAGTACCAGCTTTCCAGATAAACCTGATGAATCTGCTGTAGGGTATTTAACAGATACATTATATGTGTCAAAGGATACTTATCTGGGTAATGGCGCAAGAAAATCTACCAACTTTGGTAGCGAGGACATGATTACTTCAAAATTAGCGAACGAAACTGGTGTGAACATCTCCTATGCCAAAAAAATGCTAGTACAGCTACCCGTTAAAGCTCCGACTTATGCCGGTGGTAGGATAGGTTCTGTTAAATTAGAAGTGTACATTAACAAAATAGAAGTTTCTTCAAGAGATTCTTATGTGAATTTTTATGAATGCAATAATGATGATTTTAATGAAATGGCAGTCAACTGGGGGAATGCTCCGGCATTTGGTTCAGTTCCCATAGGAGGATTAGATGCAAAAGGAAAGCTAAATACCTGGCAGAAAGTTGATATCTCGTCACATTATATTTCCTATCTGGAACAGGGGAAGACATTTATAAATATAGGAGCCTACACTGTTGCTGATAATGGAATCTCTTTCCGAAGCAAAGAATTTAATAATGGGAAATTTAAATCCCGTATCATCATGTATAATCCGGGTATATCTATTCTGTCTCCAGAAAATATCAATACAGTAGAGGTACCACTAAATAGTAAAGTTAAGGTACTTACACTAGATGATCTGCGTTTTAAAGGGACTGATGATAAGAATATTTCTTATGCAGTAACTACTCTGCCACAAAAAGGATTTCTGGTGATTAATAGTTTACCAGCAACCGTAAATACCTCATTTACTCAAGAACAAATTCGTAAGGGAGTAGTGAAATATTTGTATAACGATGATATAGCTGCTGCTGATGCTTTCTCTTTAGAAGCAAGAGACTTTCAGGGAGGTATATACGATCAAATTATAAATATGGCAGTGGCTATCAAATAACCAACTGTTTCTAATTCTAAACTTATTAATCATTTAATTATATAACTTTTATGAGATCTATTTTTTCTAAGAAAAGTGCGTTGGCGCTTGTGTTAACATCAGGTTTAACAAGTTTTGTGTATGCTCAGACAATACGACCCGATGCACTCGAACCTATTGAAATAAAAGAAAATGCAGCATATGTCCAAAACTTTGATGGGGTAAGAGATGGGAAATATCCGTCAGGTTGGGGAGCTTGGAATGTAGGTGCTATACAGCAAGGACATCAACAAAACAACAATCCCCGTGTTAGAGAAGCTCCTGAAAAAGAGAATATGCTTAAACTATTTATGTCTGGCAGTGCAGCTACTACAGTAGCTTCAGTATATACTTTTAACAAACGATTGGGATTTAAAAATGGTCGTTCTTCAGATGTAGGGATTTATGCGTCATTTAATACTTCGTCTGTTCCTGCTTCTAAAAAGATAAAAGTGACGTTTGATGCATTGGTTATGCGTAACCTATATGGTGCTGCAGGAGGTAATCTTATCAATGCGCTGGCTTTGCAATACAGAATAGGAAGCACAGGTGACTTCAAAACAATTGATGAAGCTATCCAAAATAATGCAACTATAAGAGAGACCGGAGGAATACCAGCCGTACAAAAAACAGTTTCCTTTATTTTACCAGATGAATGTGCAGGAAAACCAGTTATTCAGCTACGTTGGATTACTAAGCATATATCCGGTGCAATTCCAGAAGATACAGCAAGTCTACCAAGCTTTGCTATAGACAACTTTGTCGCAGAAGTACAAAAATAACTGCTTATAAAATTAAGTTATAGAGGCAAGGTTTTTAACCAGCCTTGCTTCTATATTGTTTTTATTGTTGAACCTAAAAAGATAAATTATGACAACTAATTTACTAAAAAAGAGTGTTTTATCATTTGTGTTGATAATAGGTGCCGCAAGCTTTGTGAGTTCGCAAACAATCAGACCAACTTCTCTTTCTCCTATAGAAATAACGGAAGAGGAACCTTACGTACAGAATTTTAATGGGATAACTGGGACAAGCGGAACTGATATATATCCCTCTGGGTGGGGGGTATGGAATATAGGTGCCGTTCAACAAGGAGGATTACCTAATCCTCGTATTATAGAGAGCCCGACGACTAATAGTATTGCTAAACTTAATATAGGGGGATCGGCAGCTACAACAACAGCCTCTGTCTATACTTTTGGTCAGAGATTAGGTTTTAAAAATGGTACCAGCTCAGATTTTGCTATTTATGCAGCTTTAAGCACTACATCTGTGCCTACAGGGAAAAGCGTTAAAATCTCTTTTGATGCAATGGTGATACGCAATTTATATGATGGTACTACCAACGATTTTATGTTGGCTTTAGCACTTCAATACAGAATTGGCGACACAGGAGATTTTATAAATATTGATGAGACAATAAAAAACGGTACCAATCAACAGACATCAGGATCAATTCCGGCAAATCAGCAAACGGTTTCTTTTGTTTTACCTGCCGAGTGTAGCGGTAAAGCTATTGTTCATTTAAGATGGATCACAAAACATATCTCAGGAACACGTCCTGATCCTTCAGATAATATGCCCAGCTTTGCTATTGATAATTTTATAGCTGAAGTAGTTACAACCGCACCTGTAGATTTAAAGTATTTTAAAGGGGAAGTAGAAAACAATACAGTGCGTTTAAACTGGGTTACGTTATCAGAAACCACTAATAGCCATTTTGAGGTATTATACTCAAAAGATGGTAAATCGTTTGATTTTTTGGAAAGAATAGAAGGTAAAGGTACCTCCGGTCAGGTAAATAACTATGCTATTTACCATAACCAACCTGTAACCGGGATAAATTATTATAAACTTATTCAGTATGACAAAGATGGAGCGGCCCAAGAGAAAGGCTTAATCGCTGTAAGCTTTGGCCTGGTTTCTTCTTCTAAAGATTTAATCTTATACCCAAACCCAGCTTATAACGAGTTGAATATAAAATTAGAAGATGTAAAAGGAGGAACTTTCAATATTCAGGTTTACGATATTTCAGGAAGAAAAGTATACAGTCAGCAATATTTATTAGATAAAGGAAGCAATACATTAACACTTGCTTTAAGAGAGAAAATATCCGCAGGGCAGTACATTATAAAAGTAGAGGGTAACGGTAGCAGTAAAACTGGGAAATTACAGTTAAGATAATATAATACTGAAATGTATGAAAAGTAATTTGCTGAAAAAGAGTTTTTTATCCTTTACGTTAATGATGTGTACTGCAACTTTTGTGAGTTCGCAAACCAGACCCACTTCTCTTGTGCCTATAAAAATAAAAGAGGAGGAATCTTATGTTCAGAGTTTTGATGAAATAATTGAATCAACACCTAATGCAGGTGGAATATATCCTTCCGGTTGGGGTGCATGGAATGTTGTCGCATCCGCAGTAATGGGAGGAACAAATCCTCGTGTTATCGAGATAAATATAAAGGATTACGATATTGCTAAACTTAATATGGGAGGAGGGGCTAACACTACTTTTGCTTCTGTTTATACCTTTGATAAGGCTATAGGTTTTAAAAATGGTAATCAAACAGATTACGGAATATATACAGCTCTTAATACTGAGGAGGTATCAAATAATCGGAGAGTTAAAGTTTCGTTTGATGCAATGGTTATTCGTAACCTTTTAGGAGGTGATGGCGGAGACCTTATATTGGCTTTGGCATTACAATATAGAGTAGGTGATACAGGTAATTTTATTAATATAGGGGAAACTATAAGAAATGGGGAAATACAGCGGAATTTGGGAATAATTCCGGCTAGTCAGCAAACGTTTTCTTTTGTTTTACCTGCAGAGTGTAGTGGTAATTCGATTGTTCATTTAAGATGGATAACTAAATATATTTCAGGTTCATATCCTTTAAGTTCTAACAATATCCCCAGCTTCGCTATAGATAATTTTATGGCCGAGGTAGTAACAACAACACCTGTAAACTTAAAGTATTTTAAAGGAGAAGTAGAGGCAAATAAAGTGCGTTTAAACTGGCTTACGCTGTCAGAAAGTAATAATAGCCATTTTGAGCTATTCTACTCAAAAAACGGAAAAACATTTAACTTTTTAGAAAGAGTAGAAGGAAATGCTACAACTGCTAATGTAAATACTTATTCTGTTTACCATCAAACACCGCAAGTGGGGGCTAATTATTATAAACTTATTCAGTACGATAGAGATGGTACAGCGCAGGAGAAAGGAATATCCATTGTAAATTTTGGTTTAATTAACTCCTCAAAAGATTTAATAATATATCCAAATCCGGCTTATAATGAGGTTAATATAAAAATAGAGGATCTAAAAGGAGGGCTTTTTAGTATTCAGCTGTATGATGTTTCTGGCAGAAAAGTTTACCATCAAAAACATTCATTAGATAAGGGGAATAATACATTAAGACTTGCTTTAGGTGGTCAAATTCCGGCAGGGCAATATTTTATAAAAGTAGATGGCAATGGCAGCAGCAAGACTGGGAAATTACAAGTAAAATAATATTTAATATGTATGAAAAAAGAATCTATTAAGAAAAGTACTATACCGATTTTATTACTATTTGTAAGTAATTTTCTTTATTCACAAATTAAACCGAATAATTTATCCTCTATAAAGATAATAGAGTCGAAAACCTATCTTCAGAGTTTTGATGAAATAAAGGGTGGAATATATCCTTCCGGTTGGGGTGCATGGAATGTTGTCGCTTCTGCAGTGAAAACAGGAACAAATCCTCGTGTTATCGAAGTAAATATAAAGGATTCTGATATAGCTAAACTTAATATGGGAGGAGGAGCTAATACTACTTTGGCTTCTGTTTATACTTTTAATAAGGCCATTGGTTTTAAAAATGGTAACCAAACAGATTATGGAATCTATACAGCTCTTAATACTGAAGGAATACCAAATAATCGGCGGGTTAATGTTTCTTTTGATGCAATGATTATGCGTAACCTTTTAGGAGGCGATGGTGGAGATCTTATATTGGCTTTGGCATTACAATATAGAATAGGTGATACAGGTAGTTTTATTAACCTAGGAGAAACTATAAGAAATGGTGAGTTTCAGAAAACTTCAGGTAACGAACCTGCTGCTAGTAATCGCTTTAGCTTTGAATTACCGGAAGTATGCAGCAATAAATCTATTGTTCATTTAAGATGGATAACCAAATATATTTCGGGTTCATATCCTGTAAGTTCTAACAACATACCGAGTTTTGCAATTGATAATTTTGAGGTTGTAGTTAAGGCACCTGCTCCAGAAAAGGAACCATCACTTTTAAAAATGAAATTAAAGGACAATTATTTAAATATCCCTGTGTCAATGGCAGGTAATATTAAAAAATTGGATATTAAAATAGGCGGAAAGACTGTTCGTAGTTTCGAAGCTCGATTTACAAATGAAAAACCGGATTACTGGATTTTCACTGATGTTTCACAGTTTAAAGGGAAAGATATAGAGGTGTCATCATCTTCTGTAGATGATAATTTAACGAAAATCTATCAATCTGGAAAAATTGCAGGAATTGATAGTATGTATAAGGAAAAAAATAGACCTCAAGTTCATTATACAAGTATGAGGGGATGGCTTAATGATCCGAATGGATTAGTATACCATGATGGAGAGTATCATTTGTTTTATCAACACTATCCTTATGATACCAGGTGGACTGAAATACATTGGGGACACGCAGTAAGCAAGGATTTAATTCATTGGAGAGAGCTTCCTGTTGCTCTTTATCCAGATGAAGGAGGAATGATTTTTTCTGGTTCAGCCGTAGTGGATAATAATAATACAGCAGGTTTCAATAAAAATAATAAACCATCTATGGTAGTCTTTTATACTAGTTGGAATAGAAAGGATATACAAACACAATGTATGGCTTATAGCTCTGATGATGGACGTACTTGGACGAAATATGATCAAAATCCAATATTGAATTCTGGTGAAAAATTGAATACGGTACAGACCCGCGATCCTAAAGTGTTTTGGCATGAGCCATCAAAAAAATGGGTTATGGTTTTGTATGAAAAAGACGGTCTTTCTATATATAACTCTGGAAATTTAAAAAATTGGAATTACCAAAGTCATATAGCTGGATTTTACGAGTGTCCAGAGCTTTATGAATTACCTGTAGATGGAAATATTAAAAATAAGAAATGGGTTATGTCTGGAGGGTCGGGAGTCTATATGGTAGGAAACTTTGATGGGAAAGTGTTTATTCCGGAATCAGAAAGATTGAATTATGTTAAAGGTACATCTTATGGAGGACAGACATTTAATAATATGGAAGATCCCAATCGTAGGGTTCAAATAAGCTGGGGAAAGGGGATTAATACGAAAGGAAGTCCTTTTAATCAGCAAATGATGTTCCCAACAGAATTGACATTGCGTACAACTAGGAGTGGAGTTCGATTATATAGTTATCCTGTAAAGGAAATAGAAAAATTATATGATCAAAAGCATGTTTATAAGAATATTACTCAGAATGAGGCTAATACGATTTTAAAAAAGTTTAATAATGAGTCACCTTTAAGATTGAAATTTAAACTGGCATCAAGAATAACAACTACACAAGCTGGAACATTTAGTTTAAATGGGCAGGACCTATTAAAAGTTGATTTAAGAAATAGTTTTGTAAATGATGTTTTTTATTCACCGTCTGACCCTACAAGCTTAGAAATAGATGTTGATATCATTATTGATAAAGCTTCTATAGAAACTTTTATTGATGGTGGAGCTTTTTCATTTTATAATCAAAAATTAATGAAAAACGAAGAGGGTTTTCGTTTTCATTCATGGACTGGAGGTTTAGAAATAAAAGACATGTATATATATACATTGAAATCAATCTGGGAAGAATAGCTATATGGTTAATAGGTATAAAACTGTTTAGCGAAGAGATAGTTTACAGTTAAGCTAAGAATATTAAAACCGACGATACATACATTAACATGAACCTAAGATTTATTAAATATACAGTACTGATGCTTATAGGCATTAGTACTGTATCATCAAGTTGCAGCGCTGTTAAAGATAAAGAGGCAACACTTGCTAAAGTTGAAAAAGAAGAGGCACCTACAAAGGGTAAAACGAATGGAATAGATAAAAATTTTCATTTGTATTTACTGGTTGGTCAGTCTAATATGGCTGGCAGAGGTTCGATAGATGAGATAAGCAAACAAACAAATGCTCATATACTGTCCTTGAATAAGGAGGGAAAGTGGGTTGTAGCGCAAGATCCTATACATTTTGACAGGCCAGGCTACGTAGGTGTTGGCCCAGGATTGAGTTTTGCAAATACTTTATTGGGTCTGGAGAATAACAAAAAAATAAAAATAGGATTGATACCCTGTGCCGTTGGAGGATCTGGTATAGAGTCGTGGAGAGAAGGGATTAGGTTTTCAAAAGACTTTCCTGATTATCCTTACGATGATGCCATAAAAAGAGCAGAGATAGCTTTAAAATCAGGTGTTCTTAAAGGTATTTTATGGCATCAGGGAGAAAGTGATACCAATGAAATAAGGAAAGCAAAATATATGGATCGTTTGAAAAAATTGGTTGCCGATTTTCGTAAAGATTTGAATGCTCCTGGAGTTCCATTTGTAGTAGGAGAGTTAGGGTATTACAAAGAAAATTTCAAAGATTTTAATAGTGTTCTTCAGAATGTAGCAAAAGAAATAGAAAATTCTGCATTAGTAACAGCAGAAGGACTTACTCCCATAAGCGATGGAGTGCATTTGGATACCAAATCAGCAAGAGAATTAGGGAAAAGATATGCTGAAGCCATGTACCAACTACGTAAAAAATAAGCTGATACCCCACATGGCTATCTGTATTGTATAAGATAGCTCTATTTGAGAGATATAAATTGAACGTAAATATACTATGATTAAGTTATTTTTTAACAGGGGCATTTTGTGTGTCTTGTTTTTGGGAATAGGGAGTTTTTTTCAAGCCGATATAAAAGCGCAGGAAAATAGAACCGTAAGTATTATTCCTTATCCGGCAGAAGTGAAGGTTTTATCGGGTAGTTATAAACTGAAAGAAAGCGCTGTTTTAGAGACAATAGGTTTTAGTAGTAACAACCTATTAAATTTTTCAAAATCTTTATTAGAGTCAGCAGGAGCTAAGACTGTTGTTTTTAGAAATGGAAATAAAAAAAAGAACGGAAGTTTATTGTTGGCTATTGATAAAAAGATGGATTTACCGACAGAAGGTTATAAGCTTTCTGTAAATCAGACAGGTATTAGTATTACAGCTGCGACGGAACAGGGAATATTCTATGGAATACAAACTTTGATACAGCTGTTTGATCATAATTCGCATGCATTTCCATTTGTAGAAATCAAAGATTATCCCAGATATAGTTACAGAGGGCTACATCTCGATGTGTCCAGACACTTTTTTCCTGTCAATTTTATAAAAGAATATATAGATATACTGTCATTTTATAAACTCAATACCTTTCACTGGCATTTAACAGATGATCAGGGGTGGCGTATCGAAATAAAGAAATATCCTAAACTTACCGAAACCGGAGCTTTTAGGGCACAAACTGTAGTGGGGCATTCCAGAATACCTCCTTTACGTTATGACGGAATAAAATATGGAGGCTATTATACGCAAAAAGAGATTAAAGAAGTAGTGGCTTATGCGGCTTCTAGATATGTAACTGTTATTCCGGAAATTGAGATGCCGGGACACTCTATGGCAGCTCTGGCAGCTTATCCCTATTTAGGATGCGGAGATAATCCAGGTCCATTTAAAACACATGAGACATGGGGAGTCATAAAAGATGTGTACTGTGCTGGAAAAGAAGAAACATTTAATTTTTTAACAGATGTATTGGATGAGGTGATTCCTCTTTTTCCATCGCGTTATATACATATTGGAGGAGACGAATGTCCCAAAGATCGATGGAAAGTTTGTGAGCATTGTCAAAAGCGCATAAAGGACGAAAATTTAAAAGATGAAAATGATCTCCAATCTTATTTTATTACAAGAATAGAGAAACATCTTAATGCTAAAGGAAAATATATAATAGGCTGGGATGAGATATTGGATGGTGGAATTGCACCAAATGCTACTGTAATGAGTTGGAGAGGTACAAAAGGTGGAATAGCAGCAG
Source organism: Pseudopedobacter beijingensis (assembly GCF_042678145.1). Taxonomy (NCBI): domain Bacteria; kingdom Pseudomonadati; phylum Bacteroidota; class Sphingobacteriia; order Sphingobacteriales; family Sphingobacteriaceae; genus Pseudopedobacter; species Pseudopedobacter beijingensis. Next base: position 127,273 of record NZ_JBHUDG010000050.1, on the reverse strand, counting down.
CAAAAGAAAAGCATGATGTGATTATGACACCACATACCCATTTGTATTTTGATCATAAAGAAAGAAAAGGAGGGGAAGAAACAGTATTACAGGGCGGTTTTCTTCCTTTGGAAAAAGTTTATTCTTATGACCCTACACCTACCGAATTAACAGCCGAAGAACAGAAGTATATAATAGGCGTTCAGGCAAATCTGTGGGCAGAATATACGAAAACACCAGAGAAGGTTTGGTATATGTTGTTCCCAAGAGTATACGCCCTTTCAGAAATAGCATGGACACCATTGGCCAATAAAAACTGGACTGATTTTTCTGAAAACAGAGTGCCAGAACATCTTGCTATAAGAGATAGAGAGGGTAAAAGGTACAATGTTCCCGAACCATTAGGTTTGAAAGAAGGAACAGTGACAGGTGAAAAATTTCTTTTCTCATTGAAAGAACCAGTTAAAGGAGCTAAAATTTATTATACGATAGACGGTTTTACACCTCATGATTTTGATAATGAATATCAAAGCCCTTTTAATGTATGGGTGCCAAAAGGCGAAGAAAGAAAACTAAAGGCAGTTACCATAAGCCCTTCCGGAAAACGAAGTACAGTAGTAACCACGGTCTTAAAAAATAGCGAATAATAGCTGCAGATTAAATGAATAACCAACTTATGAACAATATCCAGAGCAGTTATCCATTTTCTCAGAAAGAGATAAATGATGAAGTTATATCAATAAAAATGAGTGAGGTTTTACATAAAATGCCTAACTATTACAGAATAACAATTTGTTTACTCATTTTATTGAGCAGTGTGAAGATGGTGTTAGGACAGCAACCACTTGTCACTCAAAATGATATTAGATTGTCTATGCAAGAACTGTATATAGCGATGGGACCAGATTATGCAAACTATGAACACCCTCAGGTACATATTCTTTCAAAAATAACCGAAGAAGGGTACGAACGCTGGCATATAAAATATTTAGTAGACGAAAACGAATATTGTTACGCCTATCTGTTGGTTCCTGCTAATATGCAAGAGGGAGCAAAGTTGCCGGTAGTTATATGTCCGCATCCTACTACCGAAATAGGAAAAGATAAAGTTGTAGGCATTTATCCCGGTCCGGCAACAACTATTGCCGAACAAATATCACGGGAAAACAGGATGTACGCATTAGATATAGTAAAGAAAGGATATATAGCCTTTGCGCCTGATAGAGCAGGTTATGGAGAAAGACAGCTTTTACCAGACGGAAATTACGAAGCGCAAACAGCTGCATTTCAGAACTATCTTACAGAAAAACATCCGGGTTTTACTTTAACTGGGAAAAATGTTTATGACCTTAAAATAGGTTTGAATGTACTGGAGTCCTTTGATTTTGTAGATAAAGACAAAATTAGCATACTGGGACATTCTTTAGGTGCTATGGATGCATTGATGCTGATTGCATTTGATTCTCGCATAAAAGCAGCAGTTGTAAATTCGGGTGCCATGATGCGTTTTGAGGATGCGTGGTGGGATAAGAATTCAGATGAACTGGCTACATATCTTAAAAAACCATCCAAAAATGGTATGCTGGATAAACATGTAAATCTGTTTATGATGATGGCAGCACCACGACCTGTTTTGTATCAGGTTTCACCTGCCGATCCATCAAATTGGCAACCAAACCAAATAGAAGCACATAGAAAGATAGATGCTTATTACCGCTCATTAACAGGTAAAACAAAAACAGATTATGACTTTTTTATACATGGACAAGGACATGATTTTAATAAAGTATCCAGAGATTTATCTTGTACATGGCTAGATGAAAAGTTGAAAAACTTAGATGTTGTTGCAGAAGAAGCTATATATAATCCAGAACCTATAGATATATCAGCAGGCTATACACAGCAGTTTGATAGAACAGGAACAGCCTATCCTTTAGGGTGGACTACATGGATGGTACAAACAGCTCGTCAATCAGGGGGGTATCCAGAGTTAAACCCACGTATTAAGCCTGCAGCTGCGAATGCTTCTTCATTAAGTTATGGAAGTGCGTCATCAACAGGTAATTATCCATATAATTTTGCAGGTAAACTAGGGTTTAAAAACGGTACAGGTCATGATTATGCACTTGTAGTAGCTTTAAAAACCAGCTCTGTTCCGCCCGAAGAAAAAGTGAAAATATCTTTTGATGCTATGACTATACGTAACCTGTATGATGGGGTAAATAATAAGTTGGTAATAGCATTGGCTTTACAATACAGAATAGGGACAGAGGGTGATTTTATCAATTTAGGAGAAACAGTTAGAAATGGAGCAATCAAGCAAACGTCAGGTACAAACCCTGTGGGGCTTCAGCGTTTTGATTTTGAGTTACCCTTAGCATGCAGTAATAAGCCAGTAGTACAGTTAAGATGGATTGCAAAGTTTATTTCAGGACCTTATCCAGCTGACTCCAACAATAATCCCAGTTTTGCCATAGATAATTTCAAAGTAGATGCACCTATTAATCCTTTACCAGTTGATTTAACAGGGTTTACAGGAAGCATAGACGGAAATGCTATAAAATTAAATTGGAGTATTTCTTCAGAGAATCCCTATACCCATTTCGAAATTTTTAAATCAGAAGATGGGAAAAACTATAACTTTTTCGAAAGAGTAAACGGAAAGAATACGATTGATAGACCTCAGGATTATTTTATATATGATTATACGCCTTATATAGGACCCAATTATTATAAACTTATTCAATATAATAATGACAGTAAGTCAGAACAAAAAGGAATTGTGTTAATCAATTACAATTTGAATAAGCCTTCCAATACTTTGCTGGTATTTCCTAATCCATCGTATGATATCGTGAATATAGATTTAGGAGAGCTAGATATTAGTGAAGCAAAAATAAGCGTGTATAACACGTCTGGGAAAATGGTCTATAAAAAACAATATACCCTGAAAAAAGAAACTAATACCATCACTCTTGATTTAAAACCAAAATTAGCTGCAGGTCAATATATTATAGAAATACAGGGTACAAACGTAATGAAAACAGCCAAACTACAAGTGTTATAGAAAAACAAAATAATAGGTTAATAGAAAAAGAATAATAGTCAAATGAAATTTAAAATAAGTCATTCTGAATTAAAAATGCTAGGGAACTACTGTGCAATGGTTAGCTTAATGAGTATAATATCTATAACATTAACTTATGCACAAAACAGACCCATTACACAAGATGATATAAGAGCTTCTATGGAGAAGCATCTTTTAAGTATGGGACCGGATTATAATAAATATGCCCATCCCAAAATGGAGGTGATAAAGAAGTTTAAGGAAGATGGTTATGAACGTTGGCATGTAAAGTATCTTGTAGATGAAAATGAATATTGCTACGCATACCTATTAATACCTAATAATATTCCTAAAGGAGTTAAACGACCAGCGGTATTATGCCCGCATCCTACGGCAAATATAGGTAAGGATAGGGTAGTGGGGATTTATCAAGGACCAGCACAATCTCCAGCTGAGGAACAAAGTAGAGCCAATAGGTTGTATGCTGTTGAACTGGCTAAAAAAGGATTTGTGACTTTTGCTCCAGATAGAGCCGCTTACGGAGAAAGACGTTTGGAGAAAGACGGAGGATTTACATTGCAAATGAATGCTTTCCAAAAATATTTATCTGCCAAATATCCAGGTTTTACACTATCAGGAAAGAGTGTATACGATCTTAAAATAGCCTTAAGTATATTAGAAAAATTGGATTTTGTTGATCCAGAAAATATAGGAATTATTGGACATTCTCTAGGCGCCATAGATGCAATTATGCTTGCAGGGTTTGATCAGCGTGTAAAAGCAGCGGTTGTAAATTCGGGCTCTCCAATACGATACGAAGCCGCCTGGTGGGATATGAACTCAAATGAATTGAGAACATATCTACAAAATCCAGATATAAAGGGAGGATTGGATAAACACATGAATTTTTATGTCATGATGGCCGCACCAAGATCAGTACTTTATCAGTATTCAATAGCAGATCCAGCATATTGGGAACCAAATATAGTTGAAGCTCACAGAGCAATTTACAATTATTATAGTTCTATTAGTGGTACCAAAAAAATAGATTATAATGTTTATTTCCATGGTCAAGGGCATGATTTTACTGACGATTCAAGAACATTATCTTACCGTTGGCTAGAAAATAGACTGATGAAAAAGCAGTCTAATCCGGATAAAGAAGTTTTTGTTCCAGCAGCGATTGATATAGCTAATGGATATGCACAGCATTTTGATAATATCGAGAATAGCTATCCAGCAGGTTGGACTATGTCTATGGTAGCCCGGGTAGGACAAACTGGAACAGATCCAAATAAAAATCCACGTACACAAGCTCCTGTAGCCAATGCTCCAAAATTGATGATGGGTACAGCAGCCAGTAAAGGAAACTTTGTTTACAATTTTGGAGGTAAACTAGGCTTTAAAAATGGAAGTAGCAGTGACTATGCACTTTTAGTGTCGTTAAATACCAAATCAGTAAAAACTTCGAAAAGTATAAAGGGCCAATTTGACGCTATGGTAATGCGTAATCTGTATGATGGAACAAATAATACGTTGATAAATGAACTTGTTTTACAGTATAGGATTGGAGAAACAGGAGACTTTATCAACTTAAAAGAAACAATAAGGAATGGCGAAAATAAACAAACAATAGGAATAAAACCAGCTGATATAAAGAATTTCACATTTGAGTTACCTAAAGAATGTAGTAATCAACCAGTAGTTCAACTTAGGTGGATAACAAAATACATATCAGGAAAAGTAGAGCATTCTGATGGCAGACCAAGCTTTGCTGTAGATAATTTTATAATAGAAAAAACACTTTAAAAAGTATAAATTTTAATAAAATATCATGTTAAGAATAAAAATCCCAATCTGTACTATCATACTTAGTATGTGTTTAACAATGGCTTGCAGCAAGCCTGCTCATACAGATAAACAAGATCCTTTAAAGAATAGCCCTTCAGGCAAATATTATGTAGACTCCCAAAGCGGAGATGATAAAAACAATGGTTTTTCAGAAAAAACTCCTTGGAAAACGTTGTATAATGTGAATTTGAGAACATATCAGCCCGGAGATTCTATTTTTCTAAAAAAAGAATCGTCCTGGGAAAGCCGCTTGGTATTAAAGGGCTCTGGCTCTGTGGGTAAACCTATCGTATTAACAGCGTACGGAAAAGGAACTATGCCTCATATTATGGGAAATGGAAAAGTAGACCAGGTTATTTTATTGGAAGAAGTAGACTATTGGGTAGTCAATGGTATAGAGGTGAGTAATAAGGCTACTGAAATAGGCAATAGAATAGGTATTTTAGTTAAGTGTCTTCAGCCGGGATTAAGAAGACATTTCCATATTACCAACTGTTATGTTCATGATGTAATGGGAGACTATTCTATGTTGACAAAAGGAAAAAATACCGGAGGTATAGGTGTAATAGGCGGAGAAGAAACAAAGTTTGACGATATTTTAATAGAAGGTAACGAGATTGGGCATATTAACCGTGTAGGAATATATACTACCATGATGAACCAGGCCAATACTATACAGCTAAATTCGGTTCAGGGGAAACGACCTATAACCAATTTAGTGGTGCGGAAAAATAAAATTCATCATTGTACCGGAGATGGGGCAATTATTCGTGGAGCGCATAAACCAATAATATCTCACAATATTGCCTGGGAAAATCATAACGGGCCGGAAGAGCTTGTAAAAGCAGGTGTTGCATTATGGTGTAGAAGTACAGACGAAGCCCTTTTTGAATATAATGAAGTGTATAATACAAGAGGAAGTATGGATGGACAAGCATTTGATGCAGATTTAGATGCTTATAGGACTATTGTACAATACAACTACAGTCACGGTAATGAAGGTGGATTTTTATTGATGACAGGATCGGCCAACGATGCTATTGTGCGTTATAATGTTAGCGTAAACGATGGGCAAATAGGTAAAAAGCATGTTTTTTATTTTCCTATATGGGTAGCACCACGTGGATCGGGTATTTTTCATAATAATACAGTTATTGTTCCTGAAGGACTTGACGGTGTAGTAGTAAATGAGGCTTTAGAAACCAGTAGATTTTATAATAATATTTTTTACAACAAAGCAGGAAAAGGAAAACTTTTTATTGAATCGAAAAATACAACCGCTCTATTTAAGAATAATGTTTATATAGGATATGGACAAGCTTCAAATATTCCAGATCCTAGTCCGTTTTTAGAAGAACCTTTTATCGTTAATCCATCTAACATACAAATAGGGATGGAAAATATTAAAAATTTCAAATTAAAGAGCACAAGTCCTTATTTAAACAAAGGTATCAATGTAAAAGTATTAGAGCAGGATGCTTATTGGTTACCTGCTGCAGATAAAGACTTGGGAGGAAAAGCATTGCAACCAGGTAAAAGTCCTATGGGAGCATTTTTAGATTAATTGATTATACAGAAATGTATATAATATTCAAAATATGCTAATCTGAGCTCGATGAAATAATTATAGATGTTGAAAAACTAAACTATTCTTAAAATCTATGTGCGTTGTTAAAGAAAAAAGGGACTCTAATATTAAAAGTTCTAATCTAGATGGTGATTTTCTGATTTATTAATACATCAGAAGGCCATTTAGTATGAAATAATTCAAATAGAACTAAGTGTAATTATATAATAAGAGGGGTTTGAAGCAAATGAAATCGAAGACAATAATTTTACTATTACTATTAGGTGTTTTTCCTTTTTTGACTAAAGGGCAGAAGATAGGGAAAGAAGATGTTTGGCATAAAATATCTCCTTTTTTCCTTCCGGATTTCGAATTTCTTGATGTCTATGGTAAATACCGTCCCCTTTTGAGATTTTATAATGGAGATACTGTTGTAACAAAAAAAGATTGGTATAAAAGGAGAACAGAAATTGAATCCCAATGGCATAGAATGATGGGGAAATGGCCGCCATTTATTAAGAAGCAGAAGATGGAAGTGTTGGAAACTACCCAAAGAACAGGGTTTGTTCAGTACCGTATTCGGTTTAATTGGACACCCAATGAAAAAACGATAGCTTATCTACTCGTCCCAGAAGGAAAAGGGAAGCGTCCTGCGGTTATTACCACTTTTTATGAACCAGAATCGGCAATTGGATTGGGTAAATCGAATCGTGATTTCGCCTATCAGTTGACAAAACGAGGGTATGTAACATTGTCTATTGGTACAGCAGAAGCTTCGAAAGCGAAAACGTATTCTATTTATTATCCTTCTATAGAAAAAGCAGAGGTAGAGCCCTTATCGATGCTGGCATATGCGGCGGGAAATGCCTGGTATATATTGTCGGATTTGCCGTATGTTGATAATAAGAAGATAGGGATTATGGGGCATTCTTTCGGGGGGAAATGGGCCATGTTTGCTTCTTGCTTTTTCGATAAGTTTGCTTGTGGGGTATGGTCAGATCCGGGAGTGGTGTTTGATGAAACTAAGGCAGGTGCAGTCAATTATTGGGAGCCCTGGTATCTGGGTTATTATCAGCCTCCATGGAAAAATACATGGAGAAAAAAAGGAAATATAGCAGGAGCTGAGGGGAGCTATCCCCAACTCTTAAGACATGGATACGATTTACATGAAGTTATGGCATTGATGGCGCCACGTCCGTTTCTTGTTTCCGGCGGCTCGTCTGATCCTATTGAGCGATGGGTAGCCCTAAATCATGTTATTCAGGTTAATAAATTATTAGGTTATGAAAATAGGGTGGCCATGACAAACCGTTCCGAACATTCTCCTAACCGAGACTCAAATGAACAAGCATATCTTTTTTTTGATTATTTTTTGAAGAAATAAGATTGCATAAACAACTATTAGATAGAAAAGACAGAATATAAAAAGGAATGAAAATAAAAATAGTTAATGGTAAGATCATTGCTCCTGATGGAATTATAGAAAATGGAACTATTTTGATTAATAACGGTTCCATACTAGAGGTTAGTAGGCGAGATGTTGAAATATCGGAAGATACATGTGTCATAGATGCAGAAGGAAAGTACATTTCACCAGGGTTTATAGATATTCATGTGCATGGTGGTGGAGGGTATGATTTTATGGACGGAACGATAGAGGCGTTCTTAAAGATAGCCGAGACACACGTACAATACGGTACTACAGCTATGAATCCTACTACTTTGACCAGCGAAGTAGACGATTTGTTTAATACATTAGATAATTACAGAGAAGCTAATAAACAGAACACCAAAGGATCACAATTCTTAGGTGTACATCTTGAAGGACCATACTTTGCACTCAGTCAGCGTGGTGCACAAGACCCTCGTTACATTCGCAATCCTGACCCTAAAGAATATAAAAAGATACTCGATTACTCGGATGACATTGTAAGATGGAGTGCAGCGCCTGAGTTGACAGGAGCTATAGAATTTGGACGTTATGTGAAATCGAAGGGAAAAGTGTTGGCACTAGCCCATACCGATGCGATATATGAAGAAGTGTTGGAAGGCTATAATAATGGCTATAGCCTAGCTACCCATTTTTACTCGGCTATGGCAGGAGTAACCAGAAGGAATGCTTTCAGGTATGCCGGAGCAGTAGAGGCCGGTTACCTGATAGATGATATGGATGTAGAGGCAATAGCAGACGGTATACACCTGCCGCCTCCACTATTGAAGCTGATATATAAAATAAAAGGACCAGACAGGATAGCTCTGATTACCGATGCCATGCGAGGAGCAGGCATGCCGGAAGGGGAAAGTATATTAGGGAATATACATACAGGGCTGAAAGTGATCATAGAAGATGGTGTAGCTAAATTACCAGATAGAACAGCATTTGCAGGAAGTGTAGCAACGGCAGACCGTTTGGTAAGAACCATGATAAACCAGGGAGAGGTACCTTTGGTAGATGTTATAAAAATGATAACGCAGACTCCTGCCCGTATCATGGGTGTATCAGATAAAAAAGGTAGCCTAGAAGTAGGTAAGGATGCAGATATAGTGCTATTTGACGATAATATAAATATAGAAATGACCATAGTAAAGGGTGATGTCAAATATCGCTCATCAGTAAAAGAAGATACGCTGGCTATTTAAAAATATGACAACATGCTGAAAGAATTTAAGAAAGACAAACTGAAAGTAAAAGTACATAGCACAAGGGCAGAAATGGGGGTGGCGGCGGCGAAAGATGCCACAACGATTATCAACCAGTTGTTGAAAGAAAAAGAAAGTATTAATGCCATATTTGCTGCAGCACCTTCCCAGAACGAGTTTCTTGAAACTCTTCGGAAAGAAACTATAGATTGGAACCGAATCAACGCCTTTCATATGGATGAATATGTAGACCTGCATCCAGACGCCCCTCAGGGATTTGCTAATTTCCTAAGGAAAAAGATATTCAGTAAGGTGGTTTTCAAAAGTGTAAACTGTTTGGATGGCAACGCTGCAGACACAGAGCAAGAAGCAAGGCGATACTCAGCATTATTAGCAGAATATCCGGCAGACATTGTATTGATGGGTATAGGAGAGAATACACACATAGCTTTCAACGATCCACATGTGGCAGATTTTAATGATAAAAAATTAGTTAAGATAGTAGATCTTGACCTAGCCTGTCGTCAGCAGCAAGTAAACGATGGATGTTTTAGTGAAATAGCAAACGTACCCACTCATGCACTAACATTAACGGTGCCGGCATTAGTAAAGGCAAAATATGTTTTTTGCATGGTGCCCTCGGAGAAGAAAGCACAGGCAATTTACCAAACATTGAACGAGGATATTCAGGATAATTTTCCATCTACCATTTTGAGAAAACATCCAAATGCAACGCTTTATCTGGATAAAGATAGTGCAAAATTAATATAAGAATATGAGCTTTAATAGAAGGGATTTTATAAAAGGAAGTGCGATGTCACTAGCAGGAATAACTTTGTCTGGAATACCCATGAGTACCTTTGGTAAAGAAGGGAAAATACGTATAGGTATCATAGGTTGCGGTCAGAGAGGTCAAGGAATAGCGAGTACCATTAAAAACATAAAAGACATGGAAGTGGTGTGTTTTTGTGATATATCGAAGACAGCATTGGAAAAAGTAAAGAAATTTGCAGAAAGCAATGCCAAGTTCTATACCGATTATCATGATCTGTTAGTTAACCGACAGGTGGATGCAGTAATTATAGCCACACCATTGTATCTCCACTATCGCATGTCGGTAGATACATTGGATGCAAAAAAACACCTCTATGTGGAAAAGACGATGACTTATAATATACAGGAAGCACTAGATCTAGAAAAGAGAATGAAAAACAGTAATCTGGTGCTACAGGTAGGTCATCAATATAGGTACTATGATATGTATCATAAGATAAAGGAGATTGTATCGCAAGGTTGGCTGGGACAAGTAACACATATAGAAAGCCAGTATAATATGAATAATAATTGGAGGCGACCTGTTGGCTCCGGAGAGTTCGAACGAGCTGTAAATTGGCGGATGTATAAAGAATATTCGGGAGGGATAATAGCGGAGCTCTGTGCCCACCAGATAGATGTGGTAAACTGGCTGCTGGACGGTCATCCGAAAAAAGTAGTTGGTTTGGGTGGAGTGGATTTTTGGAAAGACGGACGAGAAACCTTTGATAATATCCGTACTATTTATGAGTACGATAATGGAGTGAAATCAAGTGTTACCTCGGTGCTGAGCAATCAGCATAATAGCTATGCCATGCGAATATTGGGCTCAAAAGGGACAATAGAAATAAGCAGGAATAAAGCGTATTTTTCTCCTGAACCTTCCAAAGTTATATTGGGAGAAGTAGATGGTGTAACAGGAGCGACACTAGAAGCCGTAAAATCTAAAGGGAAAACAGAAATAAAATATAGTAGTCCTGATGGACTAAATCAGGAGCCTACGGTTTATTCTCTGATGGCTTTTGCTGACTGTATCAAAAACGGTAAAAAGCCATTTTCGGATGTACATACAGGTAAAGATACAGCAATAGCAGTACACATGGGGAATGCAGCAGTAGAAACAGGTGTAACACAATATTGGAATTACGGTTAAGTAAAGAATATCATATAACCAGTTAACAAGCTAAATAGAACATAAAAAGAAAATATGAAATATAAGCGTAGAGAATTTATAAGGGCGACTTCGCTAACAAGTGTTGGTTTAGCAATGTCAGGAATATTAAAACCGTTATCAGCGCAAACATCAATACCGAAGGGTAAACGGGTGGGGATTATAGGGCTAGATACTTCACACTCAACTGCTTTTACCAAAACGTTGAATACTACAACAAGCGATGAATATTCAGGCTATAAGGTAGTGGCAGCTTATCCTTATGGTAGTAAAGATATTAAATCCAGTTATGAAAGGATTCCAGGCTATATTGAGGAGGTTAAAAAATATGGAGTAGAGATAGTAGAATCCATTAAAGAATTAATTTCAAAAGTAGATGTGGTGTTATTGGAAACCAATGATGGCCGCCTACATTTAGAGCAAGCTTTACCTGTTTTAAAAGCAGGTAAACGGATGTTTATCGATAAACCAATAGCGGCATCATTGTCGGATGCGAAAAAGATATTCGAAGTATCAGAAAAATATAAAACCCCGTTATTTTCAGCATCCTCATTAAGATATATAGAAGGAATATCAGAATTGTCAGCAGGAAAAACAGGTAAAGTTATAGGTGCTGATACTTATAGTCCTGCTATGATAGAACTAACACATCCTGATTTATTTTGGTATGGGATACATGGTGTAGAGATGCTCTTTGCTATTATGGGGACGGGATGTAAGAGTGTTACGAGAGCTTATACAGAAAGTACAGATATAGTAACAGGAATATGGGCAGATGGTAGAATAGGAACGTTTAGAGGAATTAGGGAAGGAAAAAAAGATTTTGGAGGAACAGTACATACAGAGAAAAGTGTAATCAAATTGGGTAAGTTCTCTGGTTATAATCCGTTGCTGAAGGATATCATCCGTTTCTTTGAGACAGGAGAGACACCGGTGAAGTCAGAAGAAACGTTGGAAATCTTTGCATTTATGCATGCGGCCGATGAGAGTAAGAAAAAAGGAGGCGTTCCGATAGATATGGTGGGCTTGCTAAAGAAATAAAATGTTATGAAGAATTTTTTTGTAATTATTGTTTGGTTTTTGGGTTTAATGAATATTGCCTTTGCTCAAAGCCCCGCTTCGGTAAAAGTTATCAATGATGTTCGATATGCTCCTAAGATAGAAGCTAGCTTAAATGATGTTTCTTGTGATAGGTTTCTAGATATTTATTTACCGGAAAATACTTCCGAATCATCAAAATTACCGGTGTTTATGTTTATTCATGGGGGTGGTTTTTCGGGCGGAGATAAAAGTCAAACCAAAGGTTTTTGTGAAAGACTGGCTTCTAAAGGTGTTGCTGTTGTATCTATAAATTATTTGCCGAATTTGAAATTAAATCGGGTACAAGGTGTGACTTGTCGTTCAAATATGTCTGAGGGTTTGCCTGCCTCAGGTAAATTTCATCCAGCACTAAGTCAAGCCATTGATATAGCCAGTGTAGATGCCAGTTTAGCTTTAAAATGGATTAAAGATAATGCGAAAAAGTATCATTTTGATGTAAATAAGATAACCGTTTCTGGAGGATCTGCAGGAGCTATGACTGCGTTATATATGGGTTTATGCAAAAAAAACAAGATTAAAATTGCAGCCCTTGTTAACTTTTTTGGAGGTTTAGAGAATAACGATTATATCGTAAATTATAAATTACCTGTTCTAACATTTCATGGGAATAAGGATGATTTAATTTCAGTCGAATACGCTCATTCTCTACATCAGTTTTTAGAAAAAAAGAATAATACACATTCGAAATTAGTAATAATGGATGGAGTAGGGCATGCCTCACACATTTATATTACTTCTAAGATCCCAGTGATTTTAGATTTTTTAGCAAGCGTCTATACAGTTAAATAAATTTTATAAAACAGTTTTTTAAGTCAATAAAATAAATTAAGATAATGAAAGAGACAAACGAAAATAGCAGACGGAAATTTGTAAAGCAGGCATTAACCGGAGCAGCAGCAATAGGAGTAGGTGGCGTTTTACCCGGTTTTAGTGCAAAGAGTTATGCGAGCATATTAGGCGCTAATGAGAAAGTAAGAGTTGCAGCCATGGGTGTAAATGCCAGGGGCTTAGCATTAACAACAAATTTTGCCGATCAAAAGAACTGTGAAGTAATCTATGTCTGTGATGTAGATTCCAGAGCAGCAAACAGATGTATATCTAAAGTTGAGGATATTCAAAAAAGGAAACCGGTAGCACAGGAAGATTTCAGGAAGGTGCTGGGAGATAAGAGTCTGGACGCATTAATAGTAGCGGCTCCCGATCACTGGCATGCACCAGCAGCAATCTTAGCTTCTCAGGCAGGGAAACATGTTTATTTGGAGAAACCCTGCGGGCACAATCCCAATGAAGGTGAATTACTAATTAAAGCAGTAGACAAATATAAGAATGTTATCCAAATGGGTAACCAGCGTAGGTCATGGCCCAATGTAGTAGCCGGGATTAAAGAATTGCATGAAGGTGTGATCGGTCGTCCCTATTTTGCAAAAACCTGGTATTCTAATAACAGAGCATCAATAGGTATAGGGAAAGTGGCTCCCGTGCCGTCCTGGTTAAATTACGAGTTATGGCAAGGGCCAGCTCCCAGAAGAGAATTTAAAGACAATCTGGTACATTATAACTGGCACTGGTTCTGGCATTGGGGAACAGGAGAGGCTTTGAATAATGGAACTCATATGGTAGATATAGCACGTTGGGGACTTCAAGTAGATTATCCAACAAAGGTAAGTTCAAATGGAGGTAGATACCGTTATCAGGACGATTGGGAGTTTGCAGATACACAAGTTATCAATATGGAATTTGGAGATAAAGGGGCAATAACCTGGGAGGGAAGAAGTTGTAATGGAAGTCCTGTAGAAGGATCAGGTGTTGGTGTAATCTTCTATGCAGAAAACGGCTCTTTGCAAATTGATGGAGATAATGGTTATAAAATTTATGATTTAAAGGGCAAGCTTTTAAAGCATGTCAAAAATGAAGCTAAGGTTAATACAGGAAGCTTAACTAATCCCTCTCAAGTTTTAGACGCTATCCATATCCAGAATTTCTTTGAAGCCATAAAAAAAGGCGAGAAATTGAATGCAGATATAGTGAGTGGACATAAAAGTACTTTGCTTGTTCAATTAGGAAACATAGCTCAGAAAGTAGGCACTACATTGGATATCGATCCTAAAAATGGTAGAATATTAAATAGTGCTGCTGCTAAAAAATTATGGAGCAGAGAGTATCAAAAAGGTTGGGAACCAAAGGTTTAATTTTAAATAAAAGTAGTTTATAAACGTTAACAAGACTTCAAATCTTGCTGACGTTTATTGATCTTATATGATAATGAGCGACAAAAAAATAACATCAGACCAACTGACTAAGAGAGATACAACTATTTCCATATTATTGATAGGTCTGGTATTTTTCATAATAGGATTTGTATCATGGATAAATGCCATTTTAATTCCCTTTTTCAAGATTGCATGTGAACTAACAAATTTCCAGTCATATCTGGTAGCATTTGCCTTTTATATTTCTTATCTGGTGATGTCTGTGCCTTCATCTTATCTTTTAAAAGTGGTAGGTTTTAAGAAAGGAATGATGATAGCGTTCTTTGTGATGTCGGTAGGAGCAGCTTTGTTTGTGCCAGCTGCCTGGTTCAGAACTTATGAAATATTCTTGTTAGGGTTGTTTACTTTAGGTTTAGGGTTAGCTATTTTACAAACAGCATCTAACCCGTATATCACTGTACTGGGACCAAAAGAAAGTGCGGCACAGCGGATCAGTATCATGGGAATATGTAATAAGTTTGCAGGAATACTGGCTCCTTTGCTATTTGCGGCAGCAGTCCTTAGAGCAAGCGATACCGAATTATTTCAGCAGATACCATTGATGGGAGAAATGGAGAGAGCAACAGCCCTGGACGAACTGATAAGAAGAGTAATGGTACCATACGCAGTAGTAGCTCTGGTACTTATAGGCTTAGGGCTCTTTATAAAGTACTCTCCCTTACCAGAAATAGATACAGAGAACGAGAGCGATGAAATAGCGGAAGCTAATTCCGGAAAAACCAGTATATTTCAGTTTCCACATCTGATATTAGGAGCTATAGCCATTTTTCTGCATGTAGGAACACAGATATTGGCCATAGATACAGTAATCGGTTATGCCGATTCTATGGGGATTAGTTTGGTTGAAGCTAAAGTATTTCCATCCTATACCTTAGCACTTACCATAACAGGTTATCTTATAGGAATTATTACTATCCCTCGTTACATCAGTCAGGTAAATGCATTGAGGTTTTGTACGCTACTGGGAGCGGTATTGAGTTTAGGTATAGTGTATGCAACCGGAAGTGTAACCCTGTTTGGACATACAGCAGATGTTTCTATCTGGTTTGTGGTGATGTTGGGCTTAGCTAACTCTTTGGTATGGGCAGGTATATGGCCTATAGCTTTAGATGGCTTGGGGAGGTTTACAAAATTAGGATCCTCTGTCATGATTATGGGGTTATGTGGAAATGCAATTATGCCTCTGGTATACGGGCATTTTGCAGATACTCAAGGGTTGAGGGAGGCGTATTGGGTACTGATTCCATGTTACATATACCTGGCTTATTATGCTATACACGGACATAAACTGAGAAAATGGTCTGTTAAGCATAAATAGTTATACACTAAACCATTATATTATAATTTATATAGTACTAATACAAATATTATAGGGAGCTTATAAAGAAATAAATCCGAATAATCTCCCTATAAAGTCTGTGTTAGATAATAAAAAAAAATGAAATATCAGCCCGTTTTTTTTGAAATTTAACTAATAAGCATCTTATGTTTTTTTGATCTTTTGAGGTTTTCTGAGAACAGTAGAATGAATACTCCTAAAGTATAGGCGAATATATCTATCCATGAAAAGTGATTGCCGATGACAATGTTGGCGATTTTAGAATCAGATAGCCCTATTAATCTTACTATATTGAAATATTGCAGTATTTCTATGCTATAAGCAAATAAAAGTACTGCAACAGCTGTTTTTACAGGCGGAACATTCAAAAAACTTTTTATAAAATAATAGAGTAAAATAACAACCAGTACGTCTCCAACGTAGGGTCTGATAATCGTATCATTGACAAAAAGAGCAATAAAAACCTCTATCAGCAATAAAAAAACTGTTATTATCAGGTTTGTGCGATTAAAAGTGAACATACTTTTTATGATTTAAGATAAAGGAAGTTCTGACGTTGATTTAGTTTCCCAGTTTAGTTTTGTAGAAAGATACATCATGGTTGCAATGATAATAAACAGGCCCACGCTACCAAAAATTAAGGAAAAATCCTGCAATTGAATAATTACAAAAACAAAACTGTAAAATATAGCTAGTATAGCTCCGAAGATTAGTGCTGGTTTTTTGCTTTTTAAAACGCCAAGCAGGAAAAGAACAATCAAGGTAATTGTAGCTGTAGAAGCTATTAGATAAGCAATGTTAAAACCTATTTGCTCACTAAAAGATAGCAGGAGGGTATAGTAGATAATCATAGCGGCTCCTATTAAAGCATATTGTAATAAGTGAATTTTTCTTTTGTTTAACAACTCGATGAAAAACAGGGAAATAAAAGTCAATAAGATTATAAGAATGGCATATTTAGCTGTTCGCATTGTTTTCTGGTATTGATCTACCGGTAAAAGAAATTTAACCCCAAAAGTGGTATCACTGTTTTGTACAATATATTCCTGGTCTGTTTGAGATGTAAGTGTGGCACTTTTTTCAATCCATTGTTGGGGAAATGAGCGGTTAAAGTAGGGCATCTTCCAGGTGGCATTAAATGAAGTGTCTGACACCAATCGTTCTTCTGGTAAGTAGCGACCTGTAAAACTAGGATTAGCCCAGTTACCGTCCATTTTTACCGCTGTGGTTTTTCCTAAATGAAGAAAGTTAAGTTCGCCACTTCCACGTATATCCAGGCTAAATGTAAAAACCAGGTCTGTATTTTTTTTATCGCTTAAATCTAAAGAGGCGATTAAGTTGTTATGAAACAATTTAACATCTGTAAGATCAGGCTCAACTTCATAGGTTTTCTTATCCAGTTCAATTTTTGGATTGTTTTTCAAACCTTTTAAGTCACTTAATCCGATGGCTATTTTAGCTTTACTCCATTGTATAGCTTCTACATTTATTCCAGATTTATTGAGTTCCAGAGAACTAAATTTGCCATTAACATTGATTTTTGAATTATAAACCACCGCTTCAAAAATTCCTCTATATAATGTTTCAGGATCTACATAACTGTTTATATTTAATTCTTCCGGAAGAATGTATATGTTTTGCAGATCTTCTTTATAAACTATTTTTCCTTGTTGGTCTTTTTCTGCTATTATTTTTGAATAGGGAAGTACCAATACAGGGCCTTCTACAAGTTGTTTTCCCGACCATTTATCAGATATTTCATTAGTTACTTCATCTTGCCTGAGTTGTCTTTCACCTATCAGGTTTTGAATCCAGAAAGAGGGGATAAGAAGAAGAAGTGTAAGTAAACCAATAAAGCAAAGTTTGGCAAATATTGATTCTCTGAGCCAATGTGCCGTTTTTTGAGTGTTTTCTTGTATCATATTTATTGTTATTAAAAGTACTTTGAATTTCAAAGTTATTATGTAAAAAAAATTAAGAATTATCTTTTTGGTGATTTATAAGGCTTTCTAATGCTTCAAGGTGTTTTTTGAAAGCTTCTTTTCCTTTTAGTGATGCTGCATATTGGGTATTGGGTTTGCGACCAATAAAGCTCTTGTTTACAATGATGTAGTCTTCTTTTTCTAATGCCTTTAGGTGAGAGGCAAGATTGCCGTCAGTGGCATTTAACAAATCTTTGAGTGCATTAAAATCATAATTTTCATTAACGACTAAAACACTCATGATCTGCAACCGCAGGCGATTTTCAAAAGCTTTATCAAATTTTTCTAAAGAGATTTTCACTTGTTATATTTAAAATGCATCACAGACCCGTATACAATATGCAAAATACCAAAACCTATTGTCCAGAAAATAATTCCATATCCAGGAAATAGGGTAGACAATAAGCCGAGAGCTATTTCGCAGATTCCCAACCATTTTACGTCAGTAAAAGTGTAATGACTTCCAGCTATCAAAGCCAATCCATAAAATAATAGACAGGCAGAGGCAATGATACTGTAATTGCCGCGATAAAGTAAAATCAAAATAAAAAGTCCACCCGTAATTAGCGGAATCGCCAGGCTGCTGAGTAAACGTTTGCTTACAGGATTCCAAAAGTTTTCACCTTTTTTGCGGGCTTGTTTAATTGTTAACCAGATTCCGGTAATTAAAGAAAGTATTAAGACAACAAGTGCAATTAGAAATAGTTGCCATAATATTTTAGGATCACTAATATAATAATCACGATACTCAAGCCCTGTATGTTTTGTATAAACTATTTTATAACTAACAAATGCACCAATAAGGGCATATATGCCAGCCATAATGCCAGATAACCCGCTTAGTGAGATAAACTTAGAAGAACGTTCCATCAGATTTCTGATAGAACTGAGTTCTGAATAAATATCTTTTTCTTGCATATTAAAAGAACTTTGAAATGCAAAGTAAATTTATTTGAATGAATAAAACAAGAATGTGATATAAAATATTTTTATTAGTTTATGAGAGGAGTAATTATATTATGGTAAATAAAGTATAAAATACTTTTGAGTTAGAGACGACGAGAATTATATTGCAGTTATAAAATAGTGCAAGCAAAAAATGGTTTACGTAATAGCTGGGGTATCAGGGGTTGGCAAGACAACTTTGGGTAAGCAATTGGCAAAAAAACTGTCATTACCATTTTATGATGGAGATGATTACCATCCGGAACAAAATATCCAAAAAATGCGTTCGGGTGTAGCGTTGAATGATGCCGATAGGCTTCCGTGGCTTAAGAATCTTCATCTACATTTAAAGGAATGGGAAAGTAATGGAGGGGCTGTTTTGGCTTGTTCTGCCTTGAAAGAGAGTTACAGGAGAATTTTAGCTGGAAAGGAACAATTGTCTGTGAACTGGATTTTTATAATAGCAGATTTTAAAACTTTAAAAGAAAGACTAGGCAGTAGAAGAGGGCATTTTTTTAATCCTGATTTGTTGGTTTCTCAGTTAAAAACTTTGGAAATACCTGATTATGGAATAATGGTGCATGCCGAGTGGACAACGGGACAGCAGATAGTTCATATAGAGATGGCTTTAGAGCATAAATGATATAATTTATACTACTTTTGCCACATGAAACCGGACGAGAAAAAGCTTCTTAGAATTATTGCTATATTTTTAATCTCATTTTTGGTAATAGGTTACCTGTTTTTTTATGTACTCAAAGGTTACCTGTAAAAATAAAGCAGCGTCTTTTTAAACTGAGCTCAACAGTGTTTATTTAAATAGTATTTTCGATTTTCTTTTGTTTAAAAGAGAAATTTCTTTGTGTTAAATAACTAAATACGGTTACCAATACATTGGTAGCAATAAAAGAAATTGTAGGATACCAGTTAAATTGCTCTACAAACAGTTTCATGAATACGTAATTTAAAAGAATGCAGATGACAACAACGGTAAAATACCTAAAAAGCTGGATGCGCTTTTTTAAGTACGAACCATTGAAAACTACTGCAAAATTGAGATAGAAACCTATAGGGAATGTCACAAAAAAAGCTATTAGCCAAGCGGCTATATGCGGACTGATGGCTATATGTGGTAAATGTAATACCTGTTTCTTCAGTACAAAATTGTAGGAAACAAAATAAACCAGGATATTCAATACCTGATTTCCACCACCACAGGCAGCGTAACGATAAGTTTGTAACGGCATTATCCCTTTAAAAAGAGGGTAAAAGCTATCAATGATAGCTATTATAATAGACCTGAAGGAAAGGTGTAGTTTCTTTAGCATTTTCTGGTAAACAACAAATATAATACAGCTTTTACATTAATCACAATCAGGAGTGGTAAAAGTCCAGGTTTCTGTATTCTGATTATTATCAAGATAATTTTCAGCATTATTATATTGCCACCAGAATTTACCTGCAGGTTTTGTTTGATTGCCCAGCTCGTTCATAGACTCCGCATCATATATTCTACCGTTTACCATTACATACTTAATGTCTTCTGTATTTCTGATGTCTTGTAAAGGGTCTTCATTAAGTACAATTAAGTCCGCAAGTTTACCTTTTTCAAGCGAACCAATTTCTTTATCCATCCCCAGATATTCAGCACCGTTTATAGTTGCCACTTTTAAAATATCGTGTGGTTTCATACGCCCTTGTCCCAACATCCAAAGCTCCCAATGGGCTCCTAATCCTTGTAGTTGACCATGTGAACCCAGGTTAACTTTGGTTCCACCATCGGCTATATAATTTACGGCGTGTGATACATCAATATGACCATAATCACGATATTCAGAAGTGGTTCTTCTTCTGGCCCTCATATCAATAATATTACGGGGTGTAAAGTTCAATAGCTTTTGATTTTCCCATACATTGGTTCTGTCGTACCAATAGTTTTCTCCGAACTGACTACCATAGGAAACGATAAGTGTTGGTGTATATCCCGTTTTACTTCCATTCCAGAATTGGGCTACATCTTTATAGACGGGTACTACGGGAATGTTATGTTCTATTCCGGTATGGCCATCAGCTATCATATTCATATTAGTGAAAAAGGTAGAACCACCTTCTGGCATTACCAACATTTTTAGCTCTCTTGCAGCCTGAATAATTTGCTGTCTTTGCTCTCTGCGAGGTTGGTTATACGACTTTATGGAGAAAGCACCCACTGCCTGCATTCTTCTAAGATGAGAACGTGCATCGTCCAGGTTGTTAATTACGGATTTAAAATCCCCATCAGCACCGTATAATATGGTTCCGGTCGAGTAAACTCTTGGGCCAACTAATCTGCCTGCTTTAATCATCTCTGATTGGCTAAAAGCCATTTCTGTATTGCTGGACGGATCATGTGCTGTAGTTACTCCGTAAGCCAGATTAGCATAATACGACCAATCCTGCTGCGGTGTAATACCGTCAGGACTTGTTCTTAAATGTGCATGTACATCAATAAATCCGGGTAGAATTGTTTTACCATAGCAGGGAAAAACAACGGCATCTTCTGGAATTTGTATTTCTGCATCTTTTCCGATAGCAATAATTTTGTTCCTTTCTATAAGGATAGTTCCATTTTCAATAATCTCATCACCTTTCATGGTCACTATGGTGGCTCCTTTAAGGGCTATTTTGCCTTCTGGGAAATCAGACTTTAAGCGAAGTCCAATTTCTAATCCTACGGTGTCCGAGGCAGATTTTTCTTTGGAATTATCTGCGAAATTGAAAGCATCTCTTACTTCTTTGGTAAAGTATTTAGAACCTAGTGTCCAATGCAGGGCTTTACTGTCTTTGTTCCAGTGAATATAATTTCCAGCATCTCTGGTTATTTTTCTAATAGGGAATGCTTTGCTGGACGAAGATAGTTCCTGGTTATTGGAGTTAGAGGAAAAAGGAGTAAGGTATATATTATAAAGCTCATTAAAAGCCAGCCATTTATTGTCCGGACTCAAAATGAAATCTGTACCGTACTTAGATCTGTAATGGTTTTTGATGTTTCCCCCACTTAAATCACAACTTTTTAAGACTTTATCTCCTTCTAAAGAGGTTTGATAAAATATACGATTATCAGCCTTGTTAAACTGGGGTTTAATTCCTTCTTTGCTAATTAGTTTGGGGTCGCCTCCGGCAGAGGGAATAATGTAGATACCGGGGTTTTTAGAAAAAGTAAAGCCCAAAACATCATTACCTGTACCTTTACGATATACAATCTGGTCGCCTTTATTATTAAATACAGGAGTGTAATAAAAACCACCTTGAGGAGTTAGTTTATCAATTTTTTTGCTGATAAGGTCTATCTTAACCACAGATCCTTTTAATTCGTCATTCCAGGTCGTAAATACAATACTATTTCCATCAGGACTAAAGCAAGGGTCAAATTCCCAGTCGGTTTCAGTTGTCAGACGTTCGGGTTTACCATCGGGCAGGTTTTTTACATAAATATAACCTGCAGCATTGAAAGCAATTTTTTTCTGATCTGGAGATGTTACCAATTGCCTGATCATTTTAGCATCAAACTCATTACCAAATACCTGCTGGTTAAAACGCAGTGCATCTGTTATGGTTTGTTTAACATTAGCCTTGAAGGGAATTTCCTGTGGCATCTGCATTTGTATATCTATTTTATAGATTTTTCCTTTCGAATAAAATACAATGGTTTTATTGTCAGGTAACCAGTTAAAGTTAGGATATACACCAAAGATTGCCCAGGTTTCTTGCTGATCACGGGAAAGATCATCATACAAAACAAATTCTTCGGCTGTTTCCAGATTTTGTACAATAAGGCTCGATTTTAATCTTATTCTTTTGACATAGGCCAGCAGTTTTCCATCGGGTGAAACCTGAGGACGAACCGCTCCGCCGCTTCCTCCTGCAACTACTTCAATAGAATTATCTTCCAGATTTAGCTTTTTTATCTGATAGATTTCTCCGTTAGGGTCTTTGTTATACTGAAAATAAGGACCAGCGCTTACATCTTCACTAAAATATACCTCTTTGCCGTTTTTGGCTACAAAAGGTTCTCCTAGATCTTGTTGGTCGTTTTTTCTTTTTGTAAGTTGTACACCTTCAAACCCTCCGGAAATATGGTACATCCATAATTCTCCGGCTCCTAAAGAACGATGCCCTGTAAAATGTTTTCTGGCAATCAGGTACTGGCCATCGGGTGTCCAAACAGCATTATTCAATAACCTGAAATTTTCTTTAGTAATGGCGCGTTTACCAGAACCATCCGCATTCATAACCCATATATTGTCGGCACCGTCTTTATCACTGGTATAGGAAATTAACTTTCCATCAGGAGAAAAACGAGGTTGCACTTCCCATGCCATGCCACCGGCTAATAATTCTGCATCGCCGCCCGTTATAGGCATTTTATAGATATCTCCTAGAAGATCAAAAACAATGAATTTTCCATCAGGACTTACATCCAGATTCATCCAGGTCCCTTCATCAGTAGAAAAATTTACTGTTTTATTTGGTCCTGATGGTTTTTCTACATTCCATTGAGCAAAAGCACCTGAGGACAGGAATATTAAAAGCAGAGGTCTAAGAAAAATATTCATGTTGTATCTTACAAATAAAGGTTGCAATTTAATAAATTTTATAGCTTTGAGAGATACTATGTCCATACATCAAATTTTAAAGCAATATTGGGGCTACGATCAGTTTAGACCGTTGCAGGAAGATATTATAACGTCTGTAATGGAGAATTATGATACTTTGGCTCTTTTACCTACTGGTGGTGGCAAATCTATCTGCTTTCAGGTGCCTGCAATGGCTAAGGAAGGGATATGCATAGTTATCTCGCCTCTTATAGCGTTGATGAAAGATCAGGTACAAAACCTGCAGAAAAGAGGAATAGAGGCACTGGCGATTATATCGGGCATGGGTAAAAGGGAAATAGATATTACGCTGGATAATTGCATTTATGGTAAAGTGAAATTTTTGTATATCTCTCCAGAAAGATTGATGACTGATTTGGTGCGCGAACGTATTAAATACATGAAGGTTAATTTACTGGCGGTAGATGAGTCGCATTGTATTTCGCAGTGGGGTTATGATTTCAGGCCTTCTTATCTTCATATAGCCAGGCTCAGGGAGTTTCACCCTCAGGTACCGGTATTGGCATTAACAGCATCTGCAACTCATAAAGTACAGCTGGATATTATGGAAAAGCTGGCTTTTAAGGAGCCGAGGTTATTTAGGAAAAGTTTTGAGCGGAAAAATCTTTCGTACAGTGTGCTGCATCTGGAGAATAAACTACAAAAGCTGGTACAGGTATGTACTAATGTAAAAGGTAGCGGAATAGTTTATGTGCGTACCAGAAAAGATACTTTTGAGTTATCAAAATTTCTGAATCAATATGGCATATCTGCCAGTTATTATCATGCGGGATTGGAGGGCGAAGCCAGAACAATAACACAAAAGAAATGGATAGATAATGAATATCGCATAATAGTGGCTACTAACGCTTTTGGGATGGGGATAGATAAACCTGATGTGCGTTTGGTTGTTCATTACGAAATTCCGGAAAGTCCTGAAGCCTATTATCAGGAGGCGGGGAGAGCCGGAAGGGATGAAGAAAAGGCTTTTGCAGTTCTTTTTTATAACGAGATGGATGGCCTGTCTTTTAAGAAAAGATTTGTACTCAACTTTCCAGCTATTCCTGAAATAAAAAGGATTTACCATTGCCTATGTAATTATTTACAGGTTCCTTATGGTGCTGGAGAAGGTGTTTTTTATAATTTTAATATAGGAGATTTTTGCTCGAGGTTTAAGCTGGATGTTTTAAGTACCATTTCTGCTATAAAAACACTGGAAAATAACGAGTATCTCGCTTTGAGTGAAAATGCGCTTTTACCATCAAGATTGCAGTTTTTGATGGGAGGAGAGGATATCTATAAATTTCAGGTTGAGAACATCAAGTTTGACCGTTTTATTAAAACCATTTTAAGAACTTATGGCGGTGCATTCGATAGGTTTATAGCCATAAATGAATCGGATATAGCAAAAAAAGCAGGTTTATCCTATACTGAAGTAAGCCGTATGTTGCAGGAATTACATAAGCTGGAGGTCATTTCCTTTATAGAGAAAACCAGAGATCCTTTGATTACCTTTTTGCAACCTCGTTACGAGAGCGAGAATATTTATATAGATGCTGCATTTTATAACGAACGCAAGTCTGTTTACCAAAACAAAATGAATGCGATGCTCAAATATGTTTCTGAAAACGAATGCCGCAGTAAATTGTTGCTTAGTTATTTTGATGAAAAAGATTTGAAAGATTGTGGTATTTGTGATGTGTGCATAGATAAAAGAAAAAAAACACAGCATAAAGAAGAGTTAACCAAACATTTTATGGAAATATTGGCTTCTGGGGCATTGGGATTAAAAGAACTGTTAAGTTCTTCTGCTATAGGAACAGAGCAGTTACGAATGGAGGTTATACGGTCTTTGATGGATGCAGGAGAAATAAAATTATCAGATGATTTATATCATTTATATTAGTCTATAGCGCTTTGTTTTAAGTTTACTGTTTCCCATTCATAATATAAGTTCATCATTTTACCGCTTGCTTTAATAAGAGGAGGACTCTTTTTAGAGATATTGCCGAGGTTATAATAACCATATAGAGTTCTGATGATTTACTCGCCTTTTTATAAGAGATTACTATAATAGCTTATAACCAACACCTGAACAGGTTCGTCTATTTTCTTACATTTTTCCTGCATTTATTTTACTCTACGTAAGAGCGACGTAAGAGAGCCGTAAGAGCCACGTAAGAAAAACGTAAGAGAATCGTAAGAGAAACGTAGGAAAACCGTAGGTGCAGTAAGGGAGATGGTAAGGAGTAGTCTAAGCAAAATGAAGGAAAAATGAGGGAGAGGTGTAAGCGGACATCTAAGAAGATTATATTAGCTATCAATAACTCCTCATGTAAAAAATGTTATATATAACTCAACTTAATCTCATTTTATCTTAACTAAAGCAAATAATATTAAAGAAATATATACTTTTACGTAGTTTAACACTTTATATATTGAAGTTCGAAGAATTTAACTTTGTGGGCGAATTGCAGGAAGGTCTTGATAGTATGGGATTTACTGATGCTACGCCTATCCAGGAAAATGCCATTCCCGTTATATTAAAAAACAGGGATATTATAGCTTGTGCACAAACCGGAACGGGAAAAACAGCTTCGTATCTTTTGCCTATTTTAGATAAACTGGCTAAGTCCAAAAATGATCATATAGATACTGTTATTTTGGTGCCAACAAGAGAGCTTGCTTTGCAGATAGACCAGCAAATTATGGGACTGGGATATTTTACCGGAGCAACTTCTATAGCTGTTTATGGTGGTGGAGATGGAATTGATTATGAACAGCAAAAACGTTCGTTACGTGATGGGGTAAACCTTATAGTGGCAACACCCGGACGTTTAATTGCACATCTTGCTTCTGGGAAAGTAAACTTTTCCAAATTAAAACATTTGGTTTTGGACGAGGCTGATAGGATGCTGGATATGGGTTTTTATGAAGATATCCTTAAAATCATTAGCTATTTACCTCAAAAACGGCAGAACCTTTTATTTTCGGCTACTATGCCTCCTAAAATAAGAGGATTAGCCAAAAAGATATTACGCAGTCCGCAGGAAATAAATATAGCTATTTCTAAACCTTCAGAAGGGATTAAGCAGCAAGCTTATGTGGCTTATGATACCCAGAAAGTAGAACTGTTAAAGGGGATTTTATCTAACGGAGAATATAAAAGTATAATTGTATTTGCTTCTAAAAAAGAACTGGTAAAGAAATTAAACCAAGAGCTGCGTCGGTTGAGTATTAAATCAGAAGCTTTTCATTCTGATCTTGACCAGTCGCAACGCGAAGAAATTATGTCCCGTTTTAAAGGGAAAAATCTTCCTGTTTTAGTGGGCACAGATGTAATTTCCAGAGGTATAGATGTAGAGGGGATAGATTTGGTTGTTAATTTTGATGTACCACCTGATCCAGAAGATTATGTGCATCGTATAGGACGGACTGCCCGCGCTGCCAATACAGGTGTAGCTATAACGTTTATTAATGATAAAGACCAGTTTAAATTTCATAGGATAGAGGAATTAATTGGTTATGAGATAGAAAAACAACCGCTTCCTGAAGAGTTGGGAGAGGCTCCTAAATATCAGCCAGAGCAACGAAAGAAAAAGCCTAAAAAGAAGTTTAAGCCCAATCCTAAATTTAAAAAGAAAAAGAACGTAAATAAAGAATCTAAAGAGTCTAAATAAATTCTCAGAAAGGTATTGGTTCCTTTTTTAACATCGTCTCTGACAGGACGATGTGCAATAGGATTTATGAATGTAACATCTTTTTAGAGAGGTGTTTTTAGGGGGATGTTTAACTAATCATAAGCCTTATTAACCAAATATTTCTAAAGCTTCTGTAATAGTAGGCTTAAATAAAATTCTGCCTTGTTTGTTACTTTCTCTTATAAAATCGTGTAAGCTTTTACTCTGGATATCAGCAAAATCTCCAATAATAGCGAGATAGCCATTGTAGGTTGAAAACTTTTGGAGTATATCACCTGCTATTTTAGTTTTGAGATCAAAAAAATCAGGAATAATGTTTTCTCTTCTGATAATAATTTTATTGATTTCGTAGCCATATCCGGCATTTGCAAGAATATCCAATGCATCTTCTGCGCTTTTTAATACAATGCCATTATCTGCTTTAATATCAAGTACTCTGATTTTTCCAGTATCTATAACCTCTGTTTTCATATTACAAAGGTGCAGTTTTTTACGAAAGTTTCAAGCTGGATGGGAAGGTGGAAAAAGCGGTAAATAAAACTTACTTTATTTTAGCCTTTCTTTGATCTGAACAGATACTTCTTCGGTGATTTTTAGTATGTTTTCTATTTTGTTTACTGAATTATCTATAATGATGTTACTGTTGTTTTTATGTGGTAAAAGATATTCGTTATAAGAGGGCAGTACATGATTGTACCATTTATAAAGTATATCCTCTTCTGAATATCCTCTTTCTATTAAATCACGATTAAGACGTCTTTCCAGAGCAATTTCTGTTTGCGCATCTATAAAAATTTTATAGTCAAACAAATCATTGATTGCCTGATAATGGTAAATAAACAATCCTTCGATAATTAAAATGGGGGCGGGTCTGTTTTCCAGTATTTTAGGTTTCCAATTGCTGTTATTAAAGGTGTATTCTTCCATATAAACAGTTTCGTAATTCATCAGTTTACGAATATCTGTTTCAAATTTCTTGATATCAATGCAGGATGGAAGGTCAAAATTATACAGTTTGTTTTCTTCTGCAGTCATATTTGCACCTACTCTAAAATAATAATCGTCTTGCGATATCAGGCAAACTTCTTCAGGAGAAAAATGGTTTAAGAAGCAGTTCAGAAAAAATGTCTTTCCTGAACCGCTACCTCCGGCAACACCAACAACAAAAGGTTTATCTGTCATTAGGTAAACCGTAAGTGATATTGACTAAAAAACGTTTATCTAAAGCTCCCAACGCATCGGCAACAGCCTTGTTGATTACAATAATAACGTCTTTAGTGGTTTCATTTTCGGTGTATTTTCCTACAACTTTAGCAAATACGCTTCTGTTGGTCATCGGGTTAGATATTTTTATAATCGTTCCTATAGGGGCAATGCTGTGGAGAGCGTAGCTTTTAGTATTATCTAAATTTTCATCGTTAATCCATACAGCAACACCTCTCTCGTTTTTTTCAGTAATACCATATCTGTTTTTAGGAATCTGTAAGTTTTCACCTGAGTCGGTAGAATCTACATATCTTATTTTAGATGGATTATTAGTGCTTGAAGCAGGCGGAGTTGTTACAGGAGGGGGAACCGGTTTTGGTTTTACTACTTCCGGCTTGCCTTCGTTATTGGTAATTACTTCCGGTTTTGAGCTTACCGTGTCGTTTATCAGCACTTTCAACGTTTGACCGACAGAAAGATTATTTCCGGTAAGATTGTTTAACAGTTTAAGGTCATCAACCCTCATGTTATATTTACTGGCAATACCGTATAGTGTTTCTTTAGCCTGTACTACGTGTGTACTTTCCCTTTTATCTCCAGTTTTGGAACCAGTGTTTGCAGTTGAAGAAGACGAGGGCGGATTATCATTGAAAACTATGGGTTTACGCTCTTTAAAGTCTATGCTTGTAGGCACCTTAACAACTGAACCAATAGATAAGGGTACATTGCTGTTAAAGTCCATAATGCTCTTTGGTGGAACATTGTATCGTCTGGATAGAGAATAGTATGTCTCTTTAGGCTCTACTTTATGAAGGATAATCTTCTTTCCAGAAAGGTTTTCTATTCCGATAGAGTCTCTAACTGAAGATGCCAGAGCAGAATAAGACGAAATAGAAAGTGCAATTAATAGAATGTTTTTAAGTTTCATTTATGAATTTCTTCTCTGTAAAAGTTTACAATTATAATAAATAACTCACAATTTCCGATTTGTTCCTGATGTAAACCAGTTTACCGATCCATATAAAGAACGTATCAGGGGCTATCTTTTGTATATCGGATTGGATTTTATCTCTAAAAATAATTTCTTCGTTTTGGTACACTTCAAGGTATTGATTAAGTGATTCTTCTTCTCTTTCATACGAAGCAATTACTTGTAAGTTACCTAATATCAACTGATGACGGGTTTCCTGAATGTTTTCTCCAAAAATAATCGAAGGATTATAAATACTATTTGAAAGTACAGAATAGGCGGGTAAATCTTCTTGTCTGATAGATTTTAGTAACAATCCTGTTTCTGTTTCCAGTAATTCTGTTTTTTTAGGTTGTATTTTTGAATTATAGGCAATAATGCCACTATTTGTTATACGTTCGCATGTGTAAGTGTAGTTTTGCCATAAGATTTTAGACTCTTTGGTGTCGTAAGCGATGATTCCTTTTTTAAGAGGTGAAAATTCATTTTCATAGCCCTGAAAAACAGCGACGCCATTAATAATACCTTCCAGGCTAATGAACCATTTTTCTTCAAGTTGTAGCTCCTTAAATAATAGCTTTTGATTTTTAAGGTCGAAACCATAAAAAAGTGTTTGTTTATCCTCAGTACGTGATTCTAACAATAAGATCTCATTTTGGTCATCAAGAACAATTTTCCATATAATTCCCTTTACCGTTTCAGAGAACAAATGCTTTAACGTATCTTTATTGGACATATATCTCCAAAAATATAAAATATGAAAAGGATATTTTACCTTATTTTCTTTTTATTTTCTCAAACAGCCTTAATGGCACAGACAAGGGTTTATCAGTTCGATATTAAAGACGAGATTAATCCCTCTAGCTGGCGGTCTACAAAAAAAGCAGTATCTCATGCCGAAGAATATAAGGCGGATATCCTCCTGATTAATATGAATACTTTTGGTGGAATGTTAGATTATGCTGATTCTATCAGATCGGTATTGTTAAACGCACCTATGAAAACTATTGTATTCATCAATAATAATGCTGCTTCTGCGGGAGCTTTAATCTCTATTGCCTGCGATAAAATTTATATGCATAAGGGAGCAAGTATTGGTGCGGCTAGTGTGGTTAATAATAGTGGCGAAATATTACCGGAAAAATATCAGTCTTATATGCGGGGCTTAATGCGGACAACGGCTGAAAGTAAAGGACGGGATCCTAAAATAGCAGAAGGTTTTGTTGATCCTGATCTGGAAATACCTAATGTTAAACCAAAAGGTAAGGTGTTAACTTTTACTACATCGGAAGCAATAGCTAATAATTATTGTGACGGAGAGGCTAATTCTGTAAAAGATATTTTAATAAAAGAAGGCATAGAAAATGCACATATAGAAACTTTTATGCCTACCCTAACAGATAAGGCTATTGGTTTTTTGCTGCTTCCTATGGTAAGCGGTATTCTGATATTGCTGATTATAGGTGGCTTGTATTTTGAATTGCAAACGCCGGGAGTAGGTTTTCCTCTTATAGTTTCTATTATAGCAGCATTATTGTTTTTTGCACCGCTTTATCTGGAGGGTATGGCAGAAAACTGGGAGATAGCCCTATTTATAATAGGGGTGGTTTTACTTATACTGGAGATATTTTTTATACCGGGATTTGGAATCTTTGGTATTTTGGGAATTGCTTTTATGATCAGTGGCCTGGCTTTGAGCTTGGTGCTGAATGACTTTTTTGATTTTAATGTTACTGCCGGAGAAAGATTGGTGAATGCTTTTTTACTGGTAATTGGTTCTATAGTAGTATCTATTACCCTGTCTGTTATTTTTGGAGGAAGTATACTTAAATCTAAAGCTTTTAAACGTTTGGTACTTCAGGATGAACAAAATTCAAATAAAGGCTACCAAATTAATAAACCGGCACAAGAATTGGTTGGAAAAGTAGGTATAGCTAAAACAGCCTTACGTCCATCAGGAAAAATAGACATAGATGATACATGGTACGAGGCTTTGTCATATGACGGTTATATTGAAAAAGGAGAGGAGATTATAGTGAACAAAATAGAAAACTATAATGTTATAGTAAGGAAAAAGGATTCGTAAATTTTTAAATGATTATAACATGGCAACAAACAAAATTGGTTTAGACTCAAAAAAGGTGGTTGAATTGGTAGACTTGTTGAACGATTTATTGGCTAATTACCAAATTCATTATCAAAAATTGAGAGGATGCCACTGGGATGTAAAAGGAAATGACTTTTTTACATTACACCTTAAATTTGAAGAACTGTACAATAATGCACAACTTACAATTGATGAAATAGCTGAACGTGTGTTGACTTTGGGTAAATCTCCGCATAGTACTTATGCAAACTATATTAAGGTCTCTAAAATTAAAGAAATTGAGACTGAAGGCCTAGAGCCACGTAAAATGGTTGAGGCTATTCTGGACGATTATAAGATATTGTTAGAGCTTGAAAGAGAGATTATAGAAACTGCTTCTGCAGAAACTACAAATGATGAGGGGACAGCGGATATGATTACAGGTTTTGTGAAATTTCAGGAGAAAACAAGCTGGATGCTGAGAGCATATAACGGG
Organism: Pseudopedobacter beijingensis; assembly: GCF_042678145.1. Taxonomy (NCBI): domain Bacteria; kingdom Pseudomonadati; phylum Bacteroidota; class Sphingobacteriia; order Sphingobacteriales; family Sphingobacteriaceae; genus Pseudopedobacter; species Pseudopedobacter beijingensis. Next base: position 95,455 of record NZ_JBHUDG010000050.1, on the reverse strand, counting down.
AGTAAATAAGAGATGATATTTATCCTATCAAAAAAGGATGCTTTTGTTACAAAAGCATCCTTTTTTGATTTTATGATTTTCTCTATTACCAACCAGGAGCGAAACCTAAACCAACTACAGGTTTTTTAACTTCTGTTCTGTTAAATGGCCAGGCTAAATAAGGTTCTAATACGAAGTAACCAAAAATGTTTACTCTGGCAGAAACCCCAACGCTATATACAGGTACTTTCACATCCTCATAAATAGGTACTCCGTCATTGTCTTTTCCTATAACTCCGGGAGCAAGTTTACCGAATTTAACTTTTTCGCCTTTATCCCAGGCTAAACCAGCATCAAAAAACAAGTTCAGGTCAGAAAATAGAAATTTGGAAGGTACGGCAGCCAATTTCTCCGGTCCGGTAAAAGGTAACCTCATCTCTAAATTAGCTACAGCAATACGATTACCCATTAACTGGTTAATATTAAATCCATTTTCACCATTATTTCCATTGTAAAAGCTTACAGCTTCAAAACCTCTTATTAAATAGGGATAACCAATGTATAAAGGGTACAATTGCTGATTTACGTCACCTAATCGGCCATATCCATATAATCTACCTGCAAACGTAACAGGTTTTACCCTGATGTATTTTCTAAGGTCAATGGTAGGTGAAGTATAAGTATAGCTACCAAAGTTTTGCTCAATCCCTATTTTATATCTGTAACCGCCTAATGGGGCCGCAACACCAAAATAGGAGTTATCTCCGACAAGGGCTGTATTAACCTGGAATACAGTAAATGGGTTTAAACTGTACCTGCTGGTGGCAGCATATTCTTCTTTTGATATTTTTCGTTTGTCCTGACGTATGGCATAGGTAGGATATATAGCACCATTAATTGTAGTATAATCATAATAAGTGCTGTAACGGTCTACCCGGTAGGAGTAGCGCGAAATACCTGTTCCAAATTCAACGCGGGTTGTTTTATTAAACGGATAAAGTGTAAAAGCTTGTGCCGACTCTTCAAAGATTCTAATAATGTCTATGTATTCTTCATAAACAGGATACTGAGTATTATTTTGTCCGTTTAAAGTAGAGAGCTTAGCGCCATAAGTTCCTGTTTGGTATGGGATATGAGAGATAGCCCCACCCCAGTTCCACCTGCTTTCCTGATTGATATAGGCTAACTGAGCGCCCAAATCATAAATTTCTCCATTCACAGATGCTGCCGCAAATATTTGATTGGTGTTCAGGATATCACTGAATATAGCTTGTACTCCGGATGACATACCGGTTCCAAATCTACTTGCTGATACACCAACTCCATTACTGGCAATATAATCTAATTTAAACTGCGGTTTGTAGGGAATATGCTGTATACTACTGGCAGGAGTATCGTCGTAAGCTAAGAAGTTCTGAAGGTTTTTGTTAACAATATCTACTCCTACATATTTAAAAGGAGGAAGTGTAGCAGCGGTTAAATCTACATGGTCAGAAGATACTGTTTTAGATTGTTCTTTAAAATCACTTGCATTGGCATTGTACAATGTATAGCGTTGCGAACGATAATAAGAATAAACAATCTCGTCGTTTTTAGAAATACTTAAAGCAGGTGAGTTCTCTGTAATACCACTTATCCCTGTGAAATAGTCGGTAAGTTGTGAAATGGATTCATCTGCAATACGGTATTTATAAAGATTTCTGAAACCATCTCTGTTAGATAAAAAATAGATGTGATTGTCTTTGGAGTCATACACAGGGTTAAAGTTGTTTGCACCCGGAAATATGTTTATATTTTTTACAGTTTTAGAAGCAATATCTAATACCGCAAGATTCATAGATATATAGGAGCTTAAGCCCTTATCCAGATCAAGTCTGTCTGTAGAAAATACAATTTTAGTTCCATCAGACGAATAGGATGGTTGAAAATCGGTGTATTTATCGTTGGTTAACTGTGTAACCTGATCGGTATCTAAGTTATAACTAAAAATATCACTCTGTCCATGTTGTAAACCGGTAAAGGCAATGTCTTTGCCATTTGGAGACCAGGTAAGGTTACCAAATTGTTCCACATCGCCCATGGCTTTTTCCAATACAGATTTTCCGTTGGCAATATCTATAATTATTAATTGATTTCTACCTTTACTAAAAGCACTAAATGCAAATTGCTTTCCATCAGGCGACCAGGCTCCAGCAGATTCTATAAAGTTAAACTCATCTATATGGCCATTCTTGGTACGTGATGTTAATTTTTTAATGATTTTTCCTGTTTTGGCATCTGCTAAAAACAGATCAATAGAAAAGAGGTCTTTTTCTGATAAAAATGCAATATATTTTCCGTCAGGGCTAATAGCGGGAGCTACGTTCATTTCACCGCCATTTACATTGTCTATCAGTTTGTTTCCGATAGGCGTCGTTTGCGATGAGTCTTTTAGCATGGGCTTGTAAGTGTTCTCCAATGCACTTTTCCATAAACTGGAAAGGGTTCTTTCATCATAACCAAAGGTACGTCTGATTGCCATTTCATAACCGAATTTGGCGGTAGATTTAAAGAAAGGCATAATTGTAGTATCTCCGTAGGTTGAGCCTATGAATGCCCAAAAAGCCTGCCCATACCTGTAAGGGAAATATTTGCTGTTTTCGGTAAGATCTCTTAAAGAAGGAATATCTTTATTCAATACGGCATCGCGCATCCACATGGCTGTATTGGCATCTACTTTTCCCAAAGAAAGATATTCTGCCATACCCTCTACCATCCATAACGGAATATTTCCGATATTTTGTAATTCTGTAGAGTCGTTTTCAATTAAAGTGTGGTACTGGAAGGCGTGTACCAACTCGTGACCCAATACGTGTCTGGTTTGGAAATTAATTTCCTGTAAAGGCATAAATACCCTGTTTTTCATTCCTTCGGTAACACCGCCCGTTCCTACTCCAATTTCTCCGTCTATAATGGTAGTTTGTTGGAATTCTGGTGAGTTTCCGTAGAGTATAATGGGGTTAGGTTTTCTGAATGTATCTCTGAAAATCTGTTGATGCAGGGCGTACCAGGCTTCACTTTCTTTTGCAAAGTTTTTTATCACACTGTCATTTTTTGTATAGTAATACAAATGAAAGTGAGGGGTTTCGTAAACCTGAAATTTAAGGTTTTTATAACGGACTTTATTTTGCCCAAAGTATTGTGCTTTTGCTGTTTGGCCAAATACTGATAAACCAATAGCAACAAGGGCTATTGAAGATTTAAAAATAATATTTTTCAATGTTACGTTCATCAGGCTTATTTTTTATTGATCGTTATTATTCTTCTGTTTTCTTAATTGTCTTTTTAGCTGTCTTTCTTCTTTTCGGCTCAAAGGCTTAGCTTCTTGCCCTTGTAAGGCTTTGTTTTGTGGGTCTTCATTGTTTTGTTTGTTCACAGATTTTTTTATTTCGTTATTAGATGTATGCTCGTTATCGTTTGTATTTTCTTTGGATTCGGGCGCATTCTCCAAATCTAACATATTTCCCAGAGAATCTGTTTCTAAACTATCAACTGTTGCGGTATCAACAACAATACGCGGGCTGGGGCAGTTATAAGTTTTGGTGATTTCTACTTTTGGTTTAGGGAAGGGCCCTTGCGTAATACCGGTAGAAGGGTCTTTATACACTTTTTCCATAAACTTTGCGAAAATAGGAAGCGCAGTTCTGGAACCTTCCCCCGTTTCGGAGTTTCGGAAATGAACGGTTCTGTCATCAGCACCTACCCAAACTCCTGTCACCAAATCTTTGGTAATACCCATATACCAACCATCAACATAATCAGATGAGGTCCCTGTTTTTCCGCCAATCTGATTGTTGTTTTTAAAGAGATCCCATGCCCATAATGCTTGAGAAGTACCTCCTGGTTCTTCCATTCCACCTCTAAACATATAAAGCATTAGCCATGCCATTTCTTCGCTCAGTACTCTTTCTTGTTTGGCTTTAAATGTTTCTATAAGGTTACCATCAAAATCGGTTATTTTCTCTACCAGAATAGGGTCTACTTTTTTACCCTCATTCAAAAAAGTTCCGTAGGCTCTTACCATTTCGAAAACACTCACATCATTGGAGCCTAAACTTACAGAAGGTACTGATTGCAAAGGGCTTTCTATACCACATTTATGAGCGTATTCTACTACTTTGTCCCAGCCAACCTGTTCGGTAATCTGTGCAGTAATAGAATTTACAGATCTTGCCATAGCCCATCTTAACGACATTTCCTGATAGGAGAAATGCCAGCTGGCATTTTTAGGCTCCCAAACTTCTTTTTTGTTGTTTAAGGTATATTCAATTTTAACGGGTTTGTCTACAAATTTATCACAGGGGGTCATTCCGCTTTCCAGAGCTGCCAGATAAGCAAAGGGTTTAAAGGTAGATCCTGCTTGTCTTTTAGCTTGTTTTACGTGATCGTATTTAAAGTAATGATGGTTATCTCCTCCAATCCAAACTTTTATTTTTCCACTGAACGGATCCAGTGTCATCATTCCTGTATTTAATATTTTAGCGTAATATTCTATAGAATCTATGGTAGAAAACTCTACTTCTTTATCGCCATCCCAATCAAATACTACCATTTTTTTCTTTTTGTTAAGATAGGCATCTAATGAGTCTGGCTGGTTAGCATATTTCTTTTTTAGCCCGGCAAACCAGGGGAGACGTTGCAAGTTGCTTGTAACAAAGTTTTCTATTACTTTCCCTTCAGAATCACGCCAGGGAATTTCTTTTCCCCATGAATTATAGAAGCGTTTTTGTAATATTTTCATCTGTTCTGCAACAGCTTCTTCTGCATAACCCTGAAGCTTAGAATCTATGGTGGTATAAATTTTTAGACCATCTTCATACAGATCATAATCATTGTCTTCGCACCATTTCTCCAGCCATTTGGCTACAGCGGATCTTAAATAAGAGTCGCCCTCGTTTTTATCATTGTCTTTCCCTAGTTTAAGATGAATAGGAGTGGCTATGGCTTTTTTATAATCATCATTACCTAAAAAATCATATTTGTTCATTTGTGACAGCACAACATTTCTTCTTTCTAATGCTTTTTTAGGGTTTTTAATGGGATTATAGGTTGATGTTGCTTTGAGCATGCCTATTAATAAAGCTGCTTCTTCTACGTTGATATCATTAACTGATTTATCAAAATAATGTTTTGCTGCGGTATTTATTCCGTATGAGTTATTTCCAAAAGGTACCGTATTCAGGTACATGGTTAAAATATCGTCTTTAGAATAATTGGCCTCAAGTTTATAGGAAGTCATCCACTCTTTTAATTTAGATATGAGTGTACGGGCTACCGGAATGTGTTTTACAAAACCTTGTGATTTATTGTTTCTGGTACGATACAGATTTTTAGCTAATTGCTGGGTAATAGTGCTTCCACCACGTTTATCGCCGCTGATGGTCGAAAATATCCCCGATGCAATAGAGTAAAAGTCTACTCCCGAATGTTTATAGAACCTAACATCTTCTGTTGCTATTAAAGCATTCACAATTGATTTATCTATTTCATTAAAAGTAACAGGAGTACGGTTTTCTTTGTAATAACGCCCTATAAGTTTACCATCGGCAGTATACACTTCTGATGATATGCTTAATGAAGGGGTTCTGATATCTTTTTTAGTGGGCGAATACCCAAATAAGCCCAGAAAATTGAGCTCTAAAGCACAAAAAAACAGAACGATAAAATAGATTACTATTGCAGAATATCTTAAGAAGCGGTTATGAATCTCTTTAAACATAGCTATAAAGATGAGAAAAAGATATTGTTTTACATTGAATTTTTGACTATTAAAAATGCATTTTAAATCTTAAAAACTGATAACAGTAAATGTTAAGAAATGTTATTTTAAACTATCAAAATCCTTTTATTTATTAAATCAGTTGATATGGTTTGTTTTGAATAGGAGTTAACCAATCAAAAAAACGGAGTTAAAAACCTTTGAATTTTTATTAAAATTGAAAAGAATCTTTTCTGGATAAAAAAATAGCGCCAATGTATGTTTGGCGCTATCTCTGATATTTTAAACCTACAACTCTCTGTAGTAATCAAGACTTTGTTTAATTAGCTCATTGTCTACTATTATATTGAACTTACAATTTCCTATTCGGTCAGGCAACGAAAAGTTTATCTTTCCAGAAACGTTTTTCTTATCGTGTTGCATAATCTCTAATAAAGTATCGTAGATGTCTGCCCTTAATGTATATTTTTCAAAAAACTTGAAAATATCCTGACGTATTTTATCTAAATCGCTTTCAGGCAACATACCCAGTTTAAAAGCCATGTAGGTTTCACATATCATACCTATAGCTATAGCCTCGCCATGGGTTAATGGTTTACTGTCGTTATCCAGCGACCACGACTCTACGGCGTGACCAATAGTATGTCCAAAGTTTAATATTTTTCTGAGTCCTTTCTCAAAAGGATCTTCCAATACTACTTTATTCTTGATCTCTATAGATCTTTGTATTTGCTGACTGCTGATTTCTTTAGGATCATTTAATTGTACTACTTCCTTGTAGTAGTTTTCATCTGCAATAATACCGTGTTTAATAACTTCAGCAAAGCCAGATACCAGTTGTACCTGAGGTAATGTTTTTAAGAAGTCATCACTGATAATAACTATTTTTGGCTGTGTAAATGTACCTATAATGTTTTTTACACTATCGATATCTATTCCTGTTTTTCCACCTACCGAAGCATCTACCTGCGACAAAAGAGTAGTAGGAATTTGCAGAAAATCTATACCACGTTTATAGGTAGAAGCGGCAAAGCTTCCCATATCTGTAACCACACCGCCACCCAGATTAATCACCAATGCATTTCTGTCGGCTTCAAAATCCAGTAACATTTTCCATATCCCTATGCAGAAGTCAATATTTTTATTTTCTTCGCCGTAAGGGATTTCTATAATATCAAATTTATCTAGCTGAGGAAGTTTTTCCTGTAACACCGGTAAGCAGTATTTTCCTGTGTTTTCATCTGTGATGATAAATATTTTAGAATAGCTGTTCTCTGATAAAAACTGCGTTAGGGATGTTAACGTATTGTCGAAATATATATTGTAGCCACTGCTTACGATGTGATTCATACTATTTTAATTGTTTGTTTGTTAAACTCTACAATGTCGCCTTTTTTTACTTTCAATCTTTTTCTGTAATCAACGTTGCCATTATATTTAACCAGACCCTGTTCTACAACTGCTTGTGCTTCACCACCAGACATTACCAAATCGGTAACTTTCAAAAGCTGTATCATAGGGATAAAATCGCTATTTAATTCAAATTCAATCATTGCTGCAATATTACAAAAAAAGCCTTGGCGATAGTCAGAAATTTGAGTTTATTTTAATAAGTTATTGGACTTAAAGTAGTTTTGCAGATTATCTGGTTTGGTCATCAAATACGTTTGTAACCCCAATTTTCTGGCTGTTTCCAAATGTTGCGGACTATCGTCTATAAACAGGGTTTCTTCAGGGATTAGTTGATGGGTGTCCAGTACAAATTCGAAAATATCAGTATTAGGTTTTCTCATGCCCATCAGGTGAGAATAGTAGTCTTTATTAAAAAAGGAAGAATTATCATTCAGCTGAAAATCTCTTTTCAGATAATCCATAATCCATTGATAATGGATTTCGTTGTTATTACTCAACAAAAAAGTGTTATATCTTTCTTTAATTTTTAATAATAGCTCGTGGTTACCGCTAGGTACGCCTAATAATAAAGCATTCCATGCATCGTCAATTTGCTGATCGCTTAAGCTTACGCTGTCTCCAATCAGCTCCCTGATTTCGTTTCTCCATTCCTGAGCAGATAATTCTCCTTTATCAAAACGGTCAAAAATTTCATTTTGTGCCTTATGTCCAAAAAAAATGGCTGCATCGGGTACACCCAAATCCTGAAAAGCCTTTTGTGCTTTGCTAAAATCTATATCAAAAATGACGTTTCCGTAATCAAATATGATATTCTTTATATTGTTATGCATGTTATTCCTCATTATTGGCTGATGTTAAATTCACCAGCTCTTCTGCTTCTTTTAAAATACGATCTGTTTTTTTCTGCGAAACCTTCAGCAATTGCAGGTATTTCTTTCTATCTAAAATGTCCTTTACCAAAATGCAATTGTTTTTTAAAAGCGTCTCTTTTTCGGCAATGGTTAAAGTTGTTAAACAGGTAACCGGATATAAAGCACCCAGGTCTACACGGTATTTAATACTCTTTTCAGGAGGATAGTCCCAGGCCATGAGTTTGATGTCGTAACATTCAGCAAAGCTAATGGCATCTTTTGTAAGGTAGGCATTACTTATTAACCAGCCTTCACTTAAATGTTGTTCACTTCCAAAAAAGCTAAATGGTTTATTGCTCAAATCTTTAACCCGTGAAAGGAAATACATAGGATTGGTAACACTTATTTTAGCATCAACTGTATTTCTGAACTTGCACTCGGCAAAAATTAGTTTATCGTCTTTTTGTGCTACAACGTCAACCTCATGCGTAACTGCCTTTCCTTGCAAAACCTGTCCGGTTAAAGTTTTGTATCCGTAATGATGAAAAAGTTTGGCTACCCATCTTTCAAAATAATAACCCGCAGGTCCTAAATCTCTTAATGCTTTTTTTAGACTATAACGGGCAGCAAATACATTACGTTGCTGTTTTAAAAGTTTAAAAGCAATCTGGTAAAGCTGTCTGGTAGTAATGCCATTATAAATATGTTTTTGCATTTCATTAAAAACAGTATTTACCTGTTGGGGCGAGGCACCTGATTTGGATAATGAATTTATAAGACTTTCAGGTTTGAACTCTACTCGTTCTCCGGAAAACTTAGTGACATATATAGGACTGTTCAATTGCTGATATTTTGTTTCATGCGAATTTAATCTTTTCTGTTTAGATGACCGTAATAATTTGTTTTTTGACTTTGTTAAGATTTTACGACCAATTGTTTAAGATTTTCAGACCTGTTCATAATCAGTAGGTTTTAAATTTATTCACCACCAAAAATACATGACTTATAATTTGGTTAACCAAAGTAAATAGCTATATTTGGTTAACCAATAATTGGTATACCAATATGAATGCTAAATATTTACTCGTTATCGTGTGTGCTTTGCATGCTTGTAAAGGAAGCACAGAAGTTAAAAAAGAAGAAACTACCATTCCGCCTAAGCAGGAAGAAACATTGCCTGTTACAGCAGGTAAAGGAGTTACCTTAAGTGCAACAGGTACAGGAGATGCTTATGCTTTAATAAATAGTGTGTTAGGGGGGACGGGAGATGTTGTAGAGGCTCCGGATGTTAGCCATCCGGCCTTTGGGAAGCATATTACGCAAGTTTTTGATACTGATTTAAATAGCTATGTTTTTGCTTTTCATATTCATGTAACACCTGATAATGACAGAGGAACAGATTCTGACAGACAACGAAACGAAATAAAAACTTACGATAAATCGCCGGATAGTTTAAAAGCAACTTTAAATGAAACAGTAAATTATTCATGGAAATTTAAATTAGATGGAGGTTTTAAACCATCCTCCAATTTTACGCACCTGCATCAGATAAAACCCATTGATGGGAATGCCTCGCTGCCCATTATTACGCTTACCGCCCGGTATAAATCTGGTGGAGATATTATGCAATTGATACATACCGGTGATAATGGGCAGGCTGTGACTAAAAATACTATTGCTCTGGCAGATTTTAAAGGAAACTGGGTAGAGGTTAATGAGCAGATAAAATTTGCTACTCACGGAAGTTATAAAATTTCAATAAAAAGAATAAAAGACGGAAAGATATTGCTGGATGCGACCTATACTGATTTAGACTTGTGGCGTACAGGAACAAGTTCTTGTCGTCCGAAATGGGGAATATACAGAAGTTTGTTGAATCCGCAGATGTTAAGAGATGAAACAGTTTGGTTTAACGACTTTAATATAACAGAATTATAACTCTTAAAATAATAAAAATGATGAAAGTTTTTTTGGTAGTCACTTTAACGACATTTTTTTGGGGATATTCGGTTCATGCTCAAAACTCATTAATCAAGTATGACTTTGGTGATAAAGAGGCTTCATTTAATCCTAATCCGGGTGCTTCTTCTATTTCATTTTTACCAAAAGTTACAGAAAACAAAGCAATTAAAGCCAGGGTAAGAACGGCTTCGGATGGATCGGGAGCTTTTAATTTAGTAAAAAAAGGAGCGGATTTTATTAAAGAGAGTGCCTTAGAAATTGTTGCAGGTACTACTACCAGCAAGTTTTCCTTATACAATTTAAATACTGGGGCAGTAAATAAAACCAGCTTTAATTTTAAAATAGATAAGGCTGGTACAGGCCAATGGGTGTTTGCTAATGGAGTGTCTGCAAATTCTGATGATATTTTTCAGGGTAATAGTGGGGTTAAAGAAACATCAACAGAGATTTTTGTGGGGCTTAGATTGAATGTATCTGAAGCCAATGAGCTTAACTTTTATACCCGAAACGGTAATAAATGGTCTATGGTAAAAGGTGTAGGTCTTTTAAAAGGTACCGATTATTTAATAGAAATCTATAGTAATAATTCAACAGAAGAGAAGAAATACAGTAAAGAGAGCGAGCAGATATTGCCAGTAGGAACCTACCATGTTTGGATAAACGGAAAGCGTATTGCAGAACAGTTTGTTACAGGAGGTTTAACCGCAGGAAATAGTTTAAGTGGTTTTCTTGTGTATGGTGTTACCCCAAAAGGCAATGATACAATGTCTAAAGCGTGGCTGGATAATCTAGAAATCAATAGCAATTTATAAGATATAAATATAATGATAAAGGCTATTTAAAAGGTTAATAAAGGTTTGAAAAATGCGTTATTGCGGAGAGGGAATAATCATATAATGTATGTTTTGATATTATGAAACTACTTCTATTCCTCGCAATAACGTTCCACCCGGCTTTTTAGATACCCACATTTTTAATAATCAATTATAAAACTCAGTATGATGAAAAAACTACTTTTTGCATTATTGATACTCACAGGAGTGAGTGGTGCTTTTGCGCAAATAGAAACAGATGGTGATTACCGTACAGTTTCAAACGGAAACTGGAAAACACCAGCTACCTGGGAAGTACGTAATGGAGGTGCCTGGTCACCTGCATCGGTTGAACCTACAATAAACAATAATGTTTACTTGCAGTCCGGACACTCGGTTATTATAGATGGATCGGATGTTTATTGTAAAGATTTACACTTTGGATATAAAGGAAGTACATACGGTTCTGTTCAATTAGGTGTTAACAGATTAAATGTAGGAGGGAAGGTTAGAGTGTATGTTATTACTAAAACTCCTGTAACTGGAGCAACTGATGACGTTTTTTATACCGACCAGACCAGTAGTACCGTAACTAATGCTAGTATGTTTGTAAACTCGTCTACAGCGGGTGTATTGAGATTTGTTGGAGGTAACAGAATTATAACCAATACAGGAGAATGGAATTCTAATGGTACAGTATGTTATGGAGAGTTTGCATTAAATGCTGATGCTGAAGTTAGATTAGAAGTAGGGATGAAATTTAGAGGATTAACGATTTCTAGTGGTAAAGTAATAAACCTTGATAGATTTGCTATAGGTTCTACCTCAGGTTCTGGTGATTTTACCCTTAAAAACGGAGCTATTGTGCAGTTTGAAAAAAATGGAATAGCATCCCTTATGGCTTCTAATTTTTCAAATCCTATTAATCCAAGTGGTAAGTTAGAAATAGAAGAAGGAGGGACTTTAATTCTTAAAAGTACTGCACCAGCTTTCAATTTTAGTGCTTATATTAATCATGGTACTATAGTTTATAACGGACAATCTCAGACTTTATTAACCTCAGCTGCCTCTACAAATCCGGCAGTATCTCTTAATGCTTACCATAAGTTGGAAATAGCAGCAACAGATGGGGTAGAGGTTTTAGCTAATTCAATGGTGACAATTGCAGATCAATTGAAGTTAACAAGCGGTAAATTAATTATACCATCAACCTCTGAGGTAGCCCTGTCTGCAGGTAATATAGCTATTGTTGGGGGGAGTACGACAAGTTATATAGCAACACTAACAAATGGTGCTGATGCTGGGATATTAAAAATAAATGGGTTATCAACAACTAAAACAATTCCACTGGGATCTGCATCAAATTACCTTCCTGTTACATTAAATCCAATCACATCATCAGATTTTGAACTTAACGTGTTTGAAGGTATAACGGAAGATGCTACATCAAACGGAACAGCATTAAGCAATACATTAAAAAGTAATTTGGTAAATGCTATCTGGAATGTTAAAAGAACCAGTGGTAGCGGTAATTGTATAGCTACTTTAGGATGGCAGGACAATCTGGAAGGTGCAAACTTTGCATCATTAACAAATGCCGAAATTGGAGTTTCTGTGTTTAAAGATGGTAGTTATTCTGAGTACATGGGAACAGGCAATAGTAGTCAAAATACAGCTACCGTCACCTTAACAGATTTTGGGCCTTTATCTGTAGGCAAAATAGGTGTTTTGCCGGTGCAATTAGTTTCCTTTGATCTTAAGAAACAAGGTAATAAGGTAAACATAATTTGGTCAACGGCATCAGAGCAAAACAATTCCTATTTCGAAATAGAAAGATCTGCCGATGCAAAAGAATTTAAGGTGCTGGGTAGAAAATATGCAGTAGGCGACAGCAATGTACTTACACAATACACTTATCTGGATGAGCAGCCGCTGCAAGGAACAGCTTATTACAGACTGGTACAATATGATACCGATGGCAAGTCCAGAGTTTATGATCCTAAAGTTATTACGATAAATAATTTAGAGAATTACTTTACGGTGATAGCCTCTGATAATTCTTATGCCATTGATTTTTGGAAAAACGCCTATAGCAGTGAAAAAGCTAAAGTAACCGTATATGCTGTTGACGGCAAAGTATTAGCATCCAAAATAATAGATGTGGTACAGGGAAATAATAAGTATAGGATAGAAACCCCTCAGTTGACTAAGGGAGTTTATATCATTTCCTATCAATCAGAAAAAGATGTTTACCGTCAGAAAATAATAAAATGAAATATATTTTAAATAACCATTAATGATGATTATATTTGGTCTACCAATTAATTGGTAGACCAAAACTAAATGAATATATGACGTCATTCATAGAAAACATAAAAGCAATAAAAGTAGAGTCGCCGGTAGATAAAATTATCGAACAACTAAAGTATCTGATTACTTCAGGGCAATTAAAGCCAGGAGATAGATTGCCATCAGAAAGGGCACTTTCTGAAAGGTTTGGAGTGGGAAGAAGTTACATCCGTGAAGCGCTATTAAAATTAGAGTTTTATGGGTTGTTGCGTACCAATCCACAAAGTGGTACTTATGTATCGGGGTTAAGTATCAGTGTTATCGAAAATATTATTTCTGATATTATTAAATTCAACAAAGACAGCTTTAATTCTTTAATAGAAGCCCGTTGCCATTTAGAATTTTCTGTAGTAAAATTAGCGGCAGAAAGAAGAACCGCTCAGGATTTGGGAGAAATCAAAGAGGCAATGGAAGAGTATGAGAAAAAAATGAACAGCGGTGCAGAAAGTGCAGTAGAAGAAGATATGATTTTTCATATGAAAATAGCCAAAGCAGCAAAAAACTCCGTATTAGAATCAATGATTATTTTCATTATCCCAGACTTAATTAAAAACATTGTAGATAATAATGTTTGTGGTAAAGACAGAGGAAGAAAATCTATACAAGAGCACAGAGATATTTATAATGCCATAGAAAGTGGAGATATAGAGATGGCAGAAAATGCTATGGTAGCACATTTAGATGAGATTTGGCAGATTAGTAAAAATAGTTTTTTAGAAGCCGAAATAAGTACAGATTCATTAGTAGGATAGAAGTACTACAGATTAGTTAACCATTCAAGAAGCAACGTTTATGAACTACTTAAAAAAAGTGGTAATTGTATTTTATTGCCTTTTTTCGGGCGGTCTTTATGCTCAGCAGCATCCCAGTATTATGCTTACCAAAGCTAATGTAGATGCCGTAAGAGAAGGAGTAGAATTATATCCGCTCCTCAAAACATCCTATCAGGAAATAAAACAACAAGCTGATGTAGCCATTAAACAAGCCATAAACGTACCTGTGCCTGCTGATGGAGGAGGAGGAGTTACGCATGAACAGCACAAAAAAAATTACAATACCATTCTTAATTGTGGAGTAGCCTATCAACTATCAAAAGACATAAAATATGCAAATTATGTAAAAGATATGTTATTAGCCTATGCCGCACAATACCAAAAATGGCCCTTACATCCCAAAAGAAAAGAAAACCATCAGGGAGGTAAAATATTCTGGCAGGCATTAAATGATTGTGTTTGGCAAGTGTATACCATACAAGGTTACGATATGGTTTATGATGCTATTGCGCCTAAAGATAGAGCAACTATAGAAAATAAGCTGTTTATGCCTATTCTTAAATTCCTAACTGTAGACTGTTATACCACATTTAACAAAATACACAATCACGGAACCTGGAATGTAGCTGCAGTAGGGATGACAGGTTATGTACTTAATAAACCAGAGTACGTGGAAATGGCGTTAAAAGGTTCGAAAAAAGACGGAAAAGCAGGTTACCTGGCTCAGATAGACCAACTTTTTTCACCAGATGGTTATTATATGGAGGGGCCTTATTACCAGCGCTACGCCCTGTTACCGTTTGTGTTGTTTGCCAAGGCAATTAATAATTACCAACCCAATCTAAAGATTTTCGAATACAGAGATCAACTGCTGGCAAAAGCCATCAATACATCTTTACAGCTGACTTATACAGACGGAACGTTTTTCCCGATAAATGATGCTATTAAAGATAAAACCTACGAAACTATAGAACTGGTATATGGGTTAAATTTGGCTTACGCCGATATAAAGCCAGAAGCATTTTTGTTAGATGTAGCACAAAAACAAAAGAAAGTGATAGTTTCCGATGCCGGTTTAAAAGTAGCTAAAGCTATTGCCGAAGGACAATCACAACCTTTCAAATATCTGTCGCAGTGGATTAAAGATGGAGGAAACGGTAATGAAGGCGGTTTAGGGATATTAAGAAGCGGAAGCAATCAAGATCAGCAATGTCTGTTGTTAAAAGCAGCATCGCAGGGCATGGGGCATGGTCATTTCGACAGATTGAATATCCTTTATTATGATAACAATGGCGAAGTTTTTTTTGATTACGGAGCTTCCCGTTTTATCAATATAGAAACCAAAAGAGGGGGGCACTATTTGCCGGAAAACAATAGCTGGGCTAAACAAACCGTAGCACATAATACGCTGGTTGTAGATCAGCAATCGCATTACCATGCAAAAGTTTCAGAAGCAGAAAAGTATAACCCGGATCTGATTCACTTCTCTGCAGAACCTAATATGCAAATTGTAAGCGCAAGTGAAAACCATGCTTACCCGGGTGTAAAAATGCTAAGAACAGCTGCTTTAATTAAGATAGAAGGAGCTCATAAAGATTTATTGGTAGATATTTTTAGAGTAGAAGCCAATAAAGAACATCAATACGATTTACCCTTTTGGTATAAAGGGCAACTGGTTGATGCATCATTTAAGGTAGAAGCCTATAAAAATAACCTTCAGGCTTTAGGTAATAATTACGGCTATCAGCATATCTGGCTAAATGCTCAAAACAGTTTAAAAGACCAGAGTGGATTTGTGAGCATATTAAATAACAAAAGGTTTTATACTACGCACTTTACTAGTGATAAACTGTTAAACGTGAAAATGCTGAGCATAGGAGCTAACGATCCGGAGATGAGTCTTACAGAAGGTAAAGCTTTCATGTTATCGTCCCAAGCTAATGCCAGCGAACAAACTTTTGTAAGTATTACCGAAACACATGGCAATATAGATCCTGTAAACGAAACCGTAGAATCGGCATACAGTCAGTTACGTAACCTTAAGTTAATCAGTTCAGATCAGAAAAAAGCAATCATCAGCTTTAGCTATAAGAATGTGGCTTACAGATACGAAATAGACTACCAGGCGAAACAAAATTTTGCCAGATTAATACAAGAGAACAAATTTTAGACTTTATAAAATTAAACATGGAAAAAGGACAATTATTTCAGATAGAAGAAGAAACACAATGGGAAGATCTGGGCAATGGCGTTCAGAGAAAAGTATATGGTTACGATGATCAGGTGATGTTGGTAAAAGCCAAATTTGAAAAAGGGGCTATAGGTCCGCTTCACCAACATTTTCATGTACAGGTAACCTATGTAGACAGCGGTGTGTTTGAAATGACTATTGGAGAAGAGAAAAAAATCATAAGAAAAGGAGACGGATATTATGTGCCTCCGCATGCAATACATGGTTGTGTTTGTTTAGAAGCAGGTACGCTGATTGATGTTTTTACACCAATGAGAGAAGATTTTATCAAGTAATCCAATAAACTTATACAGATATGAAAAAGTTTTTTTCGTGTTTGCTGATAGCCTGTTCCGGTTATGTTATGGCGCAGGAAACAGCAGAAGTAAAGAAAGTGGTATATCCAGAAGGCTATACCGAACAATTAAACGTAGTTTATACCCAAGTAAACGGATGGGACGGTAAAATGGATTTATACTTACCTCCCAAAGATAAAGGAGCCTCTCCTGTGGTTATTAATATCCATGGTGGTGGCTGGAATAAAGGTAATAAAGAATCGCAAACCGGTTTTAGTACTTTCTTTAAAAAAGGCTATGCTGTAGCCAATATAGCTTATAGGTTATCGCAGGAGGCAACAGCACCGGCAGCAGTAGAAGATACCCGTTGTGCATTAATTTATCTGATTAAGAATGCCAAGGCACTTAATATAGATCCCAACAAAATTGTGATTATGGGAGGTTCTGCGGGTGGACATCTGGCACTAATGGGCGGTTTATTAGGGAACGACAACCGTTTTGATACTAACTGTAAAGGAGTTAAAGATATTAAAGTTGCCGCTATTATAGATAAATACGGGATAACAGAAGTGCCTGCATGGAAAAGTAAATCGGCTACCCAGTGGTTAGGCGATAAAGCAAATGATCCCGAATTTGTGAAAGCAGTTTCCCCAATCAATCAGGTTAAGAAAAATAGTCCCCCGGTATTTATAGTACACGGAGATGCAGATCCAATTGTTCCTTATCAACAATCAGTTGATTTAAAGAAAAAACTGGACGACATGGGCATTAAAAATAAGTTCATTACGGTTGAGGGCGGACAGCATGGAAAGTTCGAGAAGGAGAAAAATGCTGAGATAAACAGAGAAATTATAGCCTTCTTAAAAGAAGTAGGTGTACATCAGTAATCTTGTATTATAATACTAAAACATGGTTTTTAATGATCCTAAGTCTTTTTGATAATAATTCTCAAGTAAAAGCAATATGAAAACCTCTTTAAAAGTTGCCGGAAGTATAATTTGTATGCTGGCCACGGTATTTTTTGCTCAGGCACAGACTCCAAAAAAGTCTAAAAATAACAGACGTTTGGTAATGGTTAAGAATGCCGAAGAATTAAAAAACGTACTTCAGATAGCTAGGCCTGGAGATTCTATTGTGCTTTCGGCGGGCGAATATGAGGGTAAATTTATAATTCCGGCAACAAGTGGTACATCCGAAAAACCAATAACACTTATAGGTAACAAGAACTGTGTTCTTACCACCGGAGATGTTTCTAAAGGATATGTTATTCACCATCAGGCAAATTACTGGATATTGAAAGGCTTCACCGTTAAAGGAGGACTAAAAGGGATTATCTTAGACGGAGCCAGCAACAATGTGTTGGATGATCTGGAAGTTAAAGAAATAGGCGAAGAAGGAATACACTTCAGAAAATTCAGTTCAGATAATAAACTGCAAAACTCCAATATACACCATGTAGGTTTGGTAAGACCGGGCTATGGAGAAGGTGTTTACATAGGTTCGGCAATAAGTAATTGGGCAAGGTACACCAATAATGAACCAGACCGTTGCGATAATAATATCATCATCAACAATGTGATAGGCCCCTATGTAACCGCAGAATGTATAGATATCAAAGAAGGAACAACCGGAGGTATTATCAAAGGCAATACCTTTTATTCTGAAGGTATATCAGGCGAAAACAGTGCAGATAGCTGGATTGATGTTAAAGGTAATAAGTACCTGATAGAAGAAAACAAAGGAATTAATCATCAGCCATCGGTCTTGCTGGACGGATATCAGGTAAACTGTGCCGCAGACGGATGGGGAAACTATAACGAATTCAGGAAAAATATAAGTGAAGTTAATGCTGAAGGCTATGGCATCAGCATCAGGTTAAAAAGTAGTAAAGGAGAAGTTGTAGGTACCAAAGTAACATCGGATAATAAAGTTATTAATGCCGCAAAAGGAGTCAGTAATATTCCTTTAAGCGAATAAATTTAAATCAATGAAAGTTAGAGGATTAAGATGGTATATTATAGCACTGATCGCTATTGCGACCGTTATAAACTATATCGATAGAAGTGCTATTAATATTCTGTGGCCCTATATCTATAAAGATTTTGGAATAGCAGATGTAGACAGTAAGCAAGCATTAGCGTTAATCACAACATTTTTTATGATCGCTTATGCTTTAGGACAAACATTTACCGGAAAATTAATGGATGCCTTAGGTACCCGTATTGGGATGACACTATCCATTTTAGGATGGAGTATTTCTATAGCATTGCATGCATTTGCCAGGTCATTGGCATCTTTCAATATTTTTAGGTTTTTACTAGGGTTTTCGGAAGCAGGTAACTGGCCGGGAGCAACAAAAAATAATGCCGAATGGTTTCCTCCAAAAGAGCGAGCCATTGCGCAGGGGATTTTTGGAGCAGGAGCCTCATTAGGTTCAGTAGTTTCTGCGCCTATTATAGCCTTGCTTTACCTTGCTTTTGGCTGGAAAGCTACATTTGTTTTAATAGCTGTTTTAGGTTTTGTATGGGTAATTCCCTGGTTGGTTATCAATAAAGCTACACCAGATAAACACCCCTGGATTACCGAAGAAGAGAGAAAACACATTTTAGGACAAACCGAGGAGAATGCCGCAAAAGCAGCGGCAGACAATACACAGGTACTTTCATGGAAAGAGCTGTTGAAGTATAAAAATACATGGGGAATAATCAGTAGCAGATTTTTTATAGACCCTGTTTGGTGGTTGTTTGTAACCTGGTTACCAACCTTCCTAAAAGAGCAGTTTATGTTTGATATCAGGCAAATAGGTGCTTTTACCTGGGTTCCTTATCTGTTTGCTGCAATAGGAAGTTTGGCTGGAGGTTATCATTCGTCATGGCAGATCAAAAGAGGGGTAGATGCACAGAAAGCCCGTAAGAACTCTATAGCCCTAGGGTCGGTAATTATGCTGGTATCATTACTGGCCATTTTATACTTCCTTTCAGGCTTAAAAGAAACACCAATGTTCGCTATGGTTTTAATAGGGATAACCTTGTTTGGTTTCCAGTTTCTAATAGGAAACATCCAGACTTTGCCAAGCGACTATTTTAATGGAAAAAACGTAGGTACAGTAGCAGGTATGGGCGGTACGGCGGCAGTAGTAGGTACCTTACTAACCACCTGGGCGGTACCCGTAATTACACAAACCAGTTATGTGTGGTTTTTTGTGCTGGCAGCAGCATTAGTGCCGGTTTCCTGGGTTTGTATTAAGTATATAACATCAAGAAAAATAAATAATTAACATTTAAAATTATGCGTTTAAAAAACAAAGTAGCGATTGTAACAGGCGGATCTAGAGACATTGGTAGATCAGTATCGGTAAAGTTGGCAAAAGAAGGTGCTAAAGTTGTAATTAACTACTTAAGCAATGAAGCCAACGCAGAAGAAACTTTAAGACAGGTTAAAGAAGCAGGTGGCGAAGGAATTATTGTAAAAGGAGATGTTTCTAAAGCTGCAGATGTAGCTAAACTGGTAGAAGCAACAAGAGCCGCTTTCGGAGAAGAAATACATATTTTAGCTAACGTAGCAGGTGGTTTAGTAGCCAGAAAAACAACGTTGGAAATAGACGAAGAGTTTTTTGACCATATTATGGACATCAACCTTAAAAGTGTTTTCCTATCTGTAAAAGCAGTAATTCCTTTTATGCCTTCAGGCGGTTCAATAATTAACTTCTCTTCGTTAGCAGGTAGAGATGGTGGAGGTCCCGGAGCAAGTATTTACGCAACATCAAAAGGTGCCGTAATGACTTATACCAGAGCTTTAGCCAAAGAATTAGGCCCTAAAAATATCAGGGTAAACGCAGTAGCACCAGGTATGATTGCTACTACTTTCCACGATACTTTTACAAAACCAGAGGCCAGAGTAAATGTGGCTAATGCCACTTCTTTGAAAAGAGAAGGAACGGCAGATGAGGTAGCTGATCTGGTTATTTACTTAGCTTCTGATGAGGCGAGCTTCTTAAATGGAAATAATATAGATATTAATGGTGGATTAAGTTTCTCCTAATTCCTATATTTGTATAAAAGAGGTGTTCCTGATAGGTAACTTCTCACAATAGAATTGCAAAATGGTTTGGCAAAGGTATTGATCAGTATAACATTGATCTATAATTTTGTGCAGTTCTGATGTAGAAGTTAAGAGACAGGGCACCTCTTTTTTGTTATTAGATAGCGAGTTGCTTGATGTTTAAATGATGAACTGTTTATTTAAGGCGGGAACGATGAACTTTATAATGATGAACTATGGTCTATGGACTATATGACTATGAATGATGAACGATTAAAACTATGGACTATATAACTATGAATGATGAACTGGTAATGCTTTCGCTCAGAATATCGAAAATAAGCTTGTCATTACGAGGGACGAAGCAATCTCATTATAAGAGTATTAGCGGTAAGATCCATTAACCAACAGACCCTTCGAATACCTCAGGGTGACGTGGTTTGTTTAAGGCGGGAGCGATGAGCTCCTGAATGATGAATGCGATTAAAACTATGAGCTATGGTCTAATAACTATGAATGATGAACTGTTAATGCTTTTGCTCAGAGCATCGAAAATAAGATTGTCATAGCGAGGGACGAAGCAATCTCATTATAAGAGTATTAACGGTAAGAGCCATTAACCAATAGACTCTTCGAATACCTCAGGGTGACGTCGTTTATTTAAGGTAGGAACGATGAACTGCTTTAGAATGATGAACGATTATAACTATGGTCTATATAACTATGAATGATGAACTGGTAATTCTTTCGCTCAGAGCATCGAAAATAAGTTTGTCATTACGAGGGACGAAGCAATCTCATTATAAGAGTATTAACGGTAAGAGCAATTAACCAAAAGACCCTTCGAGTGCCTCAGGGTGACGTCGTTTGTTTGAGGGGGGAGTGATGAGCTTCTGAATGATGAACGATTAAAACAATGAACTATAGTCTATCGACTATGGACTATAGACTATAACAAACAAAACACCTCTTTTACTCGAATTTTACTTTAGTATTAAAGTCAAATATATTAAATGTGTACATTTGCGATATGTATTCGGCAGCAGAAGAAAACTATTTAAAGGCACTATTTACACTGGCAAATAAAAAAGGAGAGGTTAGTCCTAACGATTTAAGCAAACGTTTAGGGACTAAGATGCCAACTGTAAATAGCATGATGAAAAAGCTTGCTGAAAAGAAACTGGTACATTACGAAAGTTATAAGCCATTAAAATTAACCGAAACCGGACAAAAAGATGCAGCCTTGATTCTTAGAAAACACAGGTTAACAGAAATGTTTCTGGTAGAAAAAATGGGCTTTGGCTGGGAAAATGTTCACGAAATAGCAGAACAGATAGAGCATATAAAATCGTCTATATTTTTTGATAAAATGGACGAGCTGTTAGGTTACCCTAAATTTGATCCACACGGTTCGCCAATTCCGGATAAAAACGGAAGAATAAATGCTCCTGAATACATTAGCCTTAGCGAGTGTAATGTAGACGATACGGTTAAATTTATGGCCATATCAGACTCGTCAGAATCCTTTCTTAAATTTCTGAATAGTAAAAACATGCAGCTGGGACAGCTTTTTAAAATACTATCTGTAGAAAAATTTGATGGCACTATGAACCTTAAATTTGAAAACGGAACAGAAGAAACATTAAGCAATATAGTTTGCGAGAAAATGTTGGTTACCAGAATAAAAAAGAAATAAAATCACTTTATCGGGTAACTTTTAGATATATTCTATCAGTTCGAACCTGTTACCAAAAGGATCTCTGAAAAATAATCTTTCCCTTCCTTCAATTTTAGAAGAATACTGTATATCTATGCCACAGTTTTCTAAAAATGCTTTTGTATTGTTAAGGTCGTCTACCTCAAAGGCAGAATGTCTGGAAGATAAAGGACTTGTCAGATCCTCTCTGTAAACATGTATATCAATATCACCCATTTTAAACCAGAAAGCATTGGCTACCAGATTGGGGATTTCTTCTAAACCAAGAATGTTTTTATAAAAATAATAAGCATCATCATCTTTACCCTTAGGGAAAGTAACCGTAATATGGTCTATCTTCTTTAATTTCAACATAATTTGTCCATAAAAATAAACAATCATTTTTCAAAGAATGTATAAATTATACAAAACACCCATAAAACCTAAAATGACTTTATGCGTTTTATAAATTAATGAAAGCAAATATGAAAGTCCCCAAACTTGTTTCGATACTGGATAATGATTTTTACAAGTTCACCATGCAGCAAGGTGTTGTTAAGCTGTTTCCCTTTGCAAAAGCAAGATATCAGTTTATCAATAGAGGCAAACATCAGTTTCCGGAAGGGTTTGCCCTTCATTTACGTGAGGCGGTTGACAATATGGCGTTATTGTCGCTTAGTAAAGCAGAAAAGCAGTTTTTAACGAAAACCTGTCCGTATTTAGATCCATTATATTTGGATTTTCTGGAAGGTTACAGGTTTAATCCCGAAGAGGTGCAGATAGCACAACACGGTACCGATCTGACTGTGAAAATAGAAGGACTCTGGTACAGGTCTATCTTATGGGAAGTGCCTTTAATGTCATTGATATCCGAGCTTTATTACATAACCACCCATGCGCAAAGAGACAGCAACGAAACCATTTTAGAAAGAACCGGGAATAAGATAGAAGCATTTAAAAAATTAGGCGTAACAGTGGCCGAATTTGGGGCCCGCAGAAGATATTCTTATGAGGTGCATTGTTTGGTATTACAAGCATTAAAGCAATACGGAAAAGGTTCTTTTATAGGAACAAGCAATGTACACCTGGCCATGGTTAATAACGAAAAACCTATAGGAACACATGCCCATGAGTGGTTTATGTACCATGCGGCACACTATGGATTTAAAATGTCCAACTCGTTGGGGTTAGAGAATTGGGTGAAGGTATACCGGGGAGATTTAGGTATAGCCCTGTCAGATACCTATACTACAGCCGTTTTTTTGAAACAATTTGACAAAATGTTCTCTAAACTTTTTGACGGTGTACGGCATGATAGCGGAGACCCTTTATCGTTTGCAGACCATGTAATTGCACATTATCAAAAAATGGGAATCAATCCATTAGCTAAAACCATTATATTCTCTGATGCGCTTAACTATCAAAAGGTAGAGCGTATAGCAGAACATTGCTGGGGTAAAATAGGAATGTCTTTTGGGATTGGTACCAATTTAACCAATGATGCGGGACCGGAGCCTATGAATATGGTTATTAAAATGACAGAGGCCAATCATCATGATGATGAATGGACAGAAGTGGTGAAGCTTTCAGATGAAAAGGGAAAGTACACCGGAAGTACCAAAATGATAGATTTAGCAAAGGAAATACTGGGAATAGGTTAATTGGATAATATATGCCATAATTATGAAAATATATTTGATGCTTTTTTATACATTCATTATAAATTTGAATTTCTTAAATTAGTAGCTGTATATATATTTAAACCTGAATGTCCGATTACATCGTTGATAACGATTTATTGTCTCAATTGAAAGCTGGGGACGAAGCCGCCTTTTCCAAAATCTATAAAACATTTTGGAAAGAGCTGTTTAATGCCGCATACAAAAGATTAAAGGATATAGAGCAGAGCCAGGATATTGTTCAGAATGTATTTATATCGTTGTGGGATAGGAGAGAAACAGTAGATATCCATAACTTGGGAGCCTACCTGCATACCTCTGTCAAGTTTCAGGTATTTAAGCATAGCGTACGGTCGCCCAATACATCCGAGTTTTTAGCTGCCTTCGAAAATATATTGGTATCGCCGCTATCTCCGGAAAATACGATGCTAGAAAAGGAGATCTTAGGTCTGGTAAAATCATGGATAGATGCTCTTCCCAAAAAACGCAGAGAAATTTTCTTATTGCATTATCATGATGGATTAACAACAGCCGAAATTGCCGATCTATTGAAAGTCTCCCGTAAAACCGTTCAAAACCAATTGAATACTGCCAGCACCCATCTTAGGCTAAGGTTGGCACAGATACTTTCATTGCTTATATTATTGCATTTTAATGGATCTTAGTTTATTGCCCATTGTAGCTAAATCATAGTTCATCATTCATAGTTTCATATAGTTCATTGTCCATAGTTCATCGTTTTAAAAATTCCTCATTCTATACAGTCTATAGTTCATTATTCACCGTTTAAATATCAAAAAATCAATATCTATCATTCATTCGACTCTTATTGAAGATGAACAGGAGACAGAGTAATACCAACTTCGACATTCTTTCTATATTTCGCTGCTATCTGTTCGAGATTTGTTCGGGAGTTTTTCGACACTTGCCGAAGGTTTGTCGAACACTTGTCGAAGAAACCTATTGTTTTGTCGAAGGTTTGTCGAAGCGCACTCGAAGAAATGTATGGTTTTGTCGAAGAACACTCGAAGGATATTCGAAGCTTTGTCAGATCTGTCTCGAATCTGTCTTCAACACATCCCGATAAATTAAACTGTTTTTATAAGTTTAGTTTTTGTCTGGTTTAATGAAATATTTGTGTGTTAAACAAGTATATTGTAATTTTAATTTACTAAACTTAACTTGAGAATTTACTGATTTTACTGTTTGTGAGAAGCATGGAATATAATAGATATATATGCTAAAAACTTTACTTATTTCCCTTTCATTTTTTCTGTTGGTGTCTTATGAATTACATGCTCAGGAAGCTGGATCTACAGCTAACAAAACGGAGGAATCGAAAGCAGAAGAATCAAAAGAGGACGAAGAGAACAAAAAAGAATCCGAGAGTGACGACAAAATTTATAAGAACGAGGTTTCTGTGAATGCTTTCCTGTTGTTTTATTCTACCATAGAATTAAATTATGAAAGACTCATCAGTCAGAAATCTGCCATTGGACTAACAGCTGGTTATGGCTATGCCCATGAATTGTTGAATAATTCCAGAGCAATGTATTATTGGGCTGTACACCCTTACTATCGTTTTTATTTCGGGAAAAAGAAAGCGGCATCAGGATTCTTTTTGGAAGCAAATACCGGTGTATTAAAAGAGAGTTATGTAGACGACGAGGAAGTAGTTCACCCTGATTCAGACAAACAAGATACACACTTTTTTATGAATGAGGGACTGGCTTATGGTGCGGGAGCAGCATTGGGATATAAACGGGTAGTATTAAAAAGGTTTATCGCTGAAATCTGTTATGGCTTGGGTAAGAACTTTAATAATAATACAACGTATTCGAGAGTAGGGGTTAAAATAGGGAGTAGATTTTAAAGTGCCAGTTTGGATGACGGGGGGAGTGGTCTGGAGTGAGAAAATTAAAGCCAATGCCAAGATGTGTCCACACGATAGGCTTAAAATGTGATTGGAATGGCTAGGTAGGATCAGAGAGCTGTTTTAAGAGGGTTTGATAATTTACCTTGCTTTCTGATAGTGTGTATCTAAAATGTAAAATATTCTATATATTAGTTTTATGTATAGTTACTAAGACCACAGTTTATCAAATAACTATTAATAAATAATTATTTGTTTTTCTTGTAATTACCAAATTGACCATATGAACCTGTTTTTAAAATTAGTGTTCTTTACATCATTTATTTATCTTACTGCTTGCAATAAGAATGATGATTTGGAAAAAAAATCAGGATTTTTTATTCAAGTCTTTTGGGATAAAGGTGAGCGATGCCAGGTATTTGAGACGAGTTCAGTTTTTCCATAAAGACGCTGCTAACAGGTCGTATTATTGGGGAGATAGAAAGGGAAAGTTTTGGTGGGGAGTTTATGATACAGAGGGAAATGAGATGTATCAGCAAACGGTTATGGATGATCCGGAAGTTATAGAACTTACCGGTGGCGGAAAATATCCTTTAAACAGCAGTATCATACATTTTGCAGCTGATTATGATGGTATTATTTATTTTAGCAGAACCATAAGAAGAGGTGGAGATTTGTTAAATGAAGATGCTCCCTTTCTTCAAAGTATCACCTATTATGATTGGAATGACCGATCTACGGGGGAAATTGTATTAAACTCTGAAACAGATTCAAGGAATTATTTAGAGCATTTATATAAATGGGACAATAATCGGCTTATTACAAAAAGGTTTAAGCTTGAGGTAAAATATATGGGTAAAGAATACGATCTGTGTATTTTAAGTAAGCATCTGGCTCTTATAGAAGTTGTTAAGCAGGCTGATTATCCAAATTTAAATATACCTGAGTACCATACGCCTTTTTTTGGTGTGTCTGATTACGATTATTTAGTTTGTGAGGGTTTGAATATTAAACGTAAGTCTATTAAAAATTCAAATAAGATTGAATGGTCTGATTACGCTTACTATCGGGATTATGGCAGAAGTGATACCCTTAAAACGCTTGCTTTCTATCAATCGGGAAATAAAGCGGTACATACTTTTGAAGTTAGAGGAGATGGTAAAGTGACATATGATACTTTATATTGGGATATAGCTACAGGTAGGAGATTATAAATAAATAAGCTTTCTCCTTTAATTTGATTAAGCTTTTGCTTGATTAACAAGGTAAATTCGAAAGAAAATGCTTTTATTTGGCAAACCTAAATTAAACTCATGAAAGGAAAATTACTTTTTCTAATGTTATTTTTATTGCTGTCCTTGTATGGATATACACAGCAGGGAGCGCATTCTGAACAAGAAAAGGAAGAATCTACAAGCGGCAACTCTGCCGAATCAAAAATTCCAGGAAGAAATGAATTGAAATTTAATTTGTTTACCCCAATTTACTCGGCAGTAGAGCTTAATTACGAGAGAATTTTAGCAAATAACACCGCATTAGGTGTTGGTGCGTCTTATTTTTATGAAACGGATAAAACGCAAGGTTTGTCCTTTGATATGCAATGGTCTTTGAATCCTTATTATCGTTTGTATTTTGGGAAAAAAGAGGCAACTGGATTTTTCGTAGAAGCCAATGCGAGTGCTGCACAAACTAGATCTAAGGATGATTTATATCGAGAGCAAAATGGTATATGGACAAGGGAAGCTACGGTATATTATAATTTCGGATATGGACTTGGTTTCGCTGTGGGGGCAAAATTTTTATCGAATAAAGGTTTAATTGGTGAAGTGTTCGCAGGATTAGGACGTTATTTTAATGCGAAAGATTATATGACTGGACAATATCCCCGATTGGGGGTATTGATAGGAAAGAGGTTTTAGCTATTTAATATTCACGTATAGAAAATTGTTGAGTATCATTTAACATGTTGAGAAATTCCTGATCTGCAATTGTAATTTAAGCCTGATTGAATCATGAAAAAATTATTACCAATTATATTGATGTTTGTGCTTGTGTCTGTTGTTTCGTATGCTCAGCAGGAAGATAATACAAGTTCTGAACATAGCAAAGAAACTAAAGAAAATGAGTATGCCGAAACAACTGACTTTGGTAGAAATGAGCTGAAGCTGAATTTTTCAAGCATTGTCTTGTCTACTGTTGATATTAGCTACGAAAGAATATTTGAAGATAATACTGCGGCCGGTTTAGCATTGTCCTATTGCTTTGCATCTAAAGATTATCATGCAGACCCTTCGGAATTTGTATGGTCTGTTATGCCTTATTATCGCTTTTATTTTGGAAAAAAACAAAGTGCGGGTTTATTTATAGAGGCTCATGCACATGCTGCACAAACCAGAAAAATAGGAGATGTTTATTATTCTGATCCGCTTAATTTCTGGAGAAATGAGGGGAATTATAAAGATAATTTTGGATATGGGTTTGGTTTCGCCGTAGGGACAAAACTTTTAACTGTTAAAGGTTTGATAGGAGAAGTATTTTTTGGAGCGGGACGGTATCTAAATAAGGCAGATGGTATGCCGCAAATTTATCCAAGAGTAGGGATAACGATAGGGAAAAGGTTTTAGTTGTTTGGATTGATGGACGATATTTAATAGGCCAACTTGAGATGAAGGGGAGGCCCAGATGACTATGCTTTGTTTCTTAATAGTTGATCTTTGGATGGTATTATGATGTAGATTAAGTTGAATCGTAACCAATTGTAAATTAATGTGTTATTGATGTAAAACATTTAGTGTTGTCTATTAAAGAGTTAATTGAATTCTTGGGGAAGGTGTTTAAGTGGTAAGTAGTAAGTTATAGGTTTTAAGTTGTTGATGGAAAGTTGAGAAGGTATGCTGGTAGGTTGGAGATCTCTCGGCTTGCGGGCTCGCTCGAAATGACAGGGGAAGGAGTGGTTGAAATGATAGGAATAGGGAGTGTAAAGTTGTTTAAGCATGGTTTTAATAGCTATTTGAGTTATAGTTGATAGACCATAGTTCATTATTCACTAGTTATAACCGTTCATTGTTTTTAAATATTCATCATTCTATAGTTCACATTTAAAAAGTCCATGATTCATAGTTCATTATTCATCATTTCAAACATTCATCATTCCCTCTTTCCATTTTTTATATGCTTTATTCATACAATG
This sequence comes from Pseudopedobacter beijingensis, assembly GCF_042678145.1. NCBI lineage: Bacteria > Pseudomonadati > Bacteroidota > Sphingobacteriia > Sphingobacteriales > Sphingobacteriaceae > Pseudopedobacter > Pseudopedobacter beijingensis. The sequence continues at coordinate 66,553 of NZ_JBHUDG010000050.1, read as the reverse complement.
TCCGCAAGGACGATAATTATTTTGTAGGGCTTCTTGTTCTGAAGTAAAGAAAACCCGGTTTTCCCGTTTCATTCTCTTGCCAGAGGCACAACTTAATCCGCCATAAATTTTGAGTTTTCTATTTCCTCCAAAGTGGATTTCGTGATTTCGAATTTTACTCCTTAATTCATTATCCGAAATATCAGCATGTCTTATCATACGTTAACTGATGGCATCGTGAAAAATAATTCCTAAAGTATAACGTTCACCAGATTTTACTTCACTTACTCCATGTCTCATATTTACCCTGTAATAGCCTTTAGCTCCCTTTTCGGGCTTAAAATGGGTAGTAAAAATCAGGACATCGCCTTTAACAGGTTGTAAAACAATAGCTTTTGATTGTGCTCTAGGGATTTGTTGTGTTAATATAAATTCTCCACCGGTAAAATCTTTAGCAGGCTCGTTTAAAAATAGAACTATCTGAATGGGGAAATAAATATCGCCATATAAGTCCTGATGTAAAGTATTGAAACCGCCTTTACCATATTTCAAAATCAAGACGGTGGCTTTCTGTTGTCCATTCTGGTGGCATTCCTGTAATAGCTCTTCGTGTGTTGCAGGAAATTGTTTATCAATATTTAAAACTTTAAACCAGGTGTTGGCAATGGGGGCCAGTTTAGAATAAATACTGGTTCTTATTTGCTGGATAATATCAGGTAAAGGATAATTAAAGTATTTGTATTCACCCAGTCCAAAACGATAGCGTTCCATCACTACAGTTTTTCTGTAAGTAGCAGGGGTATTATATTCTGCCTTTAAAGTTTCGCATTGTTGGTTTGATAATAAATTTGGGATAATGGAATAACCGTTTTGATGCATAGACGCGGTAATACTTTGCCAATCTGCATTTTCTATTTTCTGAATAATCTCCTGCATTATTTTTTGTTTAAGATTTCTGATTACTATCAGGTTAAGGTGCAAATTTCTGTATTCGTGGGCAGTCAGAAAATCCGAAACATGCTGTATTTTAGAAAGCTTTTTAGTCCTTTTAAAAATTGTTATTTTTTGTTTTGGGACTATTTTTTGTTTTGGGTACTTAAAGTTATAAAATCACTAATAAGAATTTTCTAATAGTTATAGAATTATGAAAAAACTATTTATATTACTACTTATTTTATTATCGGGTAGTCATCTGTTTTCTCAAATATATCTTCCGTCTTTTTTTTCTGATAATGCAGTATTGCAAAGAAATACCGAAGTTAATATCTGGGGATGGGTAAACAAGGGGAGACAAGTTACAGTTACAACTTCGTGGTCTGATGAAGTTGTGAAAGTAAATGCCAATTCACATTCACGTTTTGATATTAAGTTAAAGACACCTGATGCTGGTGGACCCTATGAGATGACTATAACATCCGGTAAATTTAAAAAAGTAGTAAAAAATATTTTAATAGGAGAAGTATGGTTATGCTCGGGTCAGTCAAATATGCGAAGAAGTACAGACGACAGACTAAAAGAAATGTTGGATGAACAACCTATTGCAACAAATTCTAAAATCAGGCTTCTGGAAGTTAGCCATGTAGCGTCTTTTATACCGCAAGACGATATATTTGCTTCATGGACAGAATGTAATCCCGAAACTGTAAAAGGTTTTAGTGCTATTGCTTATTTTATAGCTAAACAGTTAAATATCGAACTTAATGTACCTATTGGTGTTATTGATGCAAGTTGGGGAGGCACTTCCGCTGAAGTCTGGACTCCTGCCGAGATTATTAACGCAGATGAAGAACTGCTTGCTAATGCTAATTTCCAAAAACCAAATCCAACAAAGCCACATGAGCCGGGAACACTATGGAATACCATGATAAAACCTTTTTCGGGATACAATATTGCAGGAGTGTTTTGGTATCAAGGAGAATCAAATGTAGCAACTTACAATGGATATGGTAAGCTATTCTCAGAAATGATTAAATCATGGAGAAATGCCTGGAATTATGAATTTCCATTTTATTATGTCCAAATAGCACCATTTGATTACAGATCCAAGCCAGAAGAGCAAAAGGGGGCATTGTTAAGAGAACAGCAGACAAAAGTCTTAAGTTTACCTAGAACAGGAATGGTGGTTATAACAGATTTAGTTCCAAATGTTAAGGATATACATCCCACAAGGAAAAAGGAAGTAGCAGAAAGACTTGCAGGGTTAGCCTTGTCGGAAGTTTATAGAAAAAAAGGTTATGATTATAAATCTCCTGTATATAAATCTCATCAAGTAAAGGACAACAAAATCATTATTGAATTCGATTATATAAAAGGTCCATTAAACGTAAAAGGAGAACAGATTACCGATCTTTTGATAGCTGACGAATCGCGAGAATTTGTTGCTGGAGATTTTAAAATTATAGGCAATAAGCTCATTGTATTTAATAAGTCAATTAAAAATCCGGTAGCCGTAAGGTTTGGCTTTACAGATATATCTATGCCTAATCTGTTCAATAATAAAGGGCTACCTGTTTCTCCTTTTAGAACAGATAACTGGTAATATAAACAGTATTAACCGCAAAGTTTACAAAAAATTCACAAAAGTAAAAAGTTTCTTGACTAGGACAGCCCCTTGCCAAAGATATCTCTTTGGAAACAACCAACCAACTCATATAACTTCGTATTCTTTGTGAAAGCCTTAGCGCCCTTTGCGGTTTTAAAATAATCGAACTCAGGTTTATTAACTTTTCTCTTTTTTGTTTTGGGACTTTTTAAGGTTACCGGTACAATGTTATAAAGGCAAAAATAAAATGAGCTTTTAGAAACCGATTTATTTTATAAACAACAATTATAAATTAATAATGAAAGAAGGCATTAACGATAGCGAAAACAGAAGATCGTTTATCAAGAAAGTTGCAGTATCTACTTTAGTATTCACTGCAGGTAACAGCTTATTGGCATGCGCAAAAAAGCATGATATACTGAATAATACAGAAAATAAAATCGCGCCAACTCCTGTAGATCTGGATCCCGAAGTAAGAATAAGCAATAATCTATTTAACCAAAGCAGACCCGATGATCTTGGATTGGACTATGTAAGTGGCACTGAGCAGATTACTATTTTCAGGCCCGATAAACCTTTGGATATGAAATTCAATAACCACCCGCAACTGGTTGAATTTAAGGGGAAATTATATGCAACCTGGGTTGGGCATCCTATACATGAACCCAGTGATGAGTCGTATGTGTACTATAGCTATTCAGAAGATGGTGTAAATTGGGTTGCTCCAATACAGGTTGGTCCGCCAAAAAGAGCCAGTGGTGGTTGGTTAACCGATGGAAAACAGCTAACTTGTTTACTTTTGGCCGGACACAAAACCAGCAAAACAGCCGACACAGAGGGTTGCACAACTACCGATGGTATTAATTGGTCGGTGCCTAAAATTTTAATTGAAAATGCAGCTCCAAGTGAAAGTGCCAGAAGGCTACCAAACGGAAGGTTTATCATGGTATGCCATGGTTTAGGAACTGGAGAAAATGCACAAGTAAGAGTAACAAGAATTATGTATTCTGATTCTAAGGACGGGCTTTCTGACTGGAAACAAGGTTTTCTTCCTGATTTACCCGGTTATAATGATAACGGAAAAGAAAAAGTAGCCAGGCCTATAGAAGCAAGCTGGTATAGAAGAAAAGATGGGACATTGGTAATGTTGTTCAGAGATTTAAGTTTCGAGGCAAACACAAGAACCTGGAAACTGTTGGCCGCAATCAGTAAAGACAACGGTACAACATGGTCTAAACCCGTATTAACCAACATTCCCGATTCGGATTCTATGCAATGTGCAGGTAACCTTAACGAGTCTGTTGCCTTTTTTGTAAATAATCCGGTGCCAACACGCAGACGGGTTCCTATAACAGTAACCATTAGTAAAGACGGAAAGTTGTTTGATAAATCATTCTTATTGAGAGATATACCACAACCCAGAAGGTATGAGGGTATTAGTAAAACCGAAGGTTATAGCTATCCGGGAAATTTTATATGGAAAAATAATCTTTATGTAGCTTATGCAACCAATAAGGAAGATGTAGAGATTACAAGAATTCCGGTAAAGAATCTGATAGAAGCCATCTAATAGATAAAAGTATCGGCGTATTTGCAAAAAGGAAACCTGTTTTATCAATCAGGCCGGGACTTTCTTGCTCAAAGCTTTGATATGGAGATACTTTCTGTTTCATTTTTAAAATAAAGTTAACCGCAAAGTGTACAAAGAATGCACAAAGTACGCAGAGTAAAAAACTTAGTGCTCTTTGTGAAAACCTTGGCGCCTTCTGTGGTTTTAAAATAAACCATCAAATTTAAACAACATGACTAAATTTTATTTGCATATTCTTTTCTGTTTTTCTTTAATATTATGCAGAGCCGAACTTTTTGCAAATACTTCCAAAATATATTCAGGAAGCAAGCAAATCGTATCAGATAATGGTTCTGTCGTAATGCCGGAAAAACAGGTGAGATTTACGGTACTAACGCCTCGTCTCATTCGCATGGAATGGGATAATACCGGAAAATTTGTTGATAATGCCTCATTTACCGTTGTCAATAGAAACCTGCCACAGGTAAAATATACAGTAAGCAAATCTGCAGGCTGGTTTAGAATAAAAACTGCAGAGGTAGAATTAAGCTATAAATCGGGATCAGGAAAGTTTAATGTTAACAATTTGTCCATCAGATATTTTGCAAAAGGACAAAAGCCCATTTCATGGAAACCCGGAGATGTACAGCAAAACAACCTAAAAGGAACATCGCGTACATTGGACAAGTACGATGGCGATATCCATACAGTTACGGGGGAAAAGCTAACATTGGAAGATGGCATATTATCACGTGATGGCTGGTTTTTTTTAGATGATAGTCAATCGCTTTTATTTGATAATTCGGAATGGGCATGGGCACAAAAAAGACAGAATGACGGCGCTCAGGACTGGTATTTTATGGCTTATGGCAATAATTATAAGCAGGCACTGGCTGATTATACAAAAATAGGAGGAAAAGTTCCTTTACCGCCTCGTTATGCTTTTGGTTATTGGTGGTCTCGTTATTGGAGTTATTCAGATGCCGAATTGAAAAAACTCGTTTCAAATTTTGAAAAATTTAATATTCCATTAGATGTTCTGGTTATAGACATGGATTGGCATCTTGCGGATAAAGGTGGGGTATCGGCAGAGCCGGACGAGTTTGGTGAACCGAAGATGTGGACGGGCTGGACCTGGAACAAAAATCTTTTCCCTGACCCGCCGAAGTTTTTGGAATGGGCTACAAGTAAAAAATTAAAAACAACACTCAATCTGCATCCTGCCTCAGGAATTGGACCTCATGAAATCCAGTATAGTGAATTTGTAAAGAAGATGGATTTTGATACAACTCAAAAAAAGTTTATTCCATTTTTAGGTTCGAGCAAAAAATTTATGAATAACCTGTTCGATGTTGTACTAAATCCAATGCAGAAAGAAGGTGTGAGTTTTTGGTGGTTAGACTGGCAACAATGGCTGGAAGATAAAGAATTTAAGGGCTTGAGCAATACATGGTGGTTAAATTATACTTTTTTTAGTGATATGGAACGCTGTGGAGACAAGCGCCCTATGATATTTCACCGTTGGGGAGGCTTGGGAAATCACCGTTACCAGATTGGATTTTCAGGAGATACACGAATATCCTGGGCATCACTGGCTTATCAGCCTTATTTCACCAATAGTGCCTCTAATGTTTTATATGGGTATTGGAGTCATGATATAGGAGGGCATATTTTTCCTAAAAACTCAAACCGTATATTGGATCAGGAATTATATACCCGTTGGATACAATACGGAGCTTTAAGTCCTATTTTTAGAACTCACTCTACAAAGTCCTCATTCCTTAATAAAGAAATGTGGAATTTCAGAGGAGAATATTTTGATGCGCAGTATAAGGCTATTCATTTGCGCTACCAGCTTGTTCCCTACATCTACACCATGGCGCGAAAAACATATGACACAGGAATTTCGCTATGCAGGCCAATGTATTATGATTATCCAAATGATGAAGAGGCCTATACTTTTGAAAATCAGTACCAGTTTGGGGACGATATGTTAATTGCACCTATAAGTACTCCAATGAAGGATGATTATACTAAAGCAAAAGTGTGGTTGCCAAAAGGCACAGATTGGTACGAATGGCATACAGGTACTTTATTGAAAGGTGGCCAAGTTGTAGAAAGAGCATTTTCTTTAGATGAATATCCTATTTATATCAAAGCAGGTGCAGTTATTCCTATGTATCGCGATGTTACAAATCTTCAGGATAATTCAGGTAAAATTACATTAGGAGTTTTTCCCGGTGGAAATTATCAGACAAGATTATATGAAGATAATGGTGATGATAAAAAGTACGAAACAGAATATGCTTATACTTCCATTAGTACCAGTAAAAAACAAAATTCTATGAACATCACCATATCCCCAAGAGAAGGAAGTTATAAAGGAATGCTGAAGAATAAAACTTATGAAGTGGTATTGTATGGTTCTGTGGCTCCAAAATCTGTACTGGTTAATGGAAAAAATCTGGATAGACAGGTTTTTAATACAGAAAATCAGGGATGGAAATATAGGGGAGATGATTTAAGCCTGGTTATTTCTCTTCCGGAAACTTTGTGTACAGATAAGACAGAGATAAGTATATTATATAATGAAGGTGATACACAGCTGGAGAAATTGATAAATGACGGAATGTCCGAAAAATTTAAGCGATTGGAGCGCTTTACATCAGAACTAAAAGTGAAGAAAAACAATGTTATTCTACCAAACTCAATAGGTAAATCTCTGGGAACCAAAAATATGTTGGAATATTATCCCGAAAGATTTGGAACTCTTGTACGTGAATTTGACGAAAATTACCGATTAATTCCTCAGGACGCAAAAGGAATGGAACTAAGAGAAAATGTACTGAATTGGTACTTGGGAAGGTTAGGGTTATAATAGGAGCCGGTTAACGGAAAAGCAGTATTTGTTTTATCTCAGCGTTCTCTTCGAGAGACCGCTGCTCGGAAGGAGGGACTAGTTTATTGATGTTTACATTTATTGTTATCTGAGTTTCTTATCACTGTCCAAGTGGGGTCTTTCTGAAAGAAGACCCTATGTAAACTTAAAGTGTTTTTAGAGGTTGCTTTTATAACAAGTTTGCAATGGCTTTAATTTTTGATGGTGGAGGAGGAAAGATCTCCGTAGTAGAAGCAGAAACATCAATATTCGAAAGCGATATGGTATTTAAGTTCTGCCAATAAACACAGAGATCTCTCTCTTACGGTTGAGATGACGTAGAAAAAAGAAAGGAAATGATTAACCAAATGAAGATAAACCGGAACGAAATCGGGTAAAAATAAAAAAGTCAAAAAAATTTGGGACTTATTGCAACTTTGGGTACATAATAATGATAAACTCTAAAAATGGCTAAATACAACATGCAATCAGACTTAAAGCAAATAATTAAAAATTATTTGGAAGGGAAGGCATCTGAAGAAGAAAAAGCTTTTTTAGAGAAATACTATAATTTTTTTGATACCCGAGAAAATGTACTTGATAGCTTATCTGAACAAAAGATTGCTGAAATAGGGAATAAGATGGAACAGAATGTATTGTCGAAACTAAGAAAAGATACAGTACGTCCTAAGCTAAGAAGATTATTGCCTTATAAATATGTTGCGGCCGCTGTTTTATTGATTGTTGGAATATATGCTATTTACTACGTTCAAGATCATAAAACAGCCACAGAAGAAAATATATATGTCAGCAACAAATTAACAGACTCAATTGAAAATGCTGTAATGCTGACTTTGTCTGATGGTAAGAAAGTGAAATTGCAAGACATTCAATCCGGAATGGTAGCAGAAGAAAACGGTACAAAGATAGAGAAGAAAGCAGATGGGACTATTGTATACACAGCAGGTGAAAGTACGTTCTTCGATACAAAAGAAAATAAGTTTAATACCATCAGTACCCCAAATGGACAGCTTTCCCAAATTAATCTTCCTGATGGTACTAGAGTTTGGTTAAATGCTGAATCATCTTTAAAATATCCTATTGCCTTTATTGGTAACCAACGTTTGGTAGAACTGGATGGCGAAGCTTATTTTGAAGTCGCAAAAAACAGAGAAAAGCCTTTTGTAGTGAAGGCAAAAGATTCGGAAATCAAAGTTTTAGGTACCAAATTTAATATTAGTGCCTATTCTAACGATAATTTCACGAAAACTACACTTACAGAAGGATTGGTTTCAATATCAAGGGAAAAATCGGCAAAATTATTAAAGCCAGGCCAACAGGCATTCACGCTTAAAGACCAGACAGGAATAAATATTTCGGATGTGGATATAGAAGAAGCAATGGCATGGAAGAATGGATATTTCATGTTTAACAATCTGGATATAAAAACAGTCATGAATATGGTAAGCCGTTGGTATAACATTGAAGTTGAATACCAGGGGAAAATAGAAAATGAAGTTTTTATAGGTACGGTTTCAAGATTCGAAAATATAGAGAAACTGTTAAGTACCATAGAATTGACTGGAGGAGTACATTTTAAAATAACCGAAGAACCAAATAAAAAACGTAGAAAGGTAGTTGTTATGCCCTGAAAAGAACATTAGGCAAACAAATTATCAGGAACGTTGCGACCGTCCCTGATATCATGTTAAGCCGTTAATAAAAGTTTTGTAGACAATCTTAATTAAAAACCTAACAATCAAATGTACAAAAAAATAAAAAAATGCATTTGCGGAGACCGCTATGTGCCATTATTCAAAATATTCCTCACCATGAAATTAGCTTTCATATTGTTGTTAACTGGTTTTTTACACGTTAACGCCTCAAGTTTTGCCCAAAAAATAAACATAAACAAAAAGAATGTCTTGTTGATGGATGTATTGAAAGAGATCAGGGAGCAAAGTGGTTATAACATCTTGTTTACCGGTGGAGCAGTCAAAAATCAGGTTGTGCAATCAATAGATCTGTTCAATGCTTCGATAGATGAAGCCATGAACAAAAGTCTGGGCGGTTTAGGTCTGACTTATAAAATAGTGGACAAAAACATTGTTATTTCAAGAATAAGAGAAGAAGATCCCAGGCAACCTAAGGCAATTCCGGTGACGGGTAAAGTTACAGATGAAAAAGGTGAAGCACTGGCAGGGGTAGCTGTTAAGGTGAAAAATGCTCAAACAGGTGCTGTAACAGATGCTAATGGAACGTATAAAATAACGGTAAACAGCACAGAAAGTGTTTTGGTATACTCTTTCATAGGTTTTACTTCTCAGGAACGTAAGGTTGGTAATGATAAATCTATCAATATCATTTTAAAAGAACAAAGTACCGCGCTAAACCAGATTGTGGTTATAGGATATGGTGAAGTTGCCCGCAAAGATCTTACAGGAGCAGTTAGCGAGGTAAATGTAAAAGATATAGTAAAAGCTCCTGTGCCATCCTTTATGGAAGCATTGGCAGGCCGGGTTGCAGGCGTAAGCGTATCGGCAAATGACGGACAGCCAGGTTCTGAAATGAATATTGTAATAAGAGGAGCAAATTCATTAACGCAAACCAATGCTCCTTTATATGTCATAGATGGGTTTCCTGTAGAAGATATGTCAAGCGCAGCAATCAATCCGGATGATATAGAAATATTAAATATTTTGAAAGATGCTTCATCGACAGCAGTTTACGGAGCAAGGGGAGCCAACGGAGTAGTGGTAATAGAAACTAAAAAAGGTAAGATAGGAAAGCCTATTGTTACATTTAACAGTTCTGTTGGGGTACATAACGTAACTAAGCAAATGGAGATGATGTCTTCTTATGACTTTGTAAAATACCAGTTGGAATTAAACGAAAGCAGGGCAACCAACAGGTATTTGAGCGACAGGACACTGGATGATTATAAAAACATTGAGGGCGTAGACTGGCAGGGGAAAATTCTTAGAACAGCAGTAGTACAAAACCATAACCTCGCTATCAGAGGCGGAAATCCTCAAACGAAGTATTCTGTATCAGGTTCTTTGTTTAAACAACCGGGAGTGATTAATAATACGGGATTTAACCGCACACAGTTCAGAGCTTCATTAGACCAGACCATCAGTAAAAAAATATCAGCGGGATTTAACGCTAACTTCGGAAGCCTTTTAAATTATGGGCAATTAGTTGCAGCAGGTGAAGGAAATACCTCAACCTATTTATTATACAGAACCTGGGGCTACAGGCCTGTAAATGGCAATGCTAATTTCGATCTGGAGAACGATATCGTAGACCCCGAAAATATCCAAACTGCCGATATCCGGTTAAACCCATATATCACCAGCAATAATGATTATACCCGAAACCGGATTATAGACCTGATAGCAAACGCTTATATAAAATATGATATTGCCAAAGGGCTTACATTAAGAATAACCGGAAGCGCAAAAGGGAACAACCAGCGTAGAAGCATTTTCTATAATTCCAATACTACACAGGGTTCATCGTTAAACCCGTCCAATAAGTTTGGTGTTAATGGAAACATTCGTTACTCAGACACTTTCAATTGGTCTAACCAAAATACCTTGACATGGAACAAAACTTACAATAAAATCCACAAGCTAACTGCAATGGCAGGAACTTCTATACAGGAAAACCAGGTTGACCAATATGGATATGGAGCGATAAATATAGACAGGGAAGAATTAGGTATGTCTGGTTTAGAAACAGGTGATTTATATAGCGCTATTGCCCTATCTACAGGAAATACGTTGGCATCTTTCTATGGTAGGATAAATTATGGATTTAGGTCTAAGTATTTGCTTACAGCGACTTTCAGAGCAGATGGTTCTTCTAAATTTGCCAAAGGTCACCAGTGGGGATATTTTCCTTCCGGCGCATTTGCCTGGAATATGCATGAAGAAGACTTGATAAAAAATATTCCGGCAGTATCCAATTCTAAACTAAGAATTAGCTACGGGCTTACGGGAAATAACAGGATTGCTGATTTTGCGTATCTGTCAAGTTTAAATATGCTGGCTTCAGCTTCTTATTCGTTTAATAATCAGCAGCCAATAAGAGGGATTATTTCTACTAATCTGGGCGACACCGATCTGAAATGGGAAAGTACCGCGCAAACAGATATTGGATGGGATTTAGGGCTTTTTAAAGATAAAATCCAGCTTACAGTAGATTTTTATTCAAAAACAACTAAAGATTTATTGCTGTACGCCAATTTTCCGGCAACCACAGGCTATTTACAGGCTTATAAGAATGTAGGATCGGTAAGGAACAGGGGCATGGAATTTTCTTTAAACACCAGCAACATCCGAAAAAAAGATTTCTCGTGGTCCAGCAATTTTAATATCAGTTTTAACGATAGTAAAGTGCTGGAACTGGCTAATGGCGACAAGAATTTATTCAGCACTGTCAGCTTCTTTTCCACATATAACGGAAACCCATTATATCTGGCCAGAGTAGGACAACCTATGGGCCAGTTTTATGGATATGTTTTTGACGGTGTCTATCAGCTTGACCATTTTGATAATCCTGCCCCGGGGCAATATGTTCTTAAAAAAGAATATCCAAGTAATGCCAGTGCTACCGATAGAGATAATATCCAACCGGGAGATATCAGGTATAAAGATCTGAATGGAGATGGCGTTATCAACTCCAATGACATGACAGTAATTGGTCGGGCGTTGCCTATACATACAGGTGGTTTCAATAATAATTTCTCTTACAAAAACTTCGACCTCAACGTGTTTTTTCAATGGTCTTATGGGAATCAGATTTTTAATGCAAACCGTTTAATTTTTGATGGAAATGGACCAAAAGCACTGGATCTAAATCAGTTCGCTTCATACAGTAATAGGTGGACTCCTGAAAACCCATCTAATACGACTTACCGTACCGGAGGTCAAGGACCACAAGGTATATATTCTTCAAGAGTTCTGGAAGATGGATCGTTTTTACGCTTGAAAACGGTAGCTCTGGCTTATTCGTTTCCAAAAAGGATAATCAAATCGATGTATTTGAGTGAACTGAAACTGAATATAGCTGCGCAAAACCTCATTACCTGGACAAAATATTCAGGAATGGATCCCGAAGTTTCAGTAAGGAATAACGTTCCAACCACTCCGGGTTTTGACTACTCGGCCTATCCTATGGCCAGAACAATAGTATTTGGTATTAATGCAACTTTTTAAAATTAGAAATCATGAAATTGAAAATATTAATAACCTTGATAGTTTTCCAAACGATTTTTTCCGGTTGCGAAAAGTTTTTAGACGTAAAGCCTAAAGATATTCTGATACCTGAAACCTCTTATGATACGGAGCAGGATCTTGACCATTCATTAGCAGCAGTATATGATATTTTAGGAAACAATGCTTTATATGGAGGACAGATCTTGTTTAATTATGGATTAGATGGTGATGATGGGTACTGTAGCAGGGTATCTGCTACTACAGGACCAATGTTATATGACTTTACGTCTTCAGACCCTTTGGTAACTAATCACTGGAATATCCTGTATATCGGGATAAACCGGGCAAACCTGCTATTGGAAAACATAGATAATAATTTGTCTATATCAGAAGTTGTTAGAGATAGGGTAAGGGGTGAAGCAAGGTTTTTAAGGGCATACTTTTATTTCTTATTAGTGCAAACTTATGGAGAGGTACCTATTGTATTGTCTTCAACCAAATCGACATCAAATACAGACATAGCAAAATCTTCTGTCAAAGAAGTTTATGATGTAATCTTAAAAGACATGGAATATGCTGAAGCGCATGTAAAAGATATTTCTGAGCTGGGGTATAGCGGACGTGTCAACAAATCGGCTGTAAGAGGAATTTTGGCGAGGGTTTGTCTGTTTATGGCCGGATATCCGTTAAAAGATGTATCGAAATATGAAGACGCCAAAAACTGGGCATGGAAAGTCATTAGCGATACTAAAGCGAATCATCAGCTTAACCCCGTTTATTCTCAAACATTTATTAATTACGCTAAAGATATCTACAACATTAAAGAGAGTATCTGGGAAGTAGAGTTTTATGCCAATATAGCTAATGGTTTTGATGAAACCGGTTGGAACGGTTATGTAAACTCTCCCGGTTTAAGATCAGGGAATACCAATTTAAGCCTTTCTTATGTTGCTGCAACAGCTAATTTGTATTACAGGTACGAATTAGGAGATATGAGAAGAGATTGGTGTATTGCCAATTTTAGTTACAATGCTACCGGAGGTAAAACCTTTTCTAATTCTACAACTTATGCTTCGCTGTTTACACGCCCGGCGGCAAAGTTCAGGAGAGAATATGAGCTGGGTGAAAAAATCCCGTATGCAACCCCGCAGAACTTTCCTATCCTAAGGTTTTCAGATGTGTTGCTGATGTATGCAGAAGCTTTAAATGAAATTTCTTTCGGTAATAAGGATGAGGCTGTTAAATATATGGAAATGGTAAGAGAGCGGGCATACGTAAAGAAAGGTGGTGTTAAATCCTTTACTATTACCAATAAAGGAAGTAATTATTCTGTTGTACCTACCATTACGCTTACGGGCGGAGGTGGAACCGGAGCAAAAGCCTATGCTACATTAAATTCATCTAAGCAACTGTCACAAATACTATTGGAAAGAGATGGCGAAACGGGAGCTATTTTCGGAGAAGGTTATACTTCTGCACCAACAGTTACCATAACTGTTCCTTCCGGAGCTACAGGATCTGGAGGAGTTGCAACTGCTGTAATTTTTGATGGCTCTGAATATAAAGTACCAACGGCATCTGCAACTGATCAGGAAGCTTTAAGAAAGTTTATTCAGGCCGAAAGATCAAGAGAACTGGCATTTGAATGTTTGAGGAAGGCAGACCTGATTCGTTGGGGAAAATTTCTTGACAATATGCAGGATGTTTACAATACCATCAGCCAACAAGTACCAACTGCAGGTTATATAGACAGGTACAAAAATGTAAACAGTAAACATTTGTTATGGCCTATTCCATCAAGAGAGTTAAGTCTTAACAGTAAACTAAAGCAAAATAATAACTGGTAAAAATATTAAAATGAGTACAATGAAATTAAAGTATTTCTTTTTCATAGTAATGCTATTGGCAGGTTCTGCCTGTAAAAAAGAAAATCGTTTAAAACTGGACGAGCTCGATTTCGATGTTTCTGCCAGTACAACAGAAGTTTCAGTAAATGAAAACGTAGATTTTTATTTCACAGGCAATGCTGAGTCATTAAGCTTCTATTCGGGTGAGTTCCTAAACGATTATAATTTTAAAGATGGGAGGACGCTGGATGTTACAGGAGGACAAACCATGTCTTTTATGTCTGCAGTAGATAAAGGAACACAAGTAGATCAATTATCGGTATGGGCCAGTATTGATTTTGATGGTAACTACGAGCGTATAGAAAGTGTACACGAGGCAAGTTGGATAGATATTACCAACCGTTTTGTACTAGGGACTAATAATGCATTTCTAGCTTCTGGGGAAAAGGATATCACTGATATTTACGAAAAAGGAAAGCCTTTGTATATAGCTTACAAGTACAATACGCGTTCGCAATTGGATTTTGGAGATGCCAGAATATGGATGATACAGGATTTTAAGATACAGGGACTAACAGATAAAGGAAAGCAACAAATTTTAAAGCTCAACGAAGCAGGTTTTCGTATTGTGGATGAAAATCCGGTGAGCTACCCGGCAAGATCTGTGGTTACCACATCCAGAATTACCATGCAGGGAAATGAGTACACAGAAAACTGGTCTCCGTCTGGTCTGCATTGGGCAATCAGTAAACCTATGTATTTAGAAAAATTGGATTTTGGACCAGACAGAGCTATTGCTCTTAAGGGGAGTGAAAATCCTATGCCCGATGTTTATAGCCACAAGTTTACTCAACCCGGAACTTACGAAGTGACGTTTATCGGGTCGGTGCAAAACATCAATAAGAAAAAAGAAAACATCAAAACAATTACAATTAAAGTAAATCCCTAATAAAATGCTTGGAAATTATTTTAGAAGATCTATCCTGCTATTGTTATTTGCTGCTCCCCAATTTTTACAGGCAAAAATAGTTTTACCTGCTTTAGTAGGCGATGGTATGGTTTTACAAAGAGATGTTGTGGTTCCGGTATGGGGGTGGGCAAATCCGGGTGAAGCCGTTCAAATCCTATTTAAAGGAAAGTTTTATGAAACAAAAGCGGACCCTAAAGGATATTGGAAATTGCATTTAGATAAGCAAACAGCAGCAACCGCTTTGCAGATGGTTGTAAAAGGAGAAAAGGACGAAATTACCATTGGAAATATTGCCATAGGGGATGTTTGGGTATGTTCAGGTCAATCCAACATGTACATGAAAATAAAAGATTTGGGAGATGCCTATACATTAAAGCCAGATGATAACATTCCACAGATCAGATCTATAGAAGTAGCAAAAGTAACAAGTTTTAAGCCGGAAGAGAACTTTAAAAGTATAGGATGGCGAGAGGCAACTCCTATGCATTTGCCTGCTTTTTCTGCAGTAGCCTATTTTTTCGCTAAAGAGCTTTATCAAAAAAATCAGGTGCCCATTGGTTTAATTAGTACTAGTTGGGGAGGAACCAAAGCTGAAGCCTGGGTAAGTTTAGAAGGTTTAAAGGAACTTCCGCACTATATCAGCAGGTACAATAATGTTAAAGAACCGGCATTCAGAGAATCAATCTTACAAAAAGAGAAAGACGATATAACTAGCTGGTCAAATCAGGTCAGGGTATTAGATAAAGGTTTTCAATCTCCTAAAACATGGAATACTCCAGGTTTTGATGACTCGTCGTGGAAGCGAATGATTTTACCGGCCTATTGGGAGAAACAACCTGAATTGAGAAACTATGATGGGGTGGTTTGGTTTAGGAAAGAAGTAGAACTTACTAAAGCGGATCTGGGTAAACGCAGCACATTATTTCTTTCTTATATAGATGAGCTGGACAGTACTTATGTAAACGGTAAACTGGTTGGGGCTACCTATGGTAGAAATAATATCAGAAAATATGCAGTTTCTGAAGACCTTTTAGTAGAAGGGAAAAATGTAATTACGGTGAGGGTAACGGATTGGGGTGGCCCGGGTGGTTTTAGTAATGGACCTGATGGGATGAAGATAGTAGTGGGTGAAAGGTTAATTAACCTGAATAATGAATGGGCATATAAAGAAAGTCTACCGTTGAAAGACATGCCTAAATATCCGCGTACAGACAAAATTGTACTGCAATATGAACCGTCTTTGCTTTACAATGCCATGATATCCCCTTTAACTAATTATGCTATAAAGGGAGTAATCTGGTATCAGGGAGAATCTAATACGGATAAAGCAGAAGAATACAGCAAGCTATTGCCTGCTCTTATTAAAGACTGGAGAAGCGTATGGAAACAAGGTGATTTTCCCTTTTTGTATGTTCAGCTACCTAATTACGGAGCTTATAGTTTAAATGTGCAGGAAAGTAATTGGGCAAGTTTACGGGAAGCTCAATTAAAAACACTTTCTGTACCTAATACCGGAATGGTGGTAACCATAGATGTTGGTGAGGAGAAAGACCTGCATCCTAAGAATAAATGGGAAATAG
Source organism: Pseudopedobacter beijingensis (assembly GCF_042678145.1). Taxonomy (NCBI): domain Bacteria; kingdom Pseudomonadati; phylum Bacteroidota; class Sphingobacteriia; order Sphingobacteriales; family Sphingobacteriaceae; genus Pseudopedobacter; species Pseudopedobacter beijingensis. The sequence goes on along the minus strand of NZ_JBHUDG010000050.1, from coordinate 49,965 downwards.
GAAAAAGGTTGGCTATAGCTGCACAAAAAGTGGCTTATGGAAATAATAAGATTGTTTTTTCTGGCCCTGTATATAAAGAGATGAAGGTTACAGGTGCAGAGGCTAGAATTACATTTGACCATATAGGATCTGGCCTGGTATCAAGAGATAGTAATATTTTACAAGGATTTTTTATAGCGGGTGAAGATGGGCTTTTTAAACAAGCTAATGCCCGAATAGAAAAGAATCAGGTAATAGTATGGCACAATACAGTTACAAAACCTGTTGCCGTAAGATATGCATGGCAGGATAACCCATATAAAAGCAACCTGATTAACAAAGAGGGACTTCCTGCATCCCCATTTAGAACAGACAAACCATAAATACATTAGTTATGAGAAAGTTGAGTTTGATTTATTGTCTATTAATACTTGTTCTGAAAGCTAATGCACAACAGCTTAATTCTATTGGATTAGAAATGGTAGATATTAAACCGGGCAAGTTTCTGATGGGCGATTACGCTTATGGAGAAAATAGAGACGAAAGTCCGGCACATATTGTAAATATATCCAGGCCGTTTAGAATTTCTTCAACGGAAATTACTAATGCACAATATGAACAGTTTAACCCCTCGCATTCAAAAATGAGGGGTAAAAATGGCTTTTCTACAGAAGATGATGAAGCTGCTATTTATGTAAGTTATGGCGAAGCTGTAAAGTTTTGTGAATGGCTTTCTAAAAAGGAGGGTAAAACGTACAGATTGCCTACCGAAGCAGAATGGGAATATGTGTGTAAAGCAGGAACCTTAAGTCCTTATGCTATTGGAGACAGGGTTTTGCCTAAAGAATTTCTTAAAAACCAGGATATTATTTGGGAACCCAAACCTGTTTCGCTTAAAGTAAAACAAACCAAGCCCAATGCATGGGGAGTGTATGATATGCATGGAAATGTAGAGGAATGGTGTTTGGATTGGTATGGTAAATATACTGTAGCGGAAAAGATGGATCCGGCAGGTTATACCAATGGCCTATACCGGGTAACCAGAGGTGGCAGTCATGGTACACCAGTTAAGTATTTACGTTCGGCAAACAGGGCAGCACTTATTCCCGAAGATAAGACACTTTATACAGGTTTTAGAGTGGTTGAGGTAACGGAAAAGTTGAAACCAACTTCTTTTATGGCAGAACCTATGGTAAAGAGTATTGTTGCAAAAGTTCCGTTTAAATGGAATTTAGTAGATAAACCGGTTTTTATGGAACCGCTTACCTATGTACATACAGATCAGGTTGGGAAAAATGATTTTATGTATCACCACAATCACTGTCCTGCAGTAAGCTGGCTGCCTAACGGCGATTTATTGGCTATCTGGTTTTCTACAGAAGATGAAAAAGGAAAAGAAATGACCATTCTGTCTAGCCGAATGAAGGCAGGAGATAAAAAATGGTCTGATCCCGAATTGTTTTTTAAAGTTCCCGATAGAAATATGACCGGTTCTTCGCTGTTTTACGATCAGCAGAAAGATGTTTTATACCATATGAATGGGGTAGAAGCAGCAGGGACCTGGCAAAATCTGGCATTGGTACAAAGAGAAAGTAAAGATAATGGTTCTACCTGGTCTAAGCCTGTATTTGCGAACCCAGAGCATGAATTGGGAAATCAGGTTATAGCAGGGATGTTTAAAACCAAGGAAGGTTGGTTAGTGCAACCTAGCGACGCTACACCAAAAGTAAGAGGAGGTAGCGTAATTCATCTATCAAAAGATAATGGAAAAACATGGATTAATCCTGCCGGTAGCTTAGGACAAACGCCCAATTTTAAACAGGGTGCGGAGGGAAATATTATAGCCGGAATACATGCCGGTGTTGTACAGTTGCAAAATGGAGACCTGATGGCTTTTGGTAGGGATGATAATATAAAAATAGACAATAGCTATTACATGCCTATGAGTTTATCTAAGAATGGGGGACAATCATGGACTTATCAGGCAACCGAATTCCCTCCCATATCCAGTGGTCAGCGTTTGGTTTTAAGAAGATTAAATGAAGGAGCTTTATTGTTGATTTCTTTTACTGATGCCAGCATAACCAACAGAAAGGGGATGCAGTTTATACGAAAAGACGGAACAACTTATACTGGTTACGGTATGTATGCCGCCGTTTCTTTTGACGATGGCAAAACCTGGCCAGTAAAAAAGTTGATTACTGATGGTAAAGAGAGGTTTCTGAATGGCGGAGGTTTTACAGGTTATTTCAGAATGGACGGGCAATATGCAGAACCAAAGGGTTATCTGGCAGCCACCCAAAGCCCTGATAATATAATTCATTTGTTCAGTAGTGCATTACACTATAGGTTTAATTTGAAATGGTTAATGGATTAATAAACAGATTGTAATCAATTTATAACTAAAATAAATCAATATGAAAAGAACACTTTTACTTTTAGGTTTTGCATTGTTTGCTAAACTTTGTGCAGCACAGAATTTTACAGAAGGTAATCTGGTACTTTATCGCTTGGGGCATACAGATGGTTCAAGTCCAATCAATACCACGACATCTTCTGTGCCCATTTATCTGGAAGAGTATAGCATATCTGGCACAACATTAACCTGGAAACAGGATATAGCATTGCCAACCACTACAATAAGTGGCAATAAACGTATTGTAGCCGTAGGCAATGCCACTGTTGAGGGAAAAATGACCCGTTCTGCCGATGGAAGATTTTTAGTTGTGCCCGGCTATGATCAGGCATTGGGAGCAGATGCCAATAATTCCGCTGCAGCTACTGTTAACAGGGTAGTCGCTTTGGTTGATTATCAGAAAAATATCAATACTACCACTTCGCTTAATAATCCAAATGATGGCAATAGTTTTAGAGCGGCAACATCTTACGATGGCACTAATGTATGGACTGCCGGTGGAGGAACGGGGTCGGTTACGGGCGGCGTTTGGACTGCCAGCTCGGGTGTCGTAACTGCAACCCGTTTGGGTGGTGCCAGTTACCATCAGTTAAGGGTTTTTAAAGAGAATTTATATGTAGCGGCGGGAGACCAGATATACCAGATAACCGGAATGCCAACCAGTGCAACACCAACCCCTACTTTTACCAATAGGTCTGGAACTTCAAGCGGTGCAAACCGTCAGGCATTTACCATGGTAGAAGTAGGAACAACCGGCGTGGTTTATGTGTTAAAATATGGTTCCGGAGCATTCGAAGTTGAAAAATTTAGCATGAACTATCCCACCAATGATGGTTGGACTGCAAGAGGCTCATATGTCTGCCCTGTAAGTTCTTACGGAACAGCTATTGAAGCAAGGATAGTGAATAATAAGGTAGAATTGTTTGTGGTAAGTAGTGCAGCAAGTACAGTAACTGCTCAAGCCAAACTATATAAAATTACAGATGCAGCTGGTGCTACATCCAATATTAGTATCGAAGAAACATCGCCTACGTTATTAAAAACTTGGGATAACACCTATAATATCAGGGGGATAGCTTGGGCTCCTGTGAAAAATTCTGTTCTTCCTGTTAAGTTAACAGATTTTAAAGCAACACACATTGGTTCTGCCGTACAACTTAGTTGGACAACCGCTTCGGAAAAAGATAACGATTACTTTGAAGTATTAAAATCTACAGGCGATAGTTTTAAACTAGTAGATAAAGTAAAAGGAAACGGAACCACAGATCAAATAAGTAATTATAACTATACAGATAAAGAGCTATCATCCGGTACTGTATACTATCAATTAAGACAGATAGATAAAAATGGCCAGGTCGAACTTTCGTCTGTGCTATCTGTAAAGCCAGCAAGGCTTGCAGCAGAATCGAAAATACAGGTTCAGGCATCTTTGTCGGCTCAACAAGTAACTGTTAATTTCAATTCGTCTACAGCAGGTCAGGCGCAACTTACAATCAGAGATATTTCAGGAAAACTTATAACTACCAAAGCTATAGTTGTTGGAGTTGGAGAAAACTCTTTCACCATACCTGTTACTTTATCACAAGCTGTATATCTAACAGTTATTTCAAAATCAGGAAAAACACAAACAGTAAAATTTATACCTAATAAATAAAAATCACAGACAAAATATCATGAATAAATTTAGTAGAAAAGCCATTACGTTAGTGGCTATGTTTGGATCCATTACAGGTTCAGCATTAGCCCAATCAGCCAAGCCGTTTAAAAAAGATAATCTGGTTATTTACCGCATAGGCGATATGCACTCGGGATCAGATATCAACACTTATAATGCCTGTCCCATTTATCTGGATGAATATAACGTTTCCGGAGAGAAACCTGTATTGGTGCAATCTATTGGCTTACCAACCAAAACTATAGGAGAAAATAAACGTATAGTTGCCGTAGGTAAAGAGGTATGGTCTGGTTGGATTAGCCTTTCGAATGATGGTCAGCACATAGTGGTACCAGGTTATGATGCCAGTTTGGGTACCGAAATAGCTAACAAACCAGCAGAAAGTGTTAATAGGGTAGCTGCCTTAGTAGGAGTTGATGGAAGTGTGAATTCCTCATTTGTATTGAGTAATGCATTTAATAACAGTGCTTTTCGCTCCGTTGCAACTATTGATGGTTCTGAAATTTGGGCTGCCGGTGGTGGAGGTATCAATAATGGAGGGATTTTTTATCTTAAGAAGGGAGAGCAACAAGGTGTTAATATCGGGGGAGCCACTTTTATGCAGATAAAATATGTAGATGGAGATTTATTAGCTTGCGAAAAAGCAAGAATTTATAAAATTGGAAGTGGAAAAGTTACGGAAGCCCCTAAAAAATTTACTAACCTTACCGGAGACCCGATATTTACAGATGCGACAAGTTTTGCCTTTGTAAATGTAGACAAAACAGGAAATAATCCTCAGAAAGTTTTGTATTTGCTGTCTTATAACAATGGAGTGGCTAAATATTCTATGGTTAAAAATAAGTGGGAACTGAATGGTATTTACAAAGATGAGAGTATAACTAAAGGAAATGCCATAGAAGGAAAGTTAGTTGATGGAAAGATAAAACTTTATGTGATAAGTACTGGAAATACCAGAGGTGGAGACGGAAAACTGATAGAGATTATTGATAATGCAGGACATGGACAGGATATTGATGGATCTTCAAAACTGTTATTGAAATCGGCAGAAAATCAAACTTTCAGAAGCTTAAGCTGGGCTCCTGTAAAGAAATAACAATTACTATATATTCGGAAGAGAGTGTTTAGGGAGACTTCTCTGTCAGGCTGAGGTACTCGAAATGAAGAGATACTTCGACAAGCTCAGTGTGACAACGTTAGTACTTTTAGGCACTCTCTTTTTTATTGCAAAAAAATCATGAAGAAATCCTATTTGTTGACACTGTTGCTTGTTAGTAGTGTCTGTTTAAATGCTTTTTCCCAACTGAATGTAGCCGCAGCCAAGAAATTAATTCAGCGCATTGTTCCGCAACATTATCAAAACTTCGAGGTTAAATACCTCCCTAAAACTGGAGAACAGGATCGTTTTGAAATTGAGTCAAAAAATGGAAAAATAGTGCTTTCGGGCAATAACGGCGTTGCCATATCATCTGCCTTAAACTACTATCTGAAAGAGTACTGCAATTTTGAGATTACCTGGAACGGCAGTAATCGTAATATACCTAAGGTTTTACCGGTTATTAAAGAAAAAATCAGTAAATCGAGTCCACACGAATTGAGGTATTATCTAAATTACTGTACTTTCAGCTATTCTATGGCCTGGTGGGATTGGAAACGTTGGGAGGAGGAAATTGACTGGATGGCATTGAACGGAATTAATATGCCTTTGGCTATAACCGGACAAGAAGCTATCTGGCAGAAAGTTTATAAGAGCATGGGCTTTACAGATAAAGACCTGCAGGAGTTTTTTACCGGACCTGCTTACTTTGGCTGGTTTTATATGAATAATATGGATGCCTGGGGCGGCCCGCTTCCACAATCGTGGATAGATTCGCATAAAGACTTACAGAAAAAGATATTGGCTCGTCAAAGAGAATTGGGAATGATTCCTGTTTTACCTGCTTTTACCGGACATGTACCTAAATCGTTTGTAAATAAATTTCCGGAAGCTAAAGTAGACAGTGTAAACTGGCAGGGAAACTTTCCTAATATTTATATGCTGAACCCTAATGATCCTATGTTTTCTAAAATAGGAGAACAGTTTTTAAAAGAGCAAACAAAAGAATACGGGACAGATCATTATTATTCGTCAGATATATTTAATGAATTAAATCCACCATCATCGGATCCTAAATACCTGTATGATATTAGCGAGAAAGTGTATTCGTCTATGAAGAAAGTAGATCCAAAGTCGGTTTGGGTTATGCAGGCCTGGTTATTTGTGAGTGCACATGGTAGAAAATTCTGGACACCGGAGAGAATGCAGGCATTTTTAAAACCTGTCCCTGATGATAAATTGGTTATTTTGGATTTGTACACTGAAAATCGCCCGAGGTGGAAGAATACTGAAGGTTATTACGGAAAAAAATGGGTGTGGAATATGCTGCACAATTTTGGAGGTAATATAGGTCTCTTTGGAAAAGCGCAAATGATTGCCAACGAACCAGCCAGAGTACTTGAAGACCCAATGAAAGGGAATTATAGTGGCATAGGTTTAACCATGGAAGGGATAGAGCAAAACCCTTTTATATACCAATTAATGCTTGATCATGTATGGAATAGCGAACCTATTGAATTGGAAAAATGGACCAATAAATATATTACCAGACGTTATGGAGTATTGGATAATAATGCTGTTAAAGCCTGGGAAATATTGTTAAATACAGTTTATAAAGATAATAATAAAGATCAGGGAGCTCCAGAATCTATACTGAGTGGCAGACCAACATTTGCCCAAAACAGCTATTGGACCTGGACAGATTTGTATTATGATAATCGTGAGTTTGTAAAAGCATGGGACTATTTAATAAAATCTGCAGATAAGCTTAAAAATAGTGATGGTTTTCAATACGATATTGTAGATGTAACCAGACAGGCGATGGTTAACTATGCAACGGCTTTACAAAGACAACTGGCTTATACTTATTATGCCGGCGATATGAATACTTATGAAAAGGAGTCTAAGAGATTTTTAGAACTACTTTCTGATTTAGATCGACTTTTAGCTACCAGAAAAGATTTCTTGTTGGGTGTATGGATAGAGGATGCTAAGAAATGGGCAACTAATAATGCTGAAAGAAAACTTTATGAGTTTAACGCTAAAGACTTAGTTTCTATGTGGGGACATAAAGACATCACTATCAATGATTATTCGGCCAGACAATGGAGTGGTTTAGTAGAAAACTACTATAAATCACGCTGGAAAATATTCTTCGATCAGTCTTTACAAAAGCTAAAAAATAATGAAGCCTGGGATCAGGCAGAATTTGAGAAATATATCAAAGATTGGGAATGGAACTGGGTAAATAAACAGGAGGTTTATTCAACAACAACGAAAGGGAATCCGATTGATGTTGCTAAGGAAATGCATACTAAATATTTTCCGACAATTGCGAAGACTACCATTGTAAAATAAAAAGCATTATTTATATTTATGAAATAAAGCTGCCCGAAAGATTTAATTCTTGGGCAGCTTTTTATTTACCTGAATAAAATTTATGAAAAAGACATTATTATCAAGTTTATTTTTAGTTTGTTTAACACTGCTATCATTTGCTCAAGATACGAAAGAGTTAAACTGGATAGATTTTCAACAAGATAAATCTATTAAGTTACATGGGCAGTTATGGGGAGATCAGGTTAAAGACAGGTTTGACAGGTTGCCCGCATCATACGAAACTAAAGTAAGAAAAGAAGTATGGGGGTTATCAAAGAACTCGGCAGGAATTTATCTCGATTTCCATACTGAGGCAGACAGTATAGTTCTTAAATATAGATATAACGGGAAGGAATCTTTGAAGAATATGACCTCTATTGGTGTTTCGGGAGTAGATCTTTATGCTTATACTAAAGATAAACGCTGGATTTGGGTACGCTGGAAATACGAATCTTTTAAACAGGAAGATATGACCATTAGTTTTGGTGGGTTGAAACCAGATCAGGTTATTAAATACCGTTTATACTTTCCTTTATACAATTCGGTTTCTGATTTTAAAATGGGACTTAGTCAAAACGCCCAGCTAAAGCAACTATCCAATACAGCTAAACCTATTATTGTTTATGGAACTTCCATTGCTCAAGGGGCATCGGCTTCAAGAGCCGGTTTAGCCTGGACGGCATTTTTGGGTAGAAAGGTGAATGCTCCTGTGGTAAATCTTGGTTTTTCGGGAAATGGAAGGCTGGAGAAAGAACTGGTAGACCTGATAGCATCGGAAGAGGCTTCTATTTATGTGATAGATTGCTTGCCAAATCTGGTAGCATTTTCAAATGAAGAAGTGTATCAACGTTTAGTATATGCTTTAAAAACTTTGAGAAGCAAACATCCTAAAACACCAATTGTGTTTACAGAACATGCTGATGCTACTATTGACTTGTTGAATAATGATTCACAGAAAGAGTATCAACGGGTAAATCAAAATTTCAGGAAATTTGTAGCTGAGAATATAACAGGAAAAGATAAAAACGTATATGTGGTTTCTGCTGAATCTATAGGTTTAGGCGTTGATGATACCATAGATGGCATACATCCTTCAGATATGGGGATGAAAAAATATGCTGATGCTTATTTGAAAGTGATTTCGGCAATAAAATAGCCTTACAATCTGATGCGCTGAGAAAACATTTTTAGCGTTTTTCTGTTGCCAATTTTGTAAAATAGATGAATCAAAGAATGGATATAAAAGTTAGGGAGCTTACTAAAAAGGATTATACCGATTTAAAAAAATCGATGCAGGAAGCTTACGATTTAGAAGATGTGGATGTGTGGACCAGAAAAAATATTGTAGATCTGATTGATATTTTTCCTGAAGGACAGCTTTGTGTGGAAGTAAATAATAGTGTAGTAGCCTGTGCGTTATCTATTATTGTAAATTCTAAAAAAATAAACATTTATGATAGTTATTACAAAATTATAGATGACGGAAAGTTTACCAAACACGATGTAGATGGCGATATTCTGTATGGAATAGAAGTATTTGTGCATCCCAAGTACAGAGAGCTGCGGTTAGGTCGCCGTTTGTATGATGCCAGAAAAGAGCTGTGTGAGGAAATGAACCTGAAAAGTATAGTTGCCGGAGGCCGCATACCTAATTACCATAAATATGCTGAAAAGATGAGTACTCGCCAGTATATAGAAAAGGTACGCCGAAAAGAGATTTATGATCCTACTTTAACCTTTCAGTTAGCGAATGATTTTCATGTCAAGAAAATACTGAAAAATTACCTTCCTAATGATGAAGAATCGTTAGAATTTGCCACATTGTTAGAATGGAACAATATTTATTATGATGCTGATTCGCGTTCCATATCACCAGCTAAACAAACTATTCGCTTGGGTTTGATCCAATGGCAGATGCGTTCCTTTGATACCATGCAGGCATTTTATGATCAGGTAGAGTTCTTTGTTGATTCGGTAAGTGATTACGGTACAGATTTTATCTTGTTTCCGGAATTTTTTAATACCCCTTTGATGAGTCCGTTTAATGACTTACCAGAAAGGGAGGCTATGATTAAACTTGCAGGAAATACCAAAGAAATTATTTCTAAAATTCAAACCTTTGCTGTTTCCTATAACGTTAATATTATTGCAGGATCAATGCCTTTATGGGAAAACGAAAAATTATATAATGTTTCTTACCTATGTCATAGGAGCGGGAAATTGGACTCCTATAAAAAAGTGCACATTACACCTAACGAGATGAGGTATTATGGTATGGTAGGAGGTAATGAGGTGAAGGTTTTTGATACAGATTGCGGTAAGGTAGGATTATTGATTTGTTATGATGTAGAGTTTCCTGAATTAAGCAGAATACTTGCCGATCAGGGAATGCAAATCTTATTTGTACCTTTTATGACCGACACTCAAAATGGTTATATGAGAGTGAGGTATTGCGCCCAGGCCAGGGCCATAGAAAACGAATGTTATGTGGCTATAGCAGGATCGGTAGGTAATTTGCCCAGAGTAAACAATATGGATATACAGTATTCGCAGTCGGCAGTTTTTACACCTTCTGATTTTGCTTTTCCAAATAATGCTATTAAAGCAGAAGCCACACCCAATACTGAAATGGTACTTATTGCAGACGTAGATTTATATGCATTGCGTGATTTGCATGAGTATGGCACTGTTAAAACCATGAAAGACAGACGTAAAGATCTGTATGATGTTAAATTGCTTAAATAGGGAATAGGACTTACATTTAGTTGTTAAGTATAGCTATTATTATTTAGGGTTAGGGTACACTAAGTTAGACTTTTAGTGTACCCTGTCTTCATAGGTCTCCAGTGCATCTTTAATGCTTCTTTAACACTTCTCCAACACTTCTTTAAGATGTTTGCAAGCATAAGTATTCTATGTGCTTTATAAACAGATTATTTATTTAATAAAGCTAATATTTAAGTCTGGGACTTGTTTAAACCACTTTTGAATCAATAAATAATACGTTTTATCTAATGTTGTTTGTGTTTAGTATAAATAATACACTAAGCTTAAATTTTTAGTTAGTCTATAGTTGGTGATTGTACGGTAAATTAACGTATGTTTTTTCGCGATACATTGTTTATATATGGAAAAATGTTTTAGTTATGAGTATAGTAGTTAAAGAGCAAGCCAAGTTTGATACAAGGTTTTCTAATGAACAAAAACAATTCTTCGAAAAAGCGACCTATTTAATAGGTGCTTTATAAGCGTGACAGTACAAGAAAAAGAAATTATATAGGCAAAAGAACAGATAATCGCTTCTGAAAGATAGAGTTAAATCTTTTTTGATACCATTATACATCCAAAGAAGCATTAAAAGGTATTTGGGAAGAGTATAAAACATTTGTATTAGACTTAAAGAATGGTTCGGTTTTTAGATAAAAAGCATAATAGACCCATTTTTGATTGTGGCAAAGAGCTTTTAAATCAGTTTTTATCTCTTAGTAGAATGAAATCATAAATCGGAACCATTTTTGTTGTATATAGTATATATCAGTTCATAAAACCTATATATTATGGAAAACAAAAAGCAAGAGGAGTTGGATAAATTAAATAAACGGCACACACCAAATCCCATAGAGACAGATTACGAAGCTAATAAAGAAAATCCAGGCCCTAGTGAGGAGGCTGTAACTCAAAAAAATGATGAAAAAGCAGGGAAACTACAGCCAAAGTTATTGCCTATTATCATTGCTGTTCTATTAATTCTATGGTTTATTTATAGCGTAGTATTTAAATAAAAGAGGAATTTAGTGTTTGAGCAAAATAATCTCGTAATTCTTTTATAATGATAAAAACAGCAGTGTTATGACGAGCGACTAAGTAATCTTAGTTAAAGAATAAATATTACCTGCAGTAACTAAATGGGGTGTTTCAAAAGAAACTGGTCATTTCGGCTACAGCGGAGGGATCTCTTTCAGAAGTACTTCTGAAAGAGATTTTTCTTCGTTGTACTCATCGAAATGAACAATGTTTTTATTTTTGATACAATCCCTTTTTATTTTTTCTAAACTCCCATGGTGCTACAGGATTAGGGTGAGCCCAGAGCCCCAGTTTCAGATTTTTAGCATTGGCCTGTGCCTGTGCAAATTCTTTGGATTTATCGTAGGGAGTATAATGCCATGCTAATCCGGCATTTAATAGCTCCAGATTTATATTTTGATGTTTTTCATTAAAAATAAGACCTACTGTTCTGCCGTATCTGTCTTTATCTTTAACTATGACTTTTACTTGCTGACCAAAGCATAGGTCTGACGTGAACTTTCTGGCAACGCTACCAAAATCCTGTCCTTTTTCAGGGCAATCTATGCCGTATAATCTAACCCTTGTCTGATTATTTCTTTTATCCAGAATAGTAACGGTGTCTCCATCAGCTATACGAATGACTTTACCCTGTAAAATTTGCTGAGCCACAGCAATCCGTAAACTCAATAAAAGTAATAATAAGCTAATCTGTATCTTTTTCAAAGCGTATGTTTAAGGGGTGTCTGATGCTGTACGGTATTTGTAAATAATACTCATTATCAGCACTGAAGCAATAATAAGTATAGTGTAACTGTAGCTTAATTCCGTCTCTCCGGTAGCCGGTAGGAGAGAAACTACCGCATAACTAATCAGCGAAACAATAACGTAGGTAATACCACCGGTTAGGCCACCAGCAATGCCTGCATTCTGGGGAAATCTGGCCAGACAGTAAGAAAAATAATTGTTAAAAGTAAATCCGGCAGAGGTATGTATCAGAAAAGCAAAAAACAATATGGTAAAAACGTTAGAAATATACATGGAACTGATGAGCATGATGATGGCAAAAAATAATTGAAAACCCAGGTTAATGGCCATCTTCTTATAAAAATAAACATGCAGGGTTCCTTTACTGATAAACCCTCCGGTCATCCAGGCTAATCCCAGAAATAGAGAGCTATACCCAACAATTACAGGGCTTAAATGCATGTCATGTTCCAGAATAAAAGGTCCGCTCATATTGTAAACCATAACCATACTGTAGGCTAATCCAAGCATAATAATTCCTAAAGAGAAGGTGCTGGTTTTAATCATGTCTACATAAATACCGGTAATTTTACTGAGTTTAAAATCGCTGTACGCTTTAATAGTTTCGCCACTATATGCCAATTCTAAAAAGAACATGACAAAACCGTACAAAGCCAAGAAATAGAAGTTAGATTCCCAACCAAATGCAGTTTGAAGATAACCACCTAAAAAAGGAGCAACAATAGGTCCGGCAGACCAAATGATGGTGAAAAGGCTCAGGTAATGTTTAAGTTTATCGCCCTGGTAAACATCCACAAAGAAAGCTCTTTTTGCTACAATTATGGCTCCTGTGGTTATACCGTGAATAATTCTCATCAAATAAATAAGATAAATATTGTGAGTAGAGGCAATAACCAAACTCGCCAGTGCAAATATGAGTAAAGATACCAGGCATATCTTGTATCGGCCAAAACTATCAAGAATACTTCCTACAAATAATTGAGAGATTCCATAACTAATCAGAAATAAGCTCAATGTCGCCTGTACGTGGGTATCGCTAAGTTCTAATGATTTAGCCATACTTGGTAATGACGGAATATAAATGTCTGTTGCCAGACCCGATAGCGGGATTAAAATAAATGCTAATAAAGTGGCGACAGACTCATTTTTAGGCTTGCTGGCCTTTAGTTGTGTCGTAGTCATGTTTTGTGTATTGAAAACTGCACCCCGAATAGGTGTCGTAGAATAACAATGGGGCAAATATATTGTGTTATGTTCCGTTTTTTAGAAGAGATTGGTAAATGCAGTTAAATTTTTACAATTGAATGAGGCGGAGGAGTGTATTGGAGTATAAAGGAGAGGCTAAGATTCTGGAAATCTGTAGGCCTTTCTGGAAAGGTTAAATAGGTAATTTTGAATTTAAGTCTTGATATATAAAAATAATGTCTAGCTTTGAAGCAAACTTTAGGGGTGTCCCGTATGCGGGCTGAGATTATACCCTCCGAACCTGATGCAGTTCATACTGCCGAAGGGAAAAGTAGAGAGCTACACCTATAGCTCTGTATAGCAACGTCTGTGCGGTCGTTCCTAAAGTTTTGTAATAACTGTTAGGAATGAAAATTAAAATCAATAATCAGTTTAAAGAAATAGACCAATCGGTTACGGTATTGGCTTTGCTTAAGGAACTTTTTCCTACCATACAAAATTATGGTGTAGCGGTAGCTATTAACCAGCAAATTATTGAAAAGTCGGTTTGGAAAACGGTCTTTATCCAGGAAAACGACGAAATCATGCTTATTAAAGCCACTCAGGGTGGTTAATCTCCATAAAACTTAATATGATGAAAACTCAAGAAAAAGAAACACAGATTATTTCCAGGGAGCCATTTCCAGCATCCCGAAAAATTTATGTCAAAGGACAGTTACATGATATTGATGTCGCTATGCGAGAAATAAGTCTTACCGAAACCAAAGTGCATAACGGTTTTGGTTTGACGGAACCTAACGCTCCTGTTACGGTTTATGACACTAGCGGTCCGTATACTGATCCGGATATTGAAATTGATGTTAAAAAAGGTTTGCCCAGATTGAGGGAATCCTGGATTATAGGACGTGAAGATGTTGAAAGGTTAGCTGATATCAGTTCTGAATATGGTAAACAACGTTTAAATGATTCAAAATTAGATCATTTACGATTTGTAAGGAACACGCAACCATTAAAAGCCAGAATGGGTGCCAATGTTACCCAATTGCATTATGCTAAAAAAGGCATCATTACGCCTGAAATGGAATATATTGCTATTCGGGAAAACCAACGTATAGAGCAGCTGGACGAACTCTTAAATGGAGATCATGCTTATCTGGCAAAACAGCATGCTGGAAACAGCTTTGGAGCCAATACACCTCAAAAGCAGATTACACCCGAATTTGTAAGACAGGAAGTTGCGGCGGGAAGAGCTGTTATTCCATCCAATATTAACCACCCGGAAGCGGAACCGATGATTATTGGTCGAAATTTTCTGGTAAAGATTAATGCCAATATTGGAAATTCGGCAGTAACCTCGTCTATAGAAGAAGAGGTTGAAAAGGCTGTTTGGGCTTGTAGATGGGGTGCAGATACCATTATGGACTTATCTACCGGGAAAAATATACATGAAACCCGTGAATGGATTATTAGAAATTCTCCGGTGCCAATTGGTACAGTGCCCATTTATCAGGCATTAGAAAAGGTAAATGGAAAAGCTGAAGACCTCACCTGGGAATTATTCAGAGATACATTGATAGAGCAGGCTGAGCAAGGTGTAGACTATTTTACCATCCATGCAGGTGTGCTGTTACGTTATATTCCATTAACGGCAAACAGAGTTACCGGAATTGTATCAAGAGGGGGCTCTATTATGGCTAAATGGTGTTTAGCTCATCATCAGGAAAATTTTCTGTATACGCATTTCGAAGAAATATGCCAGATCATGAAAGCTTATGATGTTTCTTTCTCTTTGGGAGATGGATTAAGGCCGGGCTCTTTGGCAGATGCTAATGATGCCGCTCAGTTTGCTGAACTTGAAACTTTGGGCGAGCTGACCAAAATAGCATGGAAACATGATGTACAGACTATTATTGAAGGTCCGGGACACGTTCCTATGCATATGATTAAAGAGAATATGGAAAAACAGCTGGAACATTGCTCAGAAGCTCCTTTTTATACTTTAGGACCTCTAACTACCGATATTGCTCCGGGTTACGATCATATTACCTCGGCAATTGGTGCTGCAATGATAGGCTGGTACGGCACAGCCATGTTATGCTATGTAACTCCAAAAGAACATTTGGGTTTACCTAATAAAAAAGACGTTAAAGATGGTGTAATTACCTATAAAATAGCGGCACATGCGGCAGATTTGGCTAAAGGTCATCCTGGAGCACAGTACAGAGATAATGCCTTAAGTAAAGCTCGTTTTGAGTTCAGATGGGAAGATCAGTTTAATTTGGCTTTAGACCCTGATACGGCCAGAGAGTTTCATGACGAGACTTTACCAGCGGAAGGGGCTAAAATAGCTCATTTCTGTTCGATGTGTGGTCCGCATTTCTGTTCTATGAAAATTACACAGGATGTTAGAGCTTACGCCAAAGAACAGGGGCTTTCTGATCAAGACGCGTTGGAAAACGGAATGGCCGAAAAATCAAAAGAGTTTGCCGCCAAGGGAAGTGAAATTTATTTGTAAATAAGTGAAAATTATAGTGATATCTGATCCGGGTGAAGTGAAAGAAGAAGCTATGTTGGTAAATGAAATGTTTGCCGAAGGACTGTCTGTTTTTCATTTACGTAAGCCCGGATGGGATAAAGCTACTATGGTTGCTTTTTTAAATCAGCTAAATCCCGCTTATATCAATCGGGTGGTTATCCACCAGTTTCGTGAAGTGGCTACAGATTATTCTATAAAAAGACTCCATTTTAAGGAAGCAGAACAAGAAATAGCACTGAAATATATAGACAGTAAAAAAGAGAAACGTTTAATATTAAGCAGTTCTGTACATGATTTACAGCAAATAGCTTCAGACTTTTTATTTGATTACCAATTTGTAAGTCCCGTTTTTTCCAGTATATCCAAAAAAGGATATTTCTCAAATGTATTGGATAATAATGATTTATATACTTTGTGTAAAAGTAATTGTTTGGTTGCTCTTGGAGGAATAAATGATACCAATTTGTCAGAGCTGAAAAGTTATGGGTTTTATGGTGCCGCATTCTTAGGTTTTATCTGGATGACGGGTGATGATCCATTGAGACAATTTAAAAAGATAAAAAATGGATAGAGCACAGGTTTTGGTGATAGCTGGTTTTGATCCTACGGGAGGAGCAGGTATTCTGGCAGATATAAAAACAATGGAAAATCTGGGTGTTTACGCTTATGGCGTTCCTTCAGCATGGACTATTCAGAACTCTGTTAAAGTGTTTAAATCACATTGGTTGTCTTTTCAGGAGATGAAGGACCAATTGGAAGTACTTTTTGAGGAGACGGATTTTAAAGTATGTAAAATTGGTATAGTGGAAAACATAGGTGTATTGCATGAACTGGTAGATTATTTAAAACTTAATAAGAGTACAATAAAGATAATTTTAGATCCGATTTTACAAAGTAGCTCTGGTTATAATTTTCATCAGGATATAGATCAGAATAGCTGGGAACATCTTCTTCAAAAACTTTATATGATAACTCCTAACTATAATGAAATGTTGAAGTTAAGTTTAGGTTATGAAGTAGAAGAAATAGCAAAACAATGGTCGGCATACTGCCATTTATTATTAAAAGGCGGGCATCATCCTCAGGAAAAAGGGACAGATTATTTATTTAGCAAAGGACAGTATACTAAAATCTGTGGGCAGGATCAGATTTTGTCTGCCAAACATGGGTCGGGCTGTGTGTTATCGTCGGCCATAGCAGCTTTTGTGGCTCAGGGAAACGATTTGTTAACTGCCTGTACTCATGGAAAAGATTATATAGAACGTTTTTTAAACAGTAATGCTACGGCATTAGGTTATCACTCAGGAAGATGATTTCTCAAATTCAATACATTTCACAAGCCGATCGTTCTGGCTCGCATATCAGAAACATCAAAAGAGCTTTAGATGCAGGTTGCGATTGGATACAACTCAGGATTAAAGAACAGTCATTGGATTTTGTTCGTTCAGAAGCAGCTTTTGCAAAGGTAGAATGTGAGAAGTATGGAGCTCGTTTACTGATCAACGATTATATCCACATTGCTAAAGAAATGGACGCAGACGGGGTTCATTTGGGACTTACTGATGATAAGATTTCATTAGCCAGGGAAATACTGGGAGTACAGAAACTGATAGGGGGAACGGCAAATACCTTAGAGGATGTAATATTGAGGCATACAGAAGGCGTTGATTATGTAGGTTTGGGGCCTTATGCTTTTACAGCTACAAAAGCAAAATTGAGTCCGATATTAGGTTTAGAAGGCTATCGCAAAATATTAATCGGACTTCAGCAAGCACAAGTGAAAACACCAATTATAGCTATAGGTGGGCTAGATGAAGCAGCGGTGAAGCCTTTGTTGGAACTTGGAATACACGGTTTTGCTATTTCCGGATTGCTGAATACAAGTGAGTCCCCGGTTAGTCTAATCTCAGAGATATATCATACGATTAATGATTACCAGAAAAATAGAGTTTTTGAAGTTTAACTTTTGAATTTTTCAAGATGCAGATAGCAGATAAAATATTTGGTTCCCGGTTATTTATGGGTACCGGGAAGTTTAGCTCTAACCAATTGATGCAGGAGGCCATTTTGGCGTCGGAATCAGAGTTGGTAACAGTAGCACTTAAAAGGGTGGATTTTGATAAAAATGAAGAGGATATTTTGCAATATGTAAAACATCCGGGAATTAATATTCTGCCCAATACGTCTGGTGTAAGAACCGCTAAAGAAGCTGTGTTTGTGGCACAGATGGCTTGTGAAGCTTTAGAAACGGATTGGGTAAAGCTGGAGATCCACCCGGATCCCAAATACTTAATGCCCGACCCGATAGAAACCCTACAAGCTACCGAAGAATTGGCTAAGCTGGGCTTTAAGGTGTTGCCTTACATTCATGCCGACCCGGTTTTATGTAAAAGGCTGGAAGATGCGGGAACCAGTGCAGTTATGCCATTGGGTGCACCTATAGGTAGTAACAAGGGATTGAAAACATTTGATTTTCTGGAGATTATTATAGCACAAAGTGTGGTTCCTGTTATAGTAGATGCAGGAATTGGTGCGCCTTCACATGCCGCATTGGCTATGGAAATGGGGGCCGATGCTGTTTTGGTGAATACTGCTATAGCTGTAGCGGGAAATCCGGTTAAAATGGCTGTAGCCTTTAAAATGGCTGTAGAGAGTGGAAGAATGGCTTACGAAGCCAAATTGGGTAATATAAGTTCAAAAGCTGTAGCAAGTAGTCCTTTAACCGCTTTTTTAGATGAACAATAGTTTTGCAAATATATTTACTCAATATAGTTGGGAAGATGTAAAAGCTTCTATCTATGCTAAAAACCATATTGATGTTGAAGAGGCTTTACATAAAGATAAACGGACATTAGAAGATTTTAAGGCTTTAATATCACCGGCTGCTCTCCAATACCTGGAGCCTCTGGCACAGTTGAGTAAAAGCATTACCCAAAAACGCTTTGGTAAAACTATACAGATGTATATTCCGCTTTATCTTTCTAATGAGTGTAATAACATTTGTACTTATTGCGGTTTTAGTTTAGATAATAAAATTAAACGCCGGACGCTGAATCCTATGGAGATTATGCAAGAAGTTAGCGTAATTAAAGAACTGGGGTATGATCATGTTTTACTAGTTACCGGAGAAGCAAACCAAACTGTAGGTGTTGATTATTTTAAACGTACTCTGGAATTAATAAGGCCGCATTTTTCTCATATATCTATGGAAGTGCAACCGTTAGATCAGGAAGATTATGAAGAATTAATTCCTTTGGGTTTAAATACAGTACTGGTTTATCAGGAAACCTATCATCAGGAAGATTATAAAAAACATCATCCTAAAGGTAAAAAATCTAATTTTTTGTACAGACTGGAAACTCCTGACAGATTGGGAAGGGCAGGCATACATAAAATGGGCTTGGGGGTTTTAATTGGATTGGAGGATTGGCGAACTGATAACTTTTTTACTGCACTGCATTTGCAATATCTGGAAAAGAACTATTGGAAAACAAAATATAGTTTGTCTTTTCCGAGATTACGACCTTTTAGTGGGGGTTTAGAACCTAAAGTAGAAATGTCTGATAAAGAGTTGGTGCAACTTATTTGCGCTTACAGGATATTTAATGAGGAAGTAGAACTGTCTATCTCTACCCGGGAATCGGAGAAGTTCAGAAATCATATTGTGAATTTAGGGATTACCTCTATGAGTGCAGGATCAAAGACTAATCCTGGTGGTTACTGTTCGGATACCACATCATTAGAGCAGTTCGAAATTTCTGATGAACGGTCGCCTAAGGAAATAGCTAAAGTAATAGCATCACAGGGATATGAACCGGTTTGGAAAGATTGGGATAAAGTAATGGGGTAGAAAGTTTGTGGCTTTATATAGTCCATTGTCTATAGTCGATAGACCATAGTTTATTGTTTTTTAAATCCAAGATTCTATAAGTTCATCATTCATAGTTTTATATAGTTCATTGTCCATAGTTTGTACACAATAGATATTCAGATGCAAGCATTAACAAAAGATGAAATAGCCCGGTATTCGAGACAGTTGATTTTGGATGGATTTGGGCTTGAAGCACAGCTGAAACTGAAAGCGTCAAAAGTATTATTTATAGGTGCAGGTGGTTTAGGCTGTCCGGCAATGCTTTATCTGGCATCTGCGGGTGTTGGTCATATTGCTGTTATAGATTTTGATAAGGTGGAAGTAAGTAATCTGCATCGTCAGATTCTATATACTCCTGCGGATATAGGCAGGTATAAAGCTGAGGTGGCAGTAGAAAAACTTAGGTTATTGAATCCTTTGTCCGTATTTGAAGCTATTGTAGATAAGCTGACTATTGATAATGCAAAGAATATATTTGCTGGTTTTGATTTGATTTTAGATGGATCGGATAATTTTACTACCCGCTATCTGGTGAATGATATATGCGTAAGTTTAGGTAAAACCTGGGTTTCGGCATCTCTTTTTAAGTTTGAAGGACAACTTGCGGTTTTTAATTATAAGGGAAGTCGTATCTATAGAGATTTGTATCCTGAAGCTCCGGACAAAAATACGGTACCCAATTGCTCTGAAATTGGTGTTTTGGGTGTTTTGCCTGGAATTATGGGAACAATGATGGCTAATGAAGCCATCAAGATTATCACCGGAACAGGAGAGGTTTTGTCGGATAAACTTTTGGTTTACGATGCTTTAACTGCTGATCACAAGATTTTTACATTTGCAAAAAAGGAGAGAAAAGATTTAGATTTGCCAAAAAAAAATACTGTAGTGGAAGTAGATATTGTAGAAATCGAGAAACCTAACCATCCATATTTTCTGATAGATGTGAGAGAGGAATGGGAATTTGAAGATTACAATAAAGGTGGTGTAAATATACCTTTAAGTACTATACCTGATAAACTTGATAGTTTAGAGAATGTCAATAATATTATTTGTTGTTGCAGCTATGGAGGGAAAAGCAAAATTGCAGCTAAACTCATTAAGGATAAATATCCTGAAAAAATAGTTTATAGTGTTAAAGATGGGATAGAGGTTAATTGAGCTTATGACCTGCATTCAGATTCTTGATTTATTGAGGCTTAGTGTATTTTTCTGTTGAAAAAGTGTTTTTTTATACCTTGTTTAAATGCTGTAGACGCAGTTTTTTAATAGAACTTTTTGGTTCATCGCTATAGTGTAGCTCCAATATAGCTCCAATCAAACTATAGCAAAGGGGGCTTAGTGTATTTTTGGTTAAATAACTGAGTGTGTATTTTAACTGCTTGCAGAGGATTTCACCCCAAATAGGTATTTCTAAAATCCTTCGTTATTTTTCCATAATAGGAGGAGCAGAGTATCCAAAAAGTATTTCCTTTGTCAGGCCGATCTCTTAGGATAAACTCAATCGAAGTCTATTCAGGATTATTTAGAGATACATTTCCACTCCGTTACTATTGATGAATTTTACTGATTTGATACAGGTATCATATTCATTTGTACTTTTATTTTCTTCTGGATTTTTCCCAGGCGGCAGATTGTTTTCCTTTAAAATATCTAACTGTACCGGCTAATGCAGCATAATTCATCAGAACAAAATAATAAGGGATAAAAAATATTTTCAGCTTTACTTTTCTTTGTTCCAGTAACCATCCCAAAGCTGCTAAAAGATAAAAAGCAATTTGCAGGTACATCAAAATATTATAAATACTTGAGTCTGGATATTGCTTAGTCAGGTATATATTCATAAAGAAAGCGACTATCATTAAGGTAGGAGTTACAGCCCAACGAAGTACTTTATGACTAATATATTGAAAAGTAAGCACAGGATTATTGAATGGATTGGCTGCTTTTTTTAACCTTAGGATGGATTGTATACCACCGGCCGAAATCCTTATTTTTCTTTTTAATTCCTCGGCCGAATTTTCTGATGCGTTTTCTACAGCATAGGCATTGGGTTCATAAGCAATAATATAGCCCTTTTCGGCAATGCGCATGGCAATCATATGGTCATCAATAATAGTATCACTTTCTACATCTTCATAAAGAGAAGTTCTGATGCTGAACAGTTCGCCTGCAGCAGCAACATTCGAATAAAGCTCGTAATCCCATTTTTTTAGTTTGGATTCGTATTTCCAGTAAAAACCTTCTCCGGCCGAACTTGCGTCAGCCTGCTCAGCCATATTTATTCTTTTTTCTCCGGCAACGGCACCTACTTTAGGGTTATTGTAATGCTTTACCAATTCTTTAATTGCTGTTTTATTCAGGTAAGTATTGGCGTCTGTAAAAACAATAATTTCCGATTTTACATAAGGAATGGCTCTTTTTATAGCCGCCATTTTCCCTGCTCTTTCATTTTTATGCAGTAGGGTAATCTCGGGGTGATTGGCTATAATTTCGGGAGTTTTGTCAGAAGATCCATCGGTTACAAACATAATTTGCAACTTGTTATCTTCATATTCAAGTTCCAGGCAGTTTTTTATCTTTTCTTCTATAAAATCTTGCTCATTAAATGCTGCAATCATTAAAGTAACCGTGGGTAAATACCCGTTGTTATTTATTATACGAGGCTTGTTTACAAAAAATGCCTTTAATTTTACAAGAGCATATAAGAAAATGCCATAGCCTAAGAAGGCGTAAAAGATGATAAATAAAAAGATCCAGAATAATATTTCTATCATAAATTTTAATGTCACTATAAAGGGATTTTATAACCTAGTTTTGTACTGCTTTTAAAGTGAGAAAAGTTCCAGAATAATCCTTTAATAACCATTTTAGCTAAATCTTTTCTGCCCGATTTGATGTGTTTTACAATCATTTTGGGGCAAGCTATTAAAGAATAATAAACAGAAAATAATAATGTATTTAAAAATCCGGTATTACGACGGATAAAAAGCATACGATTTCGGGTGAAAAAATAAGTCTTTAAAGGACTTTCTTTGCCTACGCTAACAGATTCTTTATGGAAAATATGGGTCTTGCCACAAAACCAAATCTCTTTACCTATACGTTTAAATTTTTCGCACCAGTCCAATTCCTCATAATAAAGAAAATAGCTTTCGTCCATTAAACCTGCTTTTAAAAGATCGCTTTTACGACACATAACAGCTGCTCCGTGACAATAACCTGTTTTTACCGTATGATTGTATTGCCCATTATTAATTTCAAATTGTCCTATACATTCATTTCTGCCTGTTAAATAATTCATAGGAGTGAAACCTGCATATTGTACAAGGTTTTTTCTGTCAAAATATAATAACAAAGGAGAAATTAGGCCTATGTGTTGATTTTTTTCTAATTCGGAAGTTAACGTTTCCAAACAGCCTTTTACTATTTCGGTATCGTTATTCACCAAGAATACAAAATCTCCAGATGCTATTTTAATACCCAAATTATTACCTCCGGCAAAACCTAAATTGACATCTGAACGTATAAAAATTATATCAGGAAAAAGTGACTTAAAAGTAGATTCATGATTAACTTTGCTGCCGTTGTCAATAACAATGATTTCAAGGTCAAAATTATTGTAATGCAATAACAGAGAGTTTAAAAGCTCAATAGTTACTTCGGGTTGATTAAAATTTACGGTTATTATAGATATAAAAGCCATTTATAGAAGCAGAGGAAAAATTTAAATCAAAATAACAAGATTTTGTTCAAAGAAAAAAACATATCATCACAGATCAGAGAATTCGAAGACTTAGAAAAGCAAAATCTTAGTTTAGACAGTAAATTAGATGAGCTTTTAAAGCTGCTTGATAATAGTGAGTTAGATTCGGATCGTATTAAACACATACAAAATAAATTCAACGCAGTTGTTGAAAAAAAGTTAAGCCAAGATGAAGCAATTTCTGAAATAAAAGAAATTAGCTTACAAAATATAGACCAATTAGATAAACTGAACCGGTTAGAGGTGCTGTTGAATAATAATTATATAGACTCTAAGCAGGCCAAAGGAATTAAAAGGAAAGAACTTTTAGGTAAAGCGATGCAAATTCTAATAGGTTTCTTAATGGTAACATTGGGTTTTGCGATGGTAATATTGCCGGCTCCGCCTTATTTTGAAATGTTTACCATATTTCATTTCACCTATGATGATGGCTTTACGCTTATGGATTTGATATCTTTAATAATTATTGCCACCGGAATTTATCTTATTATAAAATCTTATTATAAATTTAGCAAAGAATAACTAAAAAATTGAGCAACAAAATACTCTTGGTTGATGATGAGATTTTTCAATTAAAGTTAATTGAGAAACTGTTGAAGTCTAATGGATATACCTGTAAAACGGCAACTTCTGTTAGGCAGGCAGAAGCTATTTTAAAGAATTTTACGCCAGATATGATTATATCTGACTATGATATGCCTGAAGTAAACGGCTTTGTATTTAGAGAAAAGTTGTTGGAAAATGAAAGTGTAAAAGATGTTCCTTTTATATTTCTAACTTCTTTTAATAATGACGATTTGATACAGAGAGGTCTGGATTTAAAAGCGTTGGATTATATTCCCAAAAATGTTCCGCCGTCACAATTGATTGCAAAGATCAATAATATTATGAAAGCGGCTCAGGAGCAATATCAAAAATCATTAGCAGAGCTGAGGAAGGTTGCTGAAAAGCTGAATTTAAAAAACATTCCGTACACAGCGCCACAACTGCAACATTTTGAACTGAACTTTTTTAATCAATCTTATCAAAATCATCCGGGAGGAGATTTTATTGATTTTATAAAGATAGATGATAGGTACACTTTTGTGGTGTTGGGAGATGTTATGGGGAAAAAATGGGGCGCCTGGTTTTTCTCGTTTAGTTTCCTCAGTTATATCAGATCTGCAATTAGGTTATGTGTGTTTGAGGGAAGTATTTCGTTGAGTGAAATCCTGTCTAAAATAAATAAAGTTATTTTTCATGATGACTTTTTTGAAGATGTTTTTTCTACGCTGAGTATTTTGATATTGGATGATGAAAAAGGTACGATAGATTATAGTGGAGCAGGGGATTTACCAGTTTATAAATATAATAAAGATAAAAAAGAACTGAGTTCGTTCCGTTCAAGAGGCTTATTGTTAGGTTTTTTTGAAGATGGAAATTATGATGAGCAACAAATACAGGTTACTGAAGGAGATGAGGTTTTTGTGATTTCGGATGGACTGATTGATTTTGAGGTGAACGGAAAAAATAAATCGGATATTAAAATGTTCGAAAATAAATTATTGGATTTAAAAAGGAGAGAAGTAGGGTTTGAAGAATTAAAAAACACATTGATTAATAAGCATGAAACGCAAATAGATGATTGCAGTTTTATCGTTATAAAAAGAAAATAAAGTACATAATGAAATTAAAAGAAACCGAATTAAGTAACGGGGTTACGATAATAGGAATTGAAGAAAGAGACGCTAATTTATCTGTTGCTGATGAGTTTAAAGTACAGATCCTTGAAAAGATAGCAGCAGGAAAACATAAGTTTGTTTTTTCTTTTAAGAAAGTGACCTATGTTGATAGTTCTTTTTTGGGGGCTTTAGTCTCTATCCTTAAAAGTCTTCTTCCGGTGGGTGGTAAGGTGGTTCTTGTCGATGTTAACTCTAATATCCAGAGTTTATTCGAAATTACCAGGTTGGATAAAGTTTTTGTTATTGAAAACTCATTAGAACATGCACAAGCACATTTTTGATGAATAAACAAGCGCCATATCGTCTGGAGTATAAGATTCCGAAAGAACCTAAGGATATCAGAAAACTCCTAGATACCATTGTGGAGGATATTTCCAAGGAATTTATATTAATTCCTTTGGTATCAAATAAAGTCAGGTTTATTATGACGGAGCTATGTACCAATTATATTAAGCATGTTAATGTTAGGGATGGTAAATTTAGTATAGAAGCTTATGATAAGAATTTTATAAAAATTACAGGCCATTACGGTCAACATTCATTTAAACCGGTTCTTGAAGAAAAAATAACATTTGATCAGCTCAATAATATTACTGAGATATTTTTTACCGAGACGAACAACCATTATATAGAAGTTTTAGCAAAAAACAAGATCCGGTTTTTAGATCCTTTAAAATTAGGATTGCATAGCGAAAGTTTAAAAGATCATTTCGGGTTACATATTATTACTATTTGCTCAGAAGAGTTTTATTTTGAATTTGATGAGTATGGAGAATCAGAACAGTTTACAGTAATTATAAAATGTGTGTAAAAAAAATCCCATCAATTTAATGGCGGGTAAATAATTCCTCATATTTGTATATTGGGAATATATGAAAAAAAAAGATATATGCCGTTTTATTTCATTAAAGCATGTTTTTTAAAGAAACTTAGTTTTATAAAGAAATGGAACATTCTTTGAATATTACAAAGCAAGATTAATAAAGTTATGAAAATAAAATACTTATCTATTTTGGCCCTTGCATTTTTGGCATCTTGTCAAAAAGACGGATTAAAGGTTGACGAAGGCGGGAAAAGTTTAGACGAGATCTCGGTATCTTCTCAGTTTGACTGGAGGACAACACAAGATGTTAATTTAAGCATCAGTATAAATGATAGTCGTTTCCCAGGAAAACAACATGTATTAAAAGTATATGTAGGTGATCCTGCTAAAGGCGGTCAGATTATATCTAAAGGATCAGCAACTTTGCTTACTCCATTTAATACAAAAATAGCTTTACCTGTTGTTTTACAGGAAGTATATATAGAAAGAGTAGCACCTGATGGTTCTAAGGTTTTTGGTGTTGTAAAAGTAGGAAACAATGTATCTGTAGCAGTTAGTGAAACAGGTATTGTAGGTTCTTATAAAGGTTTAAGTTCTTCAAAGATGGCAGCTCCTTCTTTGTTTGCTTCTACTCCTAAAGAAAATGCTCCTGTAGTTCCTTCAGATGCAATTTTGATTACCCAAAACACTAATATTCAGGCAGGAAAATCTTATAAAGCAGAAGGCAATGTGAGTCTGAATAATATTAATGGTACATCAGCTACTATATATGTGACTGGAAATGCAACTCTAGGAATCAATTTTGGATCTTCGTTAAAAGTTGTGGTTATGCCAGGAGCTATATTAACATTGAATAATCCTAATTTTAACGGAGAGTATACTCTTCAGAACTTTGGAACAATCAGTGGACTGAAGAATAACTTTAAGGTAACTTCAGGTTCTGTATTCTATAATGATAATCAGAATTTGAACTTAAACGGGTTTCAGGTAGCAGGTACTTTGACAAACTTTGGTAAATTAACATTGGGGGGTAATCTTGATGTTTCAGGTTCATTTAAAAATGAAGGAACAGTAGAGCACAATGGTGGTTTAAATAATAGTGGCACATTTAGTAATGGTGGTAGCTATATCTTAAATGGTACTTTAAATGCAGGCGGTTCATTTAATAACTCTGGTAATTTTACTATTACTACTTCGGGTACTAATAATTTTAATAACGGTTCTGCCTATAATACCGGTGTTTTTAAAGCAGATAATGCAAAAATAAATATATCATCAGGTTCGCTGACTAATAACGGTACTTTTGGAGGTAAAGAATTAAACTTTACAGGAAGCAGTACAGTTGCAAATTATTGTAAAATATATTCTTTAACGAATGCTATTTTCGATGGTTATTTGGATAACTATAGCTATGTATATGTTGGTGAAACTTCACAAATAAACGGTTCTTCAAGTATTAAACTATTCGCAGACGCTATGTTTAGTACTGATATGACAGATAATTTTTCTGGACTTGTAACTGGAGCTAGTTCAAGTAAACCTGGACTATTTAAAATCAGAACACAGTCTGATAATAAAATTAATAACGCTCCAACTACAGCTGTTTTTACAGGAAATCTTTATTTGTATGATAAAAACAGAGTTAGCGTTGTAAATAAACAAAATGGGTTTACTTCTACGGAAATTGCAGCAGGTAAATTTTCCGGTGGGGCTAAATTAATTGGAAATACAAATGTGTTTATCCCTAAATCAGATTGTAATGATGAAGGTAACGGAGTAGATACTACACCTCCGGTAAAACCTGATACAGATGGTGATGGAATTATAGACGAAGAAGATGATTATCCAAATGATCCCAACAAAGCATTTAATAACTACTCTTTAAATTATAATACAGGAGGCTCTTCTGTAGCATTTGAAGATAACTGGCCATTGAGAGGTGACTACGATATGAATGACGTGGTAATTACTTACCGTTATAATGTGGTAACTAATGCTAAAGATGAAGTGGTAGAAATTAAAGCGGATTACAAATTGTTGGCAAGCGGTGGTATTTTCAAAAATGGAGCGGGAGTTCAGTTTAATATCCCTCGTGCAAACGCTAAAAACTTTAAATCTACAAAATCTTCATACTTAGAAGAAGGCCAAGATAGCGTGGTTGTTATCCTGTTTGAAAATAGTAGAGAAGAACAGGCTACCTGGAATACAGAACCTTTACAACCATCTTCTCCAGTTGTTGATTATTCAATTAGCTTTGATGTGGTGAATGGTCCAAAACTAGCTAATTTTGGCATAGGAGTTTATAATCCATTTATCTGGAATAATAGTCAAGGTTACGGAAGAGGGTATGAAACTCACCTAATGGGTAAACAGCCAACAAACAAAGCTAATAGAGCATTGTTTGGAACAGCAGATGATAATTCAGCAAGCGGTAAAAAATACTCAACTAAAGATAATTTACCATGGGCATTGGAAATACCAACAGCACCATTTAAATATCCAAAAGAGCGTATTGCTATAACCGAAGCTTATTTGAGATTTGCTCAGTGGGCTGAGTCAGGAGGAACACAGTATGTAGATTGGTATACTAACTTTATACCAGGCTATATAAACGGAGAGTTGTTATATAACAAATAAGATAAACATCATAACTTTAAAAAAGGGAGCATAAGCTCCCTTTTTTATTTGGGGAAAAAAAATCTCAATTCGGGAATTTTGTTCTCCGTTGTTTTTTACCCAAAACCTTTGAGAATAGATTAGAGGCGTACTTATTTATTGGCATTATTGTTTCTATAGTTGTTTTAGGTAATTGAAAAATTACAATGAAATTAAACTTATGAACAGGTCTATTTTAGCGCTCTCTTTATTTTCTGTTCTGGCTTTAGCATCGTGTAATAAACAAACACTAGATGCAGACCAGAATAATGTTTTGTTGAATGGGAAACTTGCTCCGGAAGGATTCGATTTCTCAACTACAAAAAATATTTCTATTGAAGTACAGCTTTTAAGCAGGGATAATAAACCTGTATCAGGTGTACTAACGTCTTTCTATTTATCTACGGATATTACAAAAGGTGCAGAAATAGCAAAATCCGTGAGCAGTGCTGATGGTAAATTATCTTTAACTGTAACCGTTCCTACCTATATTAACGAAATTGTAGTAGATCCTGCTTATGTAGGTTTACTTAGAGAAGTAACTGTAAAATTAAATGCCAGTAATCGGGCAAATTTAATTATTGGTGGTGCAACCGGTTATGTAGGTGATATTGTTGTACAAAAATCATTATCAAGTGTAAAATCACCTGCGGCTCAGTTGCTTTCTTCAGATGGTGTTACTTATCATTATGATAAATCTCAATACGATGCTTTAGGGAGACCGTTGAACCTTGTTCCGGACAATTCGGTAAATCTGGTAGAATTGATGAAAGAAATTAATGCGTCTCTTCCCGAGAGAAAAGACGGTATATATTTACATCCTGAATACATTGCTGCACAAACACCGAGTAACTTAAATATAGGAGCTTTATCTGATGTTTGGATTACTTTTGTACACGAAGGCGCTAACTATAGAAATGCATTGGCTTATTATACTTATCCATCAGGTAATAAGCCTGCTAAAGTAGAAGATATCAAAGATATACATCTTGTATTTCCTAATGCATCTTTGAAAGGACATATTGGTGAAGGAAATATGCTCATGGGAGATAAGGTGAAAATAGGTCGTTTTCCTGCAGGTACTTCTATTGGTTTTTTATTGATACAAAATGCCTATAAAGATGATGGTTCTTTAAATACAGCGAATACCAAATTTTATAGTGACGAACAGTTTAATCCGGAAAGTGACTTTGCATTAAAAAGACATAATGTTCTGTTGTACAGTAAATCTCAAAAAGTGTTTTTAGTAGGGTTTGAGGATATGAAGAGAGATAATTCACAGGCAGATAATGATTTTAATGATTTAGTGTTTTTTGCACAAACCAATCCGGTAGATGCGATAGACCCTACTGATATTCCATACCTGGAAGATAAAGTTACCGATAGCGATGGAGACGGGGTGCCAGATGTGTTGGATGAGTTTCCAAATGACCCTGAAAGAGCTTATACAAGATATTATCCAAGTAAAGATGTATGGGGAACATTAGTTTTTGAAGATCAATGGCCTTCTGAAGGAGATTACGATTTTAATGATTTGGTTGTGAGTTACAGGTATAAATTTATAATGAATTCTTCCAACAAAGTTAAAGATGTTATAGGAAATTATGTGCCGTTAGCATCTGGAGCTACTTTTAGAAATGGTTTTGGCGTTGAGTTTCCTTTTGATGCATCAGTTGTAAAATCATCAACGGGATATAAACATACAGCTAACTATATACAATTAAATGGAAAAGGCCTAGAAGAAGGACATACAAAAGCGGTTATTGTACCATTTGATAATGTGAAATCATTATTTAAAGCAGCAGCCACTTATGTAAATACAATCAATGGAAATGCCAATTACAAAGGAGATAGTGTGAATGTAACTACAACGTTTTTAACCTCGGAATATGAGGCTAATGTTATAGCTAAGGTTCCATTTAATCCATTCCTGATTAGTAATGTAAATAGAGGTAAAGAGGTTCATTTGGTTAACAATAAGCCTACCAGTTTAGCAAATACGAGTTTATTGGGAACATCTAAAGATGCTTCTAATCCAGCACAGGGAAAATATTATCTAACTTCGGATAACCGTCCTTTTGCACTTAATTTTATCGGAGAATTTAATTATCCTGTAGAATCTGTTAATATACAAGATACCTATAACCATTTCAAACAATGGGCAAATTCAGGAGGTAGTCAATACAAAGATTGGTACCTCATGAAATCTGGATATGTAAACAATAATAATATTTATAAAAAATAATTTTTTTATTGATTGAGTGTTAAAAGCCGGGCGTTTTACGTTCGGCTTTTGTTTTTATACTGATTTCTAAGAGCTATAATTTCTAGTATTCAATCTATACTTTATAATTACCTTTGCGCATGTCATATTTTTCGGAACTATTACGACTTTTAGATATAGAGAAAAAAGAAGATCAAAGTTTATTTGAGCAACAGTCTATATCCTTATCTATTTTAGAAAAAAAAGAAGCAGGTTTAACCTGGTATCCAATAGCTATCAAAAACACAGAATTGGGGAGAGGGGATTATCTTTCAGTAGAAGTTGAAAGAAAAACGAATACAAATTTAGAGCATCAGTTCAAATTTGGAGTCCCTGTTTTACTATACAGTAATTACACAGTCCCAAAAGAAAGTATTTCAGGAGTTGTTTCGCATGTTTCTGGAAATATCATGAAGATTACTTTTAAGACAGATGAACTTCCGGATTGGGCAGATAAAGGAAAGTTAGGTGTTGAAGTTTTGTTCGATAACAATAGCTATGATGAGATGGAGCATGCTTTAAAAACAGCCCATAAACGTATAGTAAAAAATGAAGATGCATCGTTGATAGAAGTACTTCAGGGGACGAAGGATCCAGGGAAAAGCGAAAGTATTTGTGAATATAAGAATAACAGATTGAATGAAAGCCAGAATAAAGCTGTACAGCATATTTTGGAGGCTAATGATCTTTCTATTTTACATGGTCCGCCCGGAACAGGAAAAACCACTACTTTAACCCATGCTATAATAGCTCTTAAAAATCAGGTTAATGGGCAAATATTGGTTTGTGCTCCCAGTAATACGGCAGTAGATTTATTGAGTATGAAACTTGCCGAACAAGGTGTTAATGTTGTTAGGATAGGTAATCCGGTAAGGGTTTCGTCAAAACTTATCGGGTTAACTCTAGAAGCGAAAACAAGCAGTCATAATTATTATAAGGATATCAAAAGTTTAAAGAAGCGGGCTGCAGAATATAAAAATATGGCTCATAAGTACAAGCGCAATTTTGGAAAGTTGGAACGTGAACAGAGGAAGGCATTATTTGATGAAGCTTATAAGATATTAAAGGAAGTAGAGCAGACGGAATCATTTATAACAAAAGATGTTCTGGATAAGGCAGAGGTCATTACAGCAACTTTGGTGGGCAGTAATCATTTCTCTGTAAGGGACAGAAAATATGCTGTAGTTGTTATAGACGAAGCTGGACAAGCTTTAGAACCCGCATGCTGGATACCAATTTTAAAAACCAGTAAGCTAATCATGGCAGGAGACCATCTTCAGCTACCGCCTACGATAAAGTCCAAACAAGCAGAAAACGAAGGTATGGGAGACACTTTGCTAGAAAAATGTGCTTTAAAGTATCCAAGTCAAGTTTCTTTATTAACTACCCAGTATAGGATGAATGAAGCTATTATGGGATATAGTTCAATGGTTTTTTATGGAGGAAATTTAAAAGCAGACCCAAGTGTAGCACAGGAAACTGTTTTTCCATCAGATTTACCATTAGAGTTTATAGATACAGCTGGTTGTTCCTTTGAAGAGAAAATGAATGGAACTTCTATATTTAATCCGGATGAAGCTACTTTTTTAATTAATCATTTAAAAGAATATTTGGAAAACTTAACGGTAAAACCATCCGTAGCAATTATAGCTCCTTATAAGCAACAGACAGAGCAAATTAAAAGTATTGTTGAAATGGATGATTTTTTTAAGCAATTTTCTCCATATCTGGATGTAAATACTGTAGACAGTTTTCAAGGGCAGGAAAGAGATGTTGTTTATATCAGTTTAACACGTAGCAATAATCAGGGACAGATTGGATTTTTATCCGATATAAGAAGAATGAATGTAGCCATCACAAGGGCAAAGAAAAAACTAGTGATTATAGGCGATAGCTCAACACTTTCTAAAAACGAATTTTATAATAACTTTATGGCTTATATAGAGAAAGAAGGAAGTTACAAGAGCGCATGGGAATTTATTCATGCTTAAAAAGTTGTAAATGGAACAAAAAAGCACATTGCGGGAAATAAATGTCAACAGATATATTACCCCATTAAGAGAAGGAGGATCAATGCCCGCAATTATTGAAGGTGATGATGATTTCTTATATGTATTGAAATTTAGAGGGGCAGGGCAGGGAACAAAAGCGTTAATAGCAGAATTGATAGGAGGGGAAATAGCCAGAAAACTGGGGTTTAAAGTTCCTGAGTTAGTTTTTGCACATTTAGATAGAGCTTTTGGAAGAACAGAACCGGACGAAGAGATACAGGATTTGTTACGATTTAGCGAAGGACTTAATCTGGCCTTACATTATCTATCGGGCTCGATAACTTACGACCCGGTTGTTAATGATATTGATCAGTTGACGGCATCAAAAGTAGTTTGGTTAGATAGCTATTTAATGAATATGGATCGTACGGCTAAAAACACCAATATGTTAATATGGCACAAAGAATTGTGGTTAATAGATCATGGAGCTTCTTTATATTTTCATCATTCCTGGCATAATTGGAAGGAGCAAGCCCAAAAGCCATTCAAATTAATCAAAGATCATGTGCTTTTGAAAAAAGCTACTCAAATAGAAGAAGCAGATAAAGAGTTGTCGCATTTAATAGACGATACTTTTTTAGATAATCTGGTTGATATGATCCCTGAAAGCTGGTTAAATGATTCTCCTTTTGATAGTGTTACAGATCATAAAGCGGCTTATAAGCAATATCTAAAGGAGAGGAGAGATTATTCTTCAGAGGTAATTGTAAAAGAGGTACAAAATGCAGGATAAACATTTATTTGATTATGCCATAATTCGTGTAGTACCCAGGGTAGAACGCGAGGAGTTTATAAACGTAGGTGTTATTATTTATTGTTCTGCAAAAAAAGTATTGCATGTTGATGTACAGCTTAATGAAGAAAGATTAGTTAGTTTGTATAAAGATGTAGATGTTGACGAGATAAAATCACATCTAGATGCATTTGTTAAAATAGCCCGAGGAGGGAAGGATGGAGGACCTATAGGGGAGTTAGATGTACCTTCCAGATTCCGTTGGTTGACGGCAAAAAGGAGTACAATCATTCAAACATCGGCAGTGCATCCTGCTTTTTGCACAAATTTAGAGGATAAATTAAAAGAAATTATTTGGGAACAAGTGAGTTAGCATGAAATGTAAAAAATGTTTTGTGAATATACTTAGCTTTATTACCTTTGCCCCCGGAGAAATGGCAGAGCGGTCGAATGCGGCGGTCTTGAAAACCGTTGACTGTAACAGGTCCGGGGGTTCGAATCCCTCTTTCTCCGCTGAGAGGGTCTTCATCAAGAAGACCCTCTTTTTTTTCGTATATCAACAATCCTTGGATTAAGCGCAATTTCTGTAGGGTATAGATTTCTAAGCATATATTGGATCAGTCCCTGGAGAAGCATGCTTCATATCTATCAATAATTCTAAGTTTACTTATTGTTTTTTAGAATAGTGAAAGTATATGTTTGCTCAATCAAAAATAGCCTATAAAAATTTTACAACATAAATTTAAATAGGCTCTTGAAATATTCTATTTTGCAAAAAACAACTATATCGTAATATGAAAGTTTAACTAAAGAAGTTTTTTCAAATATATTCTGAAATGTAAATTTTGATCAAAATATTATTAGCATATCTTTCTTTAAGAATTAGCTGAATAATACAGAGTTTGTTTAGCCTTTGAATAACGCAGAATAGCTAAACATTTCATCAACAAAACCAAGCAAACATGACACATATACTAGACAATCCTGTCTGGAATGCTCTAAACACAGGAAATAAAGACCTTTCGGTTGGAGAAGGCAGAATCAGATTATATCGTTCGGATATCTCTCCTTTCATTGGACTTGAGGAAAACTCGTCAGAAAATCTATTCAAACTATATGAGTACACCAGAGATATTGCCGATACGTTTGGCATTGTTGCTGAAACAGAGATAGATATCCCACACATCTGGAACGTAGCCCATAAAGTGCCCATTTTACAAATGATCTGCCAAGAACCTTTATTTAGGAAGGAAATCTCAGCGAATATCAAAAAGCTATCTGATGAACACATACCTCAGATGTTAGCTTTAACAGAGCTAACCAGACCTGGCCCGTTTAAGGACCGAACAATAGAATTTGGCCATTATCAAGGAATATTTGAGGATGATGGACTTGTTGCCATGGCAGGACAAAGAATGCATGCTTTGCCATACGCAGAGATTAGTGCGGTTTGTACCCACCCTCAATATTTAGGCTTAGGGTATGCAGGACAACTTATGATGAGCCAAATTAAAAGGATACTGGAGCAAGACCAAATCCCTTTTTTACATGTAACAATAAGTAACAAGCGGGCAATCAAAATTTATGAATCTATGGGTTTTAAAATCAGAAAAGAAATGTTTGTTTATTTCATCAAAAAGTAAAGCTATTTAAGAGCCTGTTTAAAATTCATCTAATAATTTTTTAGTAGTGACTTCGTTATGTTTTTTGAGATAGAAGCAAGCTGTTTCTTCAAAAACACGCTTTGTCTTACTCCAAAATAATCTATAAAAAATTTAAACAGACTTTTAATCAAATTGTGGTTTTCCGTAACCAAGAGAGCTTTAATCATTGGAATTTATTATTTTTGATTTAAGATTTTTGTCAAAAACCAATGTTTTATAAACCACATCCAGCCTTAGAGCCATACATACAAGGTTTTGTAGTTGTTTATGCAACAGATGCTCATGTTTTGTATAATATAGATCTTTTTCCTGTAGGCTATGGTTTACTTTCTTTCATTTTAAGTGAGCAACATCAATTGATTAGTTTAAATAGAAGTTATAATACTCGTTTTAACTTTACCGGACAACTGGATCATTACCGTCTTATCAAAGCTTCTTCTTTATCGGTTATATATGTCCTATTTAAACCATTTGGAGCTTATAAGCTTTTGGGGGTACCGCAACATCTGTTAAAAAATGAAAGTATAGCCATGCAGGATATTTTAGGTAATGCTGTAAATGAAGTTTACGCTAAACTTGTGGACCATGCTGACAATCCAGCAAAAGAGGTTGAAATTTTACAAGAGTGGTTATTAAGTCAGTTGAGAGATAATAACAAAATAGATACTAACCGGGTTTCTTTGGCTTGTGATCTGATAACAGAAAGTAAGGGTAATATTTCTATTCAAGAATTAAACAGTTTGTGCTGTATGTCTAAAAGCTCAATGGAGCAGTATTTTAAAGATCAAATTGGAGTTTCTCCTAAAATGTATAGTAGAATTATCAGGTTTAATGAAACCAAGAAGATTTTAAAAGAAGCCACGAATAAAAGCTGGATAGAAATAGTAGAAAATCACGGTTATTACGATCAGTCACACTTCATACATGAGTTTAAGCATTTTTTTGGGTATTCCCCATCACAAATTCATCTGAGCTTTAAAAATTTAGCAGAACATATTTCGTCTATAAAAAGTGTTTGATTTTATAGAAGTGCAAGTAAGGTGGGAGTATACTGGGAGTAAAGTGCTGGTAAAGTGGGAGTAGCAAGCTAGAAAAACTTATTGTGTTTTAAAATTATACTTTTCTCATTCACCTAATCTTTCTGGTATTCAGAATATTTTCTGAGATTCAATTCTCTTTAAACAAGTTTGGGCTTTTTTACAATAAAAGCTTAAATACCCGATTTAATTTTGTCATTCATGAACAATTGTAACAAAAAATTGCGAAGTAATGCATGATTAAAGATTGGATATGAATACAAAATTCCTACTTTCAATATGTTTTTCTTTAGGGATTTTGATGCTCAAAGCTCAAGATTTAGGCCATATCGCCACACAAAAACCATTTACCATAAATGGCACTTTGGGTGTGGGTATGGGGACTTACAGTGTTAACGGTATTCCTGCAAGGCAAAAAGATTTCACCTATATTTTAAATGGTGCACCAACTTTAAGCATCTATGGTATCGCCTTTCCTTTTTCAGTTGTTTTAAGCGATCAGCAAAAAAGCTATACGCAACCTTTCAATCAATACGGCATTAGTCCAACCTATAAATGGCTAACCTTGCATGCCGGATGGAGAAGCTTGGAATTTTCTCCATTTTCGCTGGCAGGGCATAATTTTTTAGGAGGTGGTATTGAGCTAAATCCCGGCAAGCTGCGTTTTGGCTTTGTTTATGGCAGGTTCAATAAAGCCATAGAAGAAGACCTGGGGCAACCTTTAAGTTTAGCACAGCAACCTGCTTATAAAAGAACAGGCTATAGTGCAAAGGTTGGTATAGGTACAGAGAAAAATCATTTTGACGTGATTTATCTTAAAGCTAAAGATGACAGTACTTCCCTTTCTAAACGACCTTCATCTTTATCGGTTACACCTGCCGAAAATACAGTATTGGCCATTTCATCTAAATTTACTTTTTTGAAGCATTTTGTAGTAGACGTCGATGCTTCCGGCAGTTTATATACACGTAATATTGCAGATACCATAAAAAATACGGATTTAGGTAAATATGACTTTGTAAAAAAACTGTTTACCCTTAACAGCTCCAGTCGTATATCAACCGCAGCACAGGGAAGTTTAAGCTATAACGCTTTAAGTTACTCCATAAAAGCCAAATACCGACGTATTGACCCCGATTATAACTCAATGGGAGCCTATTATTTCGAAACAGATGTAGAAAATTATACACTAGAAACTGCAATAAGATTATTTAAAAACCAATTACAATTGGGCGGTAGCTTTGGTTTACAGTACGATGATATATTAAGAGACAAAGAAGTGCGCTCAAAAAGGAAGATTGGTTCTACAAATATTTCTTTCAATAAATTGAATTACGGTATAGATTTACGTTATACCAACTACGGTATTACACAAGACAGAGGTTTAAATCCTGTCATCGACCAATTCCGTGTAGCCAGAACCAATCATAACCTGAGTTCTCTGTTCAGATACAGCATTATTTCGGAAAATATCAACCAAGGTTTTGTATTGGTTGGTAACCTTCAATCATTGGTCGATTTGAACGAATTTACCAAACCCAACAGTCAATCTAACAGTAAAACCGTGAATCTCTCTTATCAGATTGGTTTCCTAAAAAAACTCCTAAACTTAAATGCTAATTTCAATTATACTACTGCTCAAACAGCTATAGGAAAAACGATTTTCTATGGCCCTACCGTTGGTGCAGGGCAGTCATTTTTTAAGGGAAGCCTAAATTTAGGTGCATCTTTAAGTTATCAATTACAAGAAAACAACCAAGTTGATGCAGGTAGCATTTTAAATGGAAACCTGAATGCTGCATACCGTTTAGGCAAGCGTAACGCTATAAACCTTAGCTTAAATTATTTGAATAGCAATTCTAAAGATAGCTCGTTGCCAACATTTAACGAGCTGAGAACCAATTTTGGATTAGTACACTCTTTTTAAAGTTCGGATTATGAAAGGTCCTAAATACAATAACCTGCTTGCTTTATTTTTAACCGTATTATTAAATATTACAGGGTTTAGCGTAGCTCAATTAAAAGCACAAACAGACTTTCCTGTGGTTAATGCCACGCTAACCCTTATTCCGCCTTACTCTCCTTATTATTCAGATTATTCGGGTATTAATGCCGGAAAAGTTTTGTTGGTATTACAAAATACAGGAGCTATAAGTCAACAAGTTAAATTATTAGCTACGCTTACGGGCGACAACGGTATCACCATTTCTACAAAAGCCGATTATGTACCTTTAAATCCCATTACCTTAAATCCGTACGAAACCAAACAGCTTAACGGTCTGGCACTAAAAGATATTTTCGATTTAAACAGTTTGGATATTAAAGGTATAGATAAAAACAAATTAATTACCTCTTCCCGCTTGCCTGAAGGAAACTATACACTTTGTGTAAGGGTTTCAAACGGCAGACCGGGAACAGCCATAGGCAGTGGCACCATGATTACCGGCCCGGGTTGTGCTTCGCTAACCATATCCTATCCAGATGCACCCATATTGATAAATCCTTTAAATGCCATAAGTATTGCAGCCACAACTCCTCAGAGTGTAATCTTTAACTGGGTAAATACCACAACGGTACCTATGGGTACGCAATATCAGTTTCAACTGGCAGAAATGCCTGCTCTGGTAAAAGCAGATCCCAATCAGATTTTAAATGCAAGCTCATTTCCTTTAATTAACAGAACGCTCACCAGTACATCTTATGTACTTTCACCCTCAGACCCACCGCTAAAACCCAATACAACTTATGCATGGAGAATAAAAGCCATTGACCCACTCGGCAATATTATTTTTAAAAACGATGGATTTAGTGCGGCCGGCATTTTTACTTATGGCAAGATAGAGGAAGCACCACAACTTATCAGTCCGGCTAATGATATGATTTTGAAGGCAGCAGATAATGCTAGCTTAGCTTTTTTGTGGAGTAAGACCAATTACATCAATCCAATTAATTACACTCTGCAAGTAGTAGAAGTACCTGCTAGCGCTACTAATACTGCTGTTTTATTTAGCAAAAACAGTTTTCTATTC
Organism: Pseudopedobacter beijingensis; assembly: GCF_042678145.1. NCBI lineage: Bacteria > Pseudomonadati > Bacteroidota > Sphingobacteriia > Sphingobacteriales > Sphingobacteriaceae > Pseudopedobacter > Pseudopedobacter beijingensis. Next base: position 10,538 of record NZ_JBHUDG010000050.1, on the reverse strand, counting down.
AACAAAACACTTAACCAAAACCAATACCTTCAAACCAGTAAAGATTTTACGCTTGTTGACGGAAAAAAATATGCATGGAGAGTTAAAGCAACCATTAACGACAATAGTTTAAGTTTTGATAATGATGGGTGGAGTAGTATTTATACCTTTAGCTACACATCTGCTATTCAAAATACAGAGGGATTAGCAAAGGCTCCTCAAATCAGTTCGCCAAAAACCGGAAGCACTTATCAGCAGCTTGCTAACAATATGCAACCCCTTATCAGCATAGGCTGGGATGCAGTTAAAGGTTTAAGCTATCCTTTAAACTATGAAGTGAAAATCATCAGCATACCCAAAGGCATTACTTTAAATGAGGCTGTAAGTGCCAATATGGTTATTTTTAGCAAAAAAACAAATGGCACAAGTCTGAACTTTAATCCTAACACAGATTTAACCAAATCAGACATCACAGCGGGTGGGTTAATAGCCGGTTCTGCTTATGCTGTTTTAGTTACGGCCTTTCCTGCCGATACCGGCTGGTATTATGCAGAACAAAAGAAATTACTTGCCGAAGGTAAACCAGCCTTATCACGCATAGAAAATAACGGACAAAGCCTACCTGTAAGTTTTACTTATACTGAAGAAGAGAAAACTATTGTAAACACACCGGTTTCGTCATCAGTAACAGGTCGTTTGTATTATCGCTATAAAGATGTGGGCGAAAAACCAAAAGAAACCAATTTGGCATTTCCGCAAGTTACCACTAAAGCCATAACCGGTATTGCCGGAACAATATATCAGGATAGCTATGATAATGATAAGTTTCCTGATGTTGCAGCTATTAATCGTTTTCCTATGGTTTCGCCTACAGGCAACAAACAATATCCGCTTAAAAACGTAATGCTGAACCTGGTTTATGTAATTTATAAAAGCAACAGCAAAAATCCTACGAAATTTACAGAAATAACATTGCTTGACCAACTTGATTACAACAATGAACAACTTCCTTTAAACGGTTTAAAAATACCTTATAATACCTTAATATCTACCACAAAAGCCAAGGTCGATGGGAGTTATGCATTTACTTTTCCTGCCGATAAGAAGTTCGGCTACATAGGCTCGCAAAATGGTTACAGTTATTTTGGTGCTGCCAAATTAATAGTGGGCGAAAATTGGTATTACATTAGCAGCAATCCAAATTTAATGAGTGCAGAAACTAGCTACTATACCAGCCCTGATTTAATTGTTTTTCCAAAATCAGGCAAAACAACTACTGTTGCCGATGATATTGTGTTTGTAAAATCGTACAATGTGGAAGTAACTGTTTCAGCATCAAAAAACATAGAAAAACAAAGTATAACCGCTGGTAACGGTATCCCAAATTACGAGGTGCAAATAACCGAAACACAAGTACCCGTACAAATAAAAGCCGGTGTAAATGACATACTTTCTATTCCTACCAATTTTACTTCCTTTAAAGATAATCCGGAAACCATACCTGTAGAAGCCAATGCTGATAGTTACGCACAGAGCAATAATGGAATTACAGATATTGCAAAAACCAATGCTAATGGAATGGCCACCTTCAAAAATCTACTGCTTGCCCATACACATAAAGCAGTAGCCGTTAATAATCCATTTGATGGTACAGTAACCTATAAAACTACATCGAGCGACGCTATTGGCAACAAGCAGCAGGTGGATATGACGGGGCTTATTGCACCGTTCAATTCTGATTTTGAGGTAAGCACCGGAAAAGTATCATTGCCGGTTGAACCGCAGAAACCGGAGATTTACCTGAGAGCGGTTACCATACAAAATGGCATACCTCAGGGAATCCCCTCTGTTCAGGTTCAAATGATATCAATTGATTTAAAAACTAACCTTGCAAAAGTAGATAATGGTATTACCAATGAAAACGGATATTTTAAACTTACAGATATTAACGAAAATGCGAAATGGTATATTATACTTTCGAAAACCGGTTTTAAAAATAAAGAAATAGCAGCCGGCCAGCAAATATTGCCGGGTGAACGCTTTCCTGCTACGGTTGAACAGGAAATGGAGGGAGCCGGAAAATTAAGTGGCTATATTGTTAACGAGAAGAATGAACCGGTAAGTTGTAACATCAGGGTAGGCAGCGGGCCATATATTAAAAATGACAAAACCGGTTATTTTAATATCAGTAATGTCCCAACAGGTATGCAAAGCATAGAGCTTGTGCCCACAGTTGATAATTATTTTGCAGAAAAGCTAAACCTTGTTAACATCAAAGCAGATGGTAGTATAAGCAAAATCTCTAATATTCTTAACAATACAGATGGCAAAATAGTACTGAAAGAAAAGCTGCATAGGGTGCAGTTTAAAGTGATTGATGAAGATGGAAAACCGATTGACAAGGCAAAGATTACTATCGGAAACATGTCCAGATTATTGTATTTGACCCAAAGCACTGGTTTAACCAATGAAATAGCACTTGCTAATACAGATGATGAATTTAAGATATCAGTTACTGCAAATGGTTATGTTAAATACGACGATTATAAAATTATACCCTTGAGCAAAACAGCTACATTGATTAATATTGTTTTAAAAACCGGACAAACCATTACCGGAACCGTAGTAGATGCCAAAACCAAAAAGCCGGTGGCTAATGCCAGAGTTTATACCATAACCGGCACCAATGCCGATGGCGAAGTGCAGACAGAAACCTATACCGATGCCAATGGTAACTATACACTGAACAATGTTGAAAGTAATGTAGGCTTTATTTCCGTTACTAGTGGTGGCGGCTCCGTACAAGCATTGAGTGCGCCTAGAATGAGTACTACCATTTCTATTCAAGGCAATCTACCTGTAAAAGTATATGCCGTAAAAAGTGGTAACGAAGCTTATATCCTTCAAGAACAAATGTCAAAAGGAACATCAGCAATAGGTAAAAGCACAGCTAACTTTGAGCTTACAACGCTCAATGCTAAAGCTGAAATTTGGGGTATTCCCATTGAGGTGAGCAGTATCAATACTACCGCACAAGCAACTAGCTTAAAGGGCAGTTTTGTGAAAATACCGGGCAACAATACTTTTAAGCCTGCCGATAGTACTTTAAAGTTGCCATTTAATGCGCTGGCAGTAAGACTTATACAAGGAACTACGGGTACTACCATAGAACCCTTAAATGAAAAAGTACCATTAGAACTTACCGCTTATAAAGTTATAGCCTTTAATGATTACAATTTTGAGGTTCTGGGTACGGATGCCGCAAATTCCCTGCAAAAACTTAACATAGAAAAAAATGGAGGTAATGGTGTATTAAAAGGTTACATCACTTCAAAATTATCTTTCAATTTTAGTTATCAATATTCCGGTATGTTTCTGTTGAATATACCGGTTGGAACAAGGCTTCCTAATGGACAACTGATAACTATTGCAACAACACTTCTACCTGTTTTGTATGCCAATAGAGGAAGTCAGCCTGTTACTAGCTACAATCTTATGGCACTGTATGGAAAATCAGATTTTCAGATACATAATTTCCCTGCTCAATTAACTTCCGGTACTTTTGATAAAACCGCTTTTTATCTAGATGCCAGTGTAAATTTGCAAATCCCATTGGTGGGTATAAATACTATTCAGGCTGGACAAATCAAAATAAGCCGGAACAACATTGAATGGAATCAATACACCGGAGAAATTAATATACCACTCGAAAAATGGACTATCAAAGGAAAAGGACTTGCCTACGATATTAATCAGGGCGGATTTAAAGTAATCAATGGTGTGCTGGCAACAGATTTGCCACAAGTAACGCTCAACAATATTATGCTTATGCCCAAAGCTATTGACCTAGGGAGCATAAACCTGAATGGTAACGAAGCATTAACATTAGGCGGTGTAGTACCACTTAACATAAGGCCGAATGCTAAACTTACATTAAGCTATGATGATGCAGCACCATTCGACCAAAAGCCACATTATCGCTTAAACCTTTCAGGTATAGAAAATACAGTGGTGGCATATGCAGGAAACCTACCCGGGCTTAGTGGTCAAACCATAGATGTTAGAATATTTAGTGCATACAGCGATGCCAAGCATACCACCCTGATATTGGATGAGAAAAAGCTCAATTATTATAATGTAGTTTCTCAAACATTAAGTGGTATAGAGGTAGGAAACAACTTCTTTACACTTATTGGCAACAGCGATATTAATATACCTGGAGCTAACAACAATATCACCAGCCGTTTTAAATTTGCTAAAGATAACGGTACAGTTAACCTATCGGTAGATAAGTTACCGATAGAAATAGAAGCAGCCGGAAAAGTTCGTTTCGAGGCCGATAAATTTACGCTTAGCCTCAATAATCTAACAGCTGAAGGAAAAGTACTGATTTACAAAAATTCCCTTGCAGATGCCATACCCGGTTTACGGGGCAGGCTCAATAAAACAACGACAGCCACACAAAATACCATTATCATGAATTTTTTGGATAATCAGGAAATTATAATGGGCGATAAATCGTTGAGCATTGTAAGCGGTGGTACCAAGGTGGTTAATAACATTTGGAACAATCTTAAATTTACAGGTCGTCCAAAAAATTATATCATAGCGGGTAAGAACCTTTTAGAAAAAGGAAATGACGAAATCGATTTCGAAATAAAAGGCGGAATAGAAACCGATAAAAATTCCAATAAGGCCATAAAATTATCAGATATCAGCACACCTTTTGGCGATTTGAGTTTAGCATTCGATTTTGAAAACAAAATTTTTCAGGGTGCATTAGCTTTTAGTGGTCAAAACTTTCCTCTAGGCCCGGTAATTGTTCATGCCGGTACTGTAGATTTACAAATGGACAGTAAAGGTTTTGTATTGGTAGGCGCCATTACAAATGCCGAAGTAAGTGCATTGCCGGCAGCCATATTTGGCGGTTTTCAGAGTGGTATAGCCTTAGGGTATTACAATGGTGCCTTGCCGGGTTATATGAAAAACAAACTGCTTAATGTTACTTTATATAACGAGCTACCTTCAACATTCAATACCGGGCTTAAAGGTTTTTATGTAAACGTAATGAAGACACTCGGTAAAGACGATTTTCCGCACTTACCCGGACCAAGCCTTAACAGTATCCCTATAGTGGGTGTCTTTGTCCCCGTATTTGATTTCTCGGCAGGAATAGACCTATATGCGTACCTTAATGGAACAGAAATAAGTATAGGAGGTAAAGCTTTTGCTCAGGCATCCTGTTACTACGATTTACAGTTATGTACTATTGGACTTTCAGGAGGAACCAATGGCAATTTCAACATGAAATTTAATAGCAGCGAAGGACTGACCGGGAACTTATTGTTTGGCATAAATGGTAGAATTAATTATTGTGTAGGCTCTTTAGGTATAGGATTGGATTTGAACATGACGAAAGACAAGGACAAATTCACCTTTAAACCGTCTCTCAGGTAAACGCAAATTAAATTTAGACAGATGATGAAACCATTAAAATACATGCTGTTAATGTTTTTTACAATAACATGCTTTAAAGTAAAAGCACAGCTACAACAGCAAACTGCTCCACCCATCCTCACTGCAAAATACGATGGCGGAGATGTACTACTCCAATATCATCCTCAGGTATCAATAGACAGTATTATTATAAATATTTATCGTAAGAGCAAAAATGCTGATGAATTGATAAAAACCAATAAAAAAATACCGGGTAACAGTATGTGGATGTATGTAGATACTTTCACCCGGAAAAACCCCGGAGTTTATCAGTATCGTATAGAGACCTTGATAAACAATGAAGCAAAAAGTGACGAAGTATGGACGTATGCCTATCCGGCCGACCTTATTCCTGTTGCTGGAAATATTAAAGTACAAAACTTAAGGGGTACAAATGCCGTAATACTATCGTGGGAGATGAAAAACAACTTTATGGTAAAAGGAATTATTATTCAGCGCAGTCGTAAAAAAGATACCGGTTTTAAATCTGTTGCCATGCTTAATGGTAATGAAACCACTTACACAGACCGCGTAGATGATGCCAACGAAGCTTTTTTCTATAGAATTGATATGATACCTTATAATTCAGACCGCATTTATCAGTCTGCATCGGTATTTACCATGCCCGATTTTACCATTATCCCTGCCAAAGTACAACATATAAAAGCAACACAAACAAATAAGCACATTACCGTTTCGTGGGAAAGTGATGATGAATATAGCAAAGCATTTTATGTACGCAAAAGAGCACAAAATCAAGGAGAATTTGTTGCTGCATCATTAGCTATCACGGCAAACAATACCAAAAAATATCAATGGACAGATAGTTTGTCGACACTGGAGAATAATGCCATGTACCAATATATTGTTGTAGCCGAAAGTAATTCTTACCATAAAAGCTTAGCTTCTGATACAGTTGTTGTATTCTATAAAAACATGACAGTTCCTTTAAATGCGCCACAAGATTTAAGAGTTTTAACCACTAACGATACCACTTACCATCTCGTATGGACAACAGATAGCCTACAAAATGAAAATAATGCGGCATTTACTGTTTATCTCAAGTCAAAAGGCGATGCAGATTTTAAGTTATTGGCCAATGGAACAATACCCGCTTTAAAGAACTATTTAGAAATCCCAAAACCTAAAGATGGCGATACTTATAAAATGAAAGCCATACAGGAAAATCGTTCGAGTGCATTTAGTTTGCCTTTTACCTATCATAATGCATACGAACGTAATTTTGGTCCTAAATACCTGAAAGCTGCATTTATTGAAGGAGAGCTCATTCTCAAGTGGACAATTCCGAATATGGATGTAGCTTCTTATAAACTCTATAAATGGGACGGAAAAAAATTTGTGCTTATAGAAACCATCAATGGAGATATGGAAGCCGTAGCTACAAAAAATTACCAAGCCGGTCAGCTCAATATATACAAGCTCATTACCATTGATAAAAAAGGGATAGAAAATGAAGGCTCAAAAATATTGCAGGTAAATTAATAAGACCAACTATTACAATAGATAGGAAACGGCAATGTTTATGCATTATCTTATGAGACGTTGGAGAGAATATAATATTTACAGAAAGATTTATCATGATAATCTCTTTTTACGGCATAGTATTGGACTACTGGTATATTCTAAAGCTGGACTATAAATAAGTTTCTTAATCCCCGGATATTTGCAAATAAAAAGGGATATGGATTTATTTGATGTATATGCTAGAACAGACGTTGGTATAGTCAAAGGAATAGGCAGTCATATTTGGGACGAAAGAGGACAGAAATATTTAGATTTATTTGGTGGTCATGCGGTTATTTCTATTGGACATACTCATCCCCATTATGTAAAACGTCTTACCAGCCAGCTAAACAATTTAGGGTTTTATTCCAATAGCGTAAAAATACCTGTACAACAGCAGTTGGCAGAAAAAATAGGTCATATATCCGGGAAAACAGATTACAGTCTGTTTTTATGCAATTCGGGAGCAGAAGCTAATGAGAATGCTTTAAAGCTTGCCTCATTTGCCAATGGCAGAAAGAAAATTATTTCGTTTAAAAATGCTTTTCATGGGCGTACATCATTAACCGTTGCTGCAACAGATAATCCAAACATTATTGCGCCTGTAAATGAAACAGATAATGTGATTTTTCTTCCGCATAATGATATAGACGCCTTACAAAATACCTTTGCACAACACGGAAGAGAAATATCTTCTGTTATAGTTGAAGGTATACAGGGCGTTGGGGGGATTCGTGTTTCGGATCTTCATTTTCTGGCAACTATACGGTGGCTGTGTAATAAATATGGGGCCTATTTTATTGCAGATTCCATACAGTGCGGATATGGAAGAAGTGGTTTATTTTTTGCTCATGATTATGCCCGTGTTAACGCAGATATTTATACCATAGCCAAAGGAATGGGGAACGGATTTCCTATCGGAGGTTTGTTAATTAGTCCTAAATTAAAACCGGAGCAAGGGATGCTGGGTACCACTTTTGGTGGTAATCCTTTAGCCTGTGCTGCAGCTTTAGCAGTTATTGAGATTATGGAACAGGATAAACTCATAGACAATGCGGCAATGGTGGGTAATTATCTTTTACAGGAACTTAAAGAGATAAAAACAATTCAGGAAGTGCGGGGTAAAGGTCTAATGATAGGTATAGAACTGCCTCCGGAATTTTCTAATACCCGGACTAATCTGATTCATAAGCATTATATTTTTACAGGAGAGGCTAAGCCTAATATAATCAGGTTATTACCTGCCCTGAATATAAGTTTTAAAGAAGCAGATGTTTTTCTGAAAGCACTTAAAACAGAACTTAAATAAATCGTGTTTTTATACTTAATAATCAGTATGATACATTTTAATATAAATAGAGTATGGTAAGAGACAATCACATTTTTTCATTGATACAGGATGAACTGTATCGTCAACAAAATAGTATAGAACTGATAGCCTCTGAAAACTTTGCGTCTTTGCAGGTTATTGAAGCTATGGGTACAGTTCTGACCAATAAATATGCAGAAGGGTATCCTGGAAAACGTTATTATGGAGGTTGCGAATTTGTAGATCAGATAGAGAATATAGCTATAGATCGCTTAAAAAAGATATTTAATTTAAGCTGGGCAAATGTTCAGCCACATAGTGGATCTCAGGCCAATGCTGCAGTTTTTCAGGCTTGTATTAAACCAGGTGATAAAATTTTGGGATTAAATCTGGCGATGGGGGGACATCTGACACATGGTAGTTCGGCCAATTTCAGCGGTAAAAATTACCAGACTCTATTTTACGGTCTTCATCCTGATACCGGCTTGGTAGATTACAACCAGCTGGAAGAAATAGCTTTAAAAGAACGCCCAAAGATGATTATATGCGGAGGTTCTGCATACAGCCGAGATTGGGATTATAAACGGGTTCGTGATGTTGCTGATAGAATAGGAGCAATTGTGTTGGCAGATATTGCACATCCGGCAGGTTTAATAGCTAAAAAGATATTGAACGATCCGTTTGATCATTGTCATATCGTTACTTCAACCACACATAAAACATTACGTGGTCCACGTGGAGGTGTTATTATGCTTAGGCATGATTTCGAAAATCCTTTAGGTATAAAAGACCCTAAAGGGAAAATACGTCCCATGTCTCAGGTATTAGATCTTTCGGTTTTTCCAGGAACACAAGGAGGTCCGTTAGAACACGTTATTGCGGCTAAAGCAATCGCTTTTGGGGAAGTACTAACGGAAGAGTTTACGGTTTATACGCAGCAGATTATTTCCAATGCACAAGCGATGGCCAGTGAATTTATTACAAGAGGATATAATCTGGTAGGAGGCGGTACCGATAACCATTTGATATTAATTGATCTCAGAAATAAAAACCTGACCGGTAAACAAGCGCAGGAAATATTGGAGAAAGTAAATATTACCACCAATAAAAATACTATTCCTTTTGATGATAAATCTCCTTTAATAACCTCGGGGATAAGGGTAGGAGTACCCGCAATTACAACAAGAGGGTTAAAGGAAACAGACACCATTAAAATTGTAGACCTGATTGACCGTACTTTAATGCATGCTGATAATGATGTCGAAATTCAGCAGGTAAAGAAAGAAGTGGCTTTATTTATAAAAAGCTTTCCTATTTATCCGGAATTATAGGTTGAGTCAAAGGTATCTACCTGCATACATCCTAACTGGACTATCTTTTTGTTTAAAATCTGGATGATATTACTCATCCAGATTTTAAAGATATTTGATCATCATCAAAATCAATATTATCATATGTCAACAACATTAAATTCAAAAGAAAGCTTATCCAATACGGATGTAACCGAAAGAGAAGTAACTATTGTAAAAGGTACCATTGGAAATTTGGACGATGCCGCAGAACTATTTGATATGTACCGGGTATTTTATCGTCAATCTTCGGATTACGAGAGAGGGAAGCAGTTTTTAAGAGATAGAATAAATAACGGCGAGTCGGATATATTTCTTGCCTATGTGGGCGATAAAGCCGCTGGGTTTGTGCAATTGTACGAATTATACCATTACATTAAACTGGAAAAGCAATGGCTTTTAAGCGATTTATTTGTTCATCCGGATTATCGTGGACTGGGATTATCTGTAGCGTTAATAGACAGAAGTAAAGAATGGTGTAATGAGACCAGCGCTTGCGGATTAATGCTTGAAACAGAAAAAACAAACCATATAGGCAATCAGCTTTATCCAAAATGTGGTTTTGAATATGACGGATTGCATAATTACTACCACTGGTGGAAAAAATAAAATTCAGATCAAGAGACTGTCTCAAATTAGTGGTTTTTGTCAGGCTGAGCCCTTCGTCGGGCTCAGGATAAACTCAGTCGAAGCCTGTATAGCGCCATTCAAGGCATATTTCGACTCCGCTCCTTTAGATTTGTTATTGTTAAATTTAGAATGAGAAAGGAAGCAAAAGTACACTAAGACAAGCGCTCCGAGTTAATAACTCATATATTGATTCAGACTTTTGCCTTCCTTTCATCAAGAACTCAAATAGAAATTAGGGTTAATAACCCATT
>NZ_JBHUDG010000049.1:0-146622 GCF_042678145.1 Pseudopedobacter beijingensis | reverse complement strand
TTTATCGATGATTCCCAACTTGACTCCGCGTTTTATGATTTAGCAACACAAAACTGGAAATTTATTGGGAATCATTTTTTAACAGCCAAAAGTTTAAACAACTCCGAAATAAATATATCAATAAGCTAAATAATTCTGAACAAGAATGAGTAAAAGAAAAAAACTCGTCACCAGATTAAAAGAAAAATATAAGCTGGTTGTTTTAAATGATACCACTTTTGAAGAAAAAATATCATTTAAAGCATCTTTATGGTACCTGATTATTGGTACAGCCGCTTTTTCCATGGCGATGATTTTTTTTACTGTTCTGGTAATAAAAGTAACACCTTTAAAGGAATATTTAATAGGAGTTTCTGATGTAAATTCAAAAAGAGATATTATAGACGCCCATTTGAAAGTAGATTCTTTAGAACAATTAGCCACGGCCAACGCACTTTATCTGGATAATCTAAAAAAAGTTATATCCGGAAATCTGGATTCAGATATCCAAAAAAAGAGCGGGGATACCCTGGAAAGAACCCTGTTGAATACTAAAATTTCTAAAGAAGAGCAAGAGCTGAGAAAGTTGATTGAATCGGAAAGCCAGTTTGACCTTAGCGAAGCCAATTTAGATAAAGAAAAAAAAGGAAGCGCATCCTTTGCCTTCTTTAGTCCTATAAAAGGAAGAGTAACGGAAAGTTTTGACCAGAATATAAGGCATTTTGGAGTAGATATAGCCGCAAGAAAAAACGAAAACATCAAAGCTGTTTTAGATGGTACAGTGGTTTTTTCTTCATTTACGCCCGAAACAGGGAACGTGATAGCTATACAACATAGAGATAACCTGTTGTCTTTTTATAAACATTGTTCGGCATTGTTAAAGAAAACAGGGACCTTTGTAAGAGCAGGAGAGGTTATTGCAGTGGTAGGCAATACAGGGGAATATACAACCGGGCCCCATTTGCATTTTGAATTATGGATAAACGGGAATGCAGTAAACCCGGAAAACTATATAACTTTTTAAGGCATGTTTCAGAAAAAAAATCAGCAGGAAGGATTAAAACAGGCAACCATAAATATACTAGGTGCGGGCACCCAAATTAATGGAGATCTGCTTACAGCAGGAGACATACGTATTGATGGGAAAATTGCGGGTAATGTATCCTCAGATGCCAAAGTAGTTTTGGGCGAGACAGGAGAAGTAACCGGTAATATAGTTTCGCAATCTGCGGAAATAGCGGGTACAATTAATGGTGATGTTATCATTAAAGAAAACCTGTTTATTAAGGCCACAGCAAAAGTAAATGGAAACATTTCATCAGATAAACTGGTTATTGAAAATGGAGCCGATTTTAATGGTTTTTGCAAAATGGGAAGCGAAGAAGATAAACAACCTAAATTTTTGATGCATGGAACCAAATGAAGAAAATAAACCCAAAGACAAAAAAAAGCAGTTGCTTGATTCTGCAAATAGCTATGTTAAATATTCGGCATTAGCTTTTCAGATGATAGGTATTATTGGCTTTTTTGCTTTCGTAGGATATAAAATAGATCAATCCAGAGGGCACCAGACTTTAATTGTCACAGCATTGTTAAGTCTTGTAGGCGTTGCCACATCACTTTATACCGTTATCAAAAGTTTAAAATCCTGATTTATATCAGTCATCCGTAGGAGCTTTATCTTTCACTATTCTGGTTGCTTCAGCAGGAGCTGATTTTTCATAACAGCAGAAGTCCGTATGCAACCAAATTAAATCCATTTATTCAGCTTAACCTCCCTTAAATTATCTCTCGCATACCTTTGGAAATTATAACATCCATAAATTGAGATTTGTGTAAAATCTGATGAAAATATTCATTATCTTTGCCGCCTGAAATATAAAGAGTCCAATCAGGGGTAAAGTTTTGAGTTTGAATAAGTTCTTCCTTTATTTTGCAGCTTATACATTGTTTTTAATAACAATAAGCTGGTTCCTGAAAGATGTTTTAGGATTGAACGAGTATTTCATTCCCAAATATTGGGTGATATTTGGTTTTATGGCGGGAATTAGTGTGGTGGTTTATCTGGTTTCGTGGTACGGGATTAGAAATGGAGGAGAGGGACAGGTCTTAATGACCATGGGGGGGATTGTTATCAGATTATTAATGAGTATGTTACTGGCGCTTTTTTACATCAATAAGTTTAAAGTAGACCCTATAATTTTTGTAGTAAATTTTTTTTCTGCTTATTTCTTATTTACGGTCTTTGAAATCTATTGTTTGTTAATTAACTTGCGCCACCAAATTAAAAAGTAAAAAACACGGAATCAATGGATTTAAGCCACATTTCAAATCACAAAAAATTCAGACTAAAGGCAGTTTTTGCTCTTTTCTTAGCTTTTTTGTCATTTAAGACCTTTGCTTTTCAAGAGCAAGACACTATTTCAGAAGCACAAGATACAGTACAAAATGTGGCGGCTGTTGCAGGGCATGAAGCACACGAGGCCGCGGAAGAGAAGTTTGACCCTACAGTTACTATTCTTGAGCATATTAGCGACGCACATAGCTGGCATTTATGGGGGCATACCTCCTTACCTTTGCCGGTAATATTATATACAGATAAAGGATTTGAGGTTTTCTCATCATCAAATCTGATGGACGAGCATCATCATGCTGTAGCCTATCAGGGAAAATATTATACTTACCTTAATCAAAACGAACACATTAAAGTAATAGGAGAAGACGGACAGGTAGATGAAGCCGCTTCTGCAAAAGTATTAGACTTTTCTATAACCAAAAACGTAGCAGGTATGCTGATAGCAGTTCTGTTAATATTAGTGGTATTCCTTTCAGTAGCCGGTTCATATAAGAAAAGAGTTGGTAAAGCTCCAAAAGGATTGCAGTCCTGGTTAGAGCCTATTATCTTATTTGTAAGAGATGATATAGCCCGTCCTAACATTGGTTATAAATACGAGAAATTTATGCCCCTGTTACTAACTATCTTCTTCTTTATCTGGTTCAATAACCTGCTAGGTTTGATTCCTATTTTCCCGGGAAGTGCCAACGTAACCGGAAATATTGCAGTTACTTTAGTTTTAGCAGGTATTGTATTGGTAGTTGTAAATATCAATGGAAATAAATATTACTGGAGCCATATCTTTAAACCAGATGTGCCATTTTGGTTGTTGCCAATTATGTGGGCAGTAGAGATTATCGGTATTTTTTCAAAGCCGTTTGCATTAATGGTACGTCTTTTTGCTAACATTACAGCAGGACACATTATTATCTTAAGCTTAGTCTCTTTAATATTTATCTTTAAAACAGTAGCAATTGCTCCGGTATCTGTAGCGTTTGTGTTGTTTATGTCGGTGTTAGAGTTGTTGGTGGCATTTTTACAAGCCTTCATCTTTACCATGTTAGCAGCTTTATTTATTGGTACAGCTGTAGAAGAGCATCATCATTAATTAGAAACTTTTTGTTTAAATATATATATAATAAATTAAAACAGTTATGGTAGGTTCAATCGCTGCAATTGGTGCAGGTTTAGCAGTAATCGGTGCTGGTATAGGTATCGGAAATGTTGGTAGCAAAGCAATGGAAGGTATTGCTCGTCAACCAGAGGCTGCTTCAAAAATTCAAACTGCTATGATTATCGCTGCAGCTCTTATCGAGGGTGTTGCGTTATTCGGTGTGGTAGTTGCTCTTTTAGGAAACAATCCTGCATAAGCAACAGAAGAACTTAAGTCGGGAATGGTGCGATTGGCCCATTCTCCGACTTTGTTAAGTGAAACTTTAATTACATTATCATATAAAAATTTATGGAATTAATAACTCCGAGTATAGGTTTAGTTTTTTGGACACTTGTTTCCTTCTTGTTATTATTAATTATATTAAGAAAAGCAGCATGGAAACCAGTTCTTTCAGCAATTAAAGAACGTGAGAGCTCTATAGAAGATGCTTTAAACAAAGCCGAACTGGCAAAACAGGAAATGGCCCGTTTATCTAACGAGAACGAAGCTTTGTTAAAAGAAGCAAGAGCAGAGCGTGACGAAATTCTTAAAGAAGCCAAAGAGCTAAAAGATAAAATCGTTAACGAAGCTAAAACACAAGCTCAGGTTGAAGGTGCTAAATTAATTGAAGCAGCTAAGATAGAAATCAACAACCAGAAGTTAGCAGCACTTGCCGAGGTTAAATCTCAGGTGGCAAACCTATCATTGGAAATTGCAGAGAAAGTTCTTCGTCAAGAGTTTTCAGATAAAGCCAAACAAGAACAAGTTGTTGAAGGTTTGTTAAAAGATATTAAATTAAACTAGTTTAAAGTACAGGGTTGAAAGTGAAAAGTAGCAGGCAAAAACAGCCTTTGAGCTTCTAACTTTTAACTTTAAACTTTTGAGAATATGTCAGAAATTAAAGTAGCATCAAGATACGCAAAGTCACTTTTAGACCTGGCTATCGAAAAAAAGATAGAAAAAGGAGTGAAAGATGATATGCAGCTTTTTGTAGATACACTTCGCGCCAATAGTGAATTCGCTTCTGTGGTTAAAAACCCTATTATCACCTTAGATAAAAAAAGAAGTATATTAAGAGCTCTTTTCGAAGGAAAAATGCAAAATGAAACATTAGCATTTTTTGATATTATGGTAAACAAAGGAAGAGCAGATGTATTACCAGGTGCTGCAAAAGAGTTTATTAACCAGTATAATATCCATAACAATATTAATACGGTAAAAGTAGTAACAGCTATACCGTTAACAGAAGCATCTAAAATAGACATCATTAACAAAGTGAAAGCTATTATAGGAGGCGAGGTAATATTGAATACCAGTGTTGATGAAAACTTAATAGGCGGGCTTGTATTAACTATTGGCGACAGACAATTTGATGCAAGTATTTCTAACAAGTTGAACCAGCTGAAACAGGCATTTTCATAACAAAGAGTTATTGTAATAATAGATTAAATAAAAAAGCTAAATAAATAAAAATGGTAGAGGTAAGACCAGATGAAGTTTCGGCGATTCTACGTCAGCAATTGTCGGGATTTAAGTCAGAAACAGAATTAGAAGAGGTAGGTACCGTACTTCAGGTAGGTGACGGTATTGCTCGTGTTTATGGTTTAACCAAAGTACAAGCTGGAGAACTAGTTGAATTTGAAACTGGTTTACAAGGTATAGTACTGAATCTTGAAGAAGATAACGTTGGGGTTGTATTGTTGGGACCTTCTGATGAGATTAAAGAAGGTGATACTATAAAACGTACTAACAGAATTGCATCTATAAAAGTAGGTGAAGGCATGTTAGGTCGTGTTGTTAATACATTAGGTCAGCCAATAGACGGTAAAGGACCTATCGCTGGTGAAACTTATGAAATGCCGTTAGAGCGTAAAGCTCCGGGTGTTATCTACCGTCAGCCAGTAACCGAGCCTCTACAAACAGGTATCAAAGCTATCGACGCAATGATTCCAATTGGTCGTGGTCAGCGTGAGTTGGTTATCGGTGACCGTCAAACAGGTAAATCTGCCGTTTGTATCGATACTATCATCAACCAGAAAGAATTTTATGATGCAGGACAACCTGTATTCTGTATATATGTTGCAGTAGGTCAAAAAGCAAGTACAGTAGCTAACGTTGTTAAAACTTTAGAAGAAAACGGTGCTATGGCTTATACAGTAGTAGTTTCCGCTACAGCTGCAGATCCTGCTCCAATGCAATTCTACGCTCCGTTTGCAGGTGCTGCAATTGGTGAGTATTTCCGTGATACAGGTAGACCAGCTTTGATTATCTATGACGATTTATCTAAACAAGCTGTAGCTTACCGTGAGGTATCATTGTTGTTAAAACGTCCTCCAGGTCGTGAGGCTTATCCGGGAGACGTATTCTACCTACACAGCCGTTTATTAGAAAGAGCAGCTAAAGTTAACTCGAACGACTCTATCGCTCAACAAATGAACGACTTGCCAGCATCTATCAAGCATCTGGTAAAAGGAGGTGGTTCTTTAACAGCTCTTCCTATCATTGAAACACAAGCAGGTGACGTTTCTGCGTATATCCCAACCAACGTAATCTCTATTACAGACGGTCAGATATTCTTAGAATCTAACTTATTTAACGCGGGTATTCGTCCAGCTATCAACGTAGGTATTTCTGTATCACGTGTAGGTGGTAATGCTCAAATTAAATCAATGAAGAAAGTTGCTGGTACTTTAAAATTAGACCAGGCACAATACCGTGAGCTAGAGGCGTTCTCTAAATTTGGTTCAGACTTAGATGCTTCTACTAAATTAGTATTAGATAAAGGTGCGCGTAACGTACAAATCTTAAAGCAAGGCCAATTCTCTCCGGTTTCTGTAGAGAAACAAGTTGCTATTATTTACGCAGGTACTAAAAATTTAATGAGAAATGTTCCTGTAGATAAAATCAACCAATTCGAAGATGAATTTGTTACTCAATTAGAGCAACGTCATCCAGAAGTATTGGCAGCATTAAAAGCTGGTAAATTTGATGATAGCTTAACAGGAGTTCTGGAAACAGTAGCTAAAGAAATTTCGGCAAAATATTAATAGAGTTGAAAGTTAAAGGTATAGCGTTTAAAGCTTTTTACCTTTAACTTTTAACTTTCTACTATATAAAAATGGCAAATTTAAAAGAAGTTAGAATAAGAATTGCATCGGTATCTTCCACACAACAGATTACCAAAGCAATGAAAATGGTATCTGCGGCTAAATTGAAGAGGGCAACAAATGCCATCATTCAATTGCGTCCGTATGCCAACAAACTAAAAGAGATTTTAAAAAATCTTTCTGCTTCTTTAGAAGATGGTGTTTCTGTATATACTCAAGAACGTGAAGTAAAGAATGTGCTGTTGGTTGTAGTTACTTCTAACAGAGGTTTAGCAGGTGCTTTTAACACAAACGTGTTAAAAGCCACTAATAACCTTATTTCTGAAAAATACGATGCTTATAAACAAAGCGGTAATCTTCATATTATAGCAATAGGTAAGAAAGCTCAGGATTATTACGAAAAACGTGATTATAATGTAATAGGTAATAATAATGATCTTTACACTAACCTTAACTTTGACAATGTTTCTGTTATTACAGAATCTATTATGCAAGGTTTTGTAGAAGGTAAATACGATAGCGTAGAAGTGGTTTACAACCAGTTTAAAAACGCAGCTGTACAATTTTTAACAGTAGAGCAGTTATTGCCTGTACCCAAAGCAGAAAAGGTAGAAGAAGACAATACTTCTACTGGTGTAGAGTACATTTTAGAGCCATCTAAAGAAGAAATAGTTGAAAATCTGATACCTAAAAACATCAAATTACAACTGTATAAAGCCGTCCTTGATTCACATGCCTCAGAACATGGTGCGCGTATGACAGCGATGGATAAAGCTACCGACAACGCAGGAGAATTATTGAAAGCTTTAAAACTTTCGTATAACCAGGCCCGTCAGGCAGCAATTACAACAGAATTATCAGAAATTGTTAGTGGTGCAGCAGCATTGTCTAACGGATAATACGAGTTTTATATAATAAAAGAGGCTAGCTAAACCTAAAAGAACACGGTCATTTCGATTCGTTCAGGATGACAATAACTTTTTTAGATAGCCTCTTTTCATCTAACCTTCCCCTATTTTTTACGGATATATTTTAAGACCTTATTCTGCAGCTCTTCCGGTAGAAAAGGCTTCACCACAATATCATCCATTTCAGCGCTCTTAAGTTCATATTCTACATCAGCAGGCAGGTTTGCAGTTAAAGCAATAATAGGAAGTTTTACCCCCATCTTTCTCATGTGTTTGGTCGCTTCATAGCCATCCATTACAGGCATGTGCAAATCCATCAATATTAACTGATGCTTATCAACATCCAATTTCTCTAAGCTTTCTTTACCATTTGTAGCTACGTCTATTATGGCACCCCATTTTTCCAGAAAAGCCTTGGCTATATATACATTCATAATATTATCCTCAACCAGTAATACGTGAACACCTTCCAGATCCTGTTGTTTATCAAATATATTTTGAGTTGCGGACAAGCTCTTTTCAGAGACTGCAGCTTTTTCAAAAGTCTGGGTAAAGAAAAAGGTAGACCCTTTGTTTTCTTCACTGTCCAGGCCCAGTTCAGCATGTTGCAATTCGAGTATTCTTTTGCATATAGCTAAGCCCAATCCCGTTCCTCCAAAACTTCTGGATGTAGAGGAATCTGCCTGCGTAAACCTGTCAAATATTATATCTTGCTTTTCCCTGGAAATACCAATTCCAGAGTCTTTAACATAGAAATATAAAGTCTGGGTATTCTTATTCGTGTTTTTAACTTCAATGCCCAGTTCTACAAAGCCTTTTTGAGTGAATTTTAAAGCATTATGAAGCAAGTTACTAAGTACCTGATGCAGTCTTGTAGGATCTCCCTTTAGATGAAGGCTTAGCGCTTTATCTAAAGAAAGGCGGAGATCTATTCCTTTGTCATCAGCAAATGAGCCTTGAGCACTCATTAGGTTATGTGCAAGTTTGGCAATATCCATTTCAATATTCTCAAAAGAGATCTTCCCGGCCTCTATCTTGCTGTAGTCGAGGATATCATTAACGATGGCGAGTAGATTATTTGCCGAAAATAGCATCACGTCAAGTTGTTCTTTCTGATCTTTACGGGGATTGTTTTTTAGTAAGAGATGAGTTACCCCTATGACCGAGTTTAAAGGCGTACGGATTTCGTGACTCATTGTACTTAAAAACTCGCTTTTGGCAATTAATCCCGTTTCGGCTTCTCTTTTTGCACTTTTTAAGACAAAAGATACCCTGTGCGAAAGGGCAAGCGACTGTAAAAAGAATATGCTGATATAACCGAAGAAACTGAGAACCTGATAATGGTCAATAATTCTCCAGTAACGTAAAATGGTCAGAGAAAAAATTAATAATAAAACTAAAGTACTACTTATGGTATAAATAGATCCGGGTCTTTTTCTTTTATAGGCTAATAAGTAAACGTAAGGGGTATAAGTGAGGCAAAACACAGACACAATTAAAAATGGAGTAATTAATTGTGTGAAAATAAATGGCGACAGAAACACCGAAGCCAAAGAAAAAGAAATGCAGACAGCAACAACCGTACGAACGATGTACTTGTTAACATCAAGAGGGAAAAGAAATCTGTTATATAACGTAAATAACCCAATGCTTAAAAAAAGGCTGAGATATTCCAGACGAATAGCCAGAAACCAGCTCAAATCCGGGAATAAAGAATGTAGCGGATAGCTTTCAGTCCCTATTATCCTATAGCTATATAGAATAGAAAAAAGCGCAAAAAAGAGTATCGCATGATCCCTTCTCCCCACTAAAAACAAAGCAAGGAAGAAAAGTCCCCCCATAATAAGACATCCGGTTAAGGTAAGGAGAATGGCATCGTTTCTACTTTTTTTTAGTTCTATATGGTCGGTCAGGCCTATGAGTAGTGGGTCCATGGTGCCCCCTTTGCTATGTGTGTAATTAGCTACCTGTAAGGTCAGAAGCAGGGTGTCTTTAGTGGATGTCAGATCAACAAGCTTGGTTTGAAAGTGCGGTACAAAGCCTGCCGGAGAGCGGGTAACTTCTCCACTTTTAGCTACTAAGTGGTTATTGATGAAAAGTTTATACGAAGAATATGTTGGTGGAACAAGAATAGTATAAGCGGCACTATCGTTAGGCAAAAGAAGTCTGACCATGTAAGTAGCGTACCCAAAACTGGGAAATGTCCTGTCCTTGATTTTAAAACTGGTCCATCTTAACGGAAAATCTACTAAATAACCTCCTGAAGGAAAGGAATCAACCGAATCAACGAGCTTGTTCCAGTAAAAAAGCCATTGCCCTTTTATTTTAAGGTTGTTGGAAAAATCCTCTTTACGTAAATCAAGAATTCCCTTTTGAGCATATACCTCAGAGTCATTGTATGAAAAAGCGGAGGTGAATGAACAGCAGAAGAATAAAATAAGAAACCAAGGGCCTAGCTTTTTAAGCATTATCTTTATAAAATCTTTAGGATTTTATAAAGATAGTTCTTTTAAGAAAAATATTATTTACAATTTTCCCGCTTTTTACTAAGCCTATTTCTTCTTTTTAGGGACTTTTAACCCCTCTGCCCGGGCCTCTGATATCCCAATTGCAATAGCCTGCTTCCTGTCCGTTACCTTGCTCCCGGAGCCTGATTTTAGCTTACCTTCTTTAAACTCTTCCATAACCCCGGCAATTTTTTCCTGTGCTTTTTTTGAGTACTTTTTCATAAGCGTATAGTTTATGATGATGAATAAAACAATAAGCAGGTGCTAATAAGATAGTCGCTAAAACCTTGCCATTCTTATTTAGAATAGAGCTAAGCAAAAGCAAAACTTACAGTTTTTTGTTTGATTAAACAGCTTTACAGACATAGAACATCTATACCAGGTTACCATACAAAAAGGATGGTACAAAGTAGCAGAGGTATACAATTGAAGGCGTAGAGTGGTTTCTAGCCAAGGTCTTCCCATACTCCAACAGGAGTTTCAATCTTTTGGACAAGAGGCTCTTTAGGTTCGGGAACAAAAGTTACCAATTGACCATCTTTTAAGTAAATGGCATGTGTAAGGGTGGCGTCAATATATTGCCTGTCCAGAATATCGGTATGGTCAGAGCCTGATTTAAACGATACTTTTCTGATGATTAAGGTTAACCTGTTGTTATCCAATGGGAGGTTAAAGGTGTATTCTTTCTCCAGGTCTTCCCCGTGACGCTGGTTTATTAACAGGATACTTCCTCCAGATGAAACCTTATTGACAATATCGAAGGAAAACATAAACAACCTGACCTCTGCAGCCGTAGTATTGGGATGGGTTTTGGTAAAAGCGACATCGTATTTAAATGGAGGAATATAGAAGCTTAATCCCTTGTTGGGGTCAATACTCGTAGTTATTAAAGCCCTGAAAACATTGGTAGCTGTATTTTTAGTATTTAACTGAAAGCCTTCCAGTTTCTTAAAATCGCCATCCCATAATTTACGATTACCGGTTTGTTCTACTGGTGCAGTTCTTATAATTTCCAGTATCAACCTCCTCAGCCGGTTCAGTTTTTTAGGATCCCAATGAAGCGACATTACCTGTTGAAACCGTTTGTATAGTAAAGAAAATACCCTGTTGGCTTCAGCAAACTCGTTGTTAGCCTTGATGCTGTTTGGAGATAGCGAATAAGGAGCAGTAGGTTTTTTGCCTTTTTTATCTTTCATTTTTATTTTAAGGTATTATTGGTTAAATTGGTTTTCCTAATGAATATAGGGATTATTTCCCTGAAAATCACTACCTAAAGTCCATCAAAGTCCGCTAAAGTCTGTGAAAGTTCGCAAAACTCCGTTTATGTTATATACTTGGTTCGACCCTGTGCCATAATTGGCTCGCCCCTGACCCTATACTTGTTCGATAGTTCTTCGGGAAATGCCTTCAAAAATCGCTTTTTTGCCGAATACTTCCCGAAGAACACCCAAAGAATCTCGAAGGAAGATGCTGTTAATGTCGAGTTTGTCTCGAATCTGTCTCGGGTGTGTCTGGTAGAAAAAGCGTTAATGAAAATAGGCTCGGTCTCCTGCAGGCGGTAATAACATTGAATCAAAGAAAGACGAATATTTCGGACAGAGTCCTGGGTTTTCAAAAAGCATTTAAGTCATGCGTTGGAAGACTCAAGGGGATTGGTTCGGGAACGATATGATAACGCTATCGCGTTTTTTAGATAGAAGTTGGTTTTCCCGAAGCGGTCTCGAAGCAAGTTGGTGTAAGGGAATTTGAGTTTCAAGATATTTTTGTAGTTACACTGTGGTAACCCGAGGCCAATAACGAAGGCTCTTTAGTGCTATCGATATAGAATCGAGTAAACCTCAATTCTAAATAACATTGAAACGCCAGGATAATGATAAATATTATTTTAATAAAACTGTTGATTAGTATCTGACGGGGGGGGATAATAAGATATAGTTAATAAAATATGGGGTCTGTTAAAGTAAAATGTTTAAATAGTTGTTTTATTATGGAGATTATTTCTTGTGGGCTTTTGTTTGAGTTTTCTTATTTATTTATGGGTAAATAATTTATATAATGTTTAGTGATTTTGTTTTGTTGGTTATTAAGTGCGTATTTTTGTATTGAATCATTCTTGTTTAATATGAAAAAACTTTTACCATTTGTAATTCTCCTTTACGTTAATCAACTTTTTGCACAGACACAAACCAGGGACAATGCAGGCTTGCAAGGAAGCGAAGGAGCTATGTCTGGGTTTTTTGAAACTTCGCAGCCATTGAATTACCCTGTTGATGATTCCAATTGGTGGCATTTGTTAGATGTAAGGCATAGCAATACTTCTAACAATTTTGCCATGCAATTTGCTGGTAGCTTTTTCAATCAGGATTTGTATTTCAGAAAAACTCAAAATAGTCCGAACACCCTTTGGTCAAAAGTTATGCTGGAAAGGAATGGGGTGATACGATGGGGTAACCAAACTAGTTATATATGGTCGGGGCAAGATTCCGCCGGTGGATATATAGAACAGGCTGGAGTAAATCCTGTATTGAGAATGCAATCTCAGAAACAAATTGATGTACAGGAATATTCTCAATTTTTTATAGACCCAATTCATGGTTTTTCTTTTATGGCAACGGCCGGTAGTAACGGTAATGTTGGGATAGGAACGCGAAATCCGGATGAGAAACTGACGGTTAACGGAAAGATACATGCCAAAGAAATTAAGGTGGATATCAATATACCGGTTCCCGATTATGTATTCAGTAAAGACTATAAACTTGCCAGTTTATATGAAGTGAAAGAATTTGTAGATAAGAACAATCATCTGCCTGAAATTCCCTCAGGAAAAGAAATAGAAAAAAATGGGATTGTATTAGGGGAGCTGAATATGCTTCTGCTTAAAAAGATAGAAGAGTTAACCCTGCATATGATTCAAATGAAAGAGGAATTAGATGAACTTAAAGGTTTGAGACAATGAAAAATTATGTATTAGCTGCTTTATTGTTTTTCTCATCGGCGAAAACTTATAGTCAGGAAACTCTGCAAACCGTAACTGACAGAGGAAACTCTACTTCAAATGGAAGAGAAATACAGTTTAATTTTCCAGATGGGACAGGCTATACATTTATTGGAGGAATGGCAAATTATGCCAGAATTGGAGGCTATGGTCATAATGGAGGGAGAGACTTGATACTTAATGATGCAGGTGGGAATGTAGGTATTGGAGGAATAGCGAATGGCTATAAATTTGGGGTGTTTGGAACCAGCTTTTTTCAAGATCGATTAGTTGCAGAAAAAAATGATAGCAACCTCAGTTGGGAAAATGCAGCCATAGAAACACGTGGGACAAACCCTGGTATCGCTTTTCATTTTCCTGGCCAATATGGAGCATCTCTGTGGATGAATACAGGGGGGGATTTAGTATGGGGAGGAAGAAATATTGTTTTAAATGGAGGAGGAAAAAAAATTCAGGTACAAAATGGTGGGCTTGATTTTGCCGGAGGGGGAGACATCGCTTCTATTTATTATGATGATTCTGGAGGAAACGGAACAGGAAAAGTAAGACTGGATTTAGGCGATGACAACCTGAGCTCCCAGCAATTTGTAATAGGAGGGACCAGATATGACGGGCAAATAAATAATACGGCTTCTTTTAAGGCAAATGGGGACAGCGAATTTTATGGTAACGTTTCTATTGGAAGTAATAACTCCCACGGCTACAAGTTAGCTGTAGCGGATAAGATGATAGCAGAAGAAATTAAAGTGAAATTACAAAGTAGCTGGCCAGATTATGTCTTTGAGGAAAGCTATCATTTACCAAGTTTAAAAGAGACAGAAAAATTCATCAAAACTAATAAGCATTTGCAAGGAATACCTTCTGCAAAAGAAGTAGCACAAGATGGGCTAAATCTTGCAGATATGAATGCAAAACTTCTGCAAAAACTGGAAGAGCTAACGCTGCATATTATAGAACTGAATAAAAGAATAGAAAAATTAGAAGGCTTATGAGAAAAAATTTACTCATCTTATTGACCATTGCTTTGGGAGTGGAAGTATATGCTCAATCTGCTTTAACTATCCCGGATACGAGAAACATAGCCACAACTCCCTCGTCTTATGAAGCATCATTTGAACCGCATTTTAAAAATGGAACAGTTATCGGTTTGCCGAAAGTAGATAGCAACCCTTATTACACAATAATAGGCCTTCGAGGCTGGATTAATGATAATTCTGGAGGTAAGGCACACGAGTTGGCTTTTTCTAATAATGGAGAGATATTCTTCAGGTCAGGTTATTCACCCGATTGGGAATCATGGAAGAAGCTATTAGTGCAGGATGCCAATGGTAATGTAGGGATAGGTACTCAAAGCCCGACTAGTCCGCTTTATGTGTCAGGAGGAGAACCCATGTATTCAGGATGGAATAGAACAATGACTTTAAAGTCAGTATATCCGGTATTGACATTTAATAGTAATGATCTTAAATGGGCAGGGATAGGATATGATTTTGGTAGTCGGTTGACATTTTGGGTGGGTTCCGATTCTGACAATATAAGTTATGGGGGAAAAGCTGCTTTTAGTATCGGCAATAATGGAGAAAGTTTCCTGACTGATCATATGAACTTGAAGTCTGATAATCAGGAAATCAGGTTTTACAGAAATAGTGGGGTTTACGGTTATGTATGGAGTTCTGGGCTTGGGATGCATTTTGGTAAAGGTAATTCGGATAATAGCATTACTGTGGATAACAATGGAAATACGGGGATAGGTACTAACACACCTCAGGAAAAACTCTCCGTTAACGGCAAGATCAGAGCCAAAGAAATTAAGGTAGAAACCGCCAATTGGCCGGATTACGTATTTGATGAGAACTACCAATTACCAGACCTGAAAGAAACCGAATCGTTTATCAAAATCAATAAGCATCTGTCGGGCATACCATCGGCTAAGGAAGTGGAGGAGCATGGAGTCTCTTTGGGAGAAATGAATGCAAAGCTGTTGAAGAAGGTAGAGGAGTTGACTTTGTATGTTATTGAATTGAAAAAAGAAAATGAGTTAATAAAAGGGCAATTGCCTAAAACTATTAAATAATCATTATGAAAGGATTCATACTATTTCACCTGATTTTACTTTTAGGTATCGCAAATGCAACAGGACAGGAAACCTTGCAAACTGTTACTGATAGAGGTAATACTACCAATAATGGAATCTCGATTGATCCGGTTTTCCTGTTCAAAAGCAGAATAAAGGCTTATGGTGGTGGTCAGGGCTTTTTCGATATATACAATAATTCAAATAATTCTATTTCACTTTTACTGAAGCGATCTGATGGAGCAACTGTGTTTGATATAGATGGTCATAGTATGCGTACCTACTTTGATGGAAAAGTAGGGGTTGGGACGGCTGATCCGGAGACGAAGCTAAACGTAAATGTTGGTGCGGGAGGTTCAAATGGTACTGTTGGGTTGAGGATTGGTTCAGTTGCAAATTATCCAAGTCTGGAGTTTGGTATTGAAAATGATTACGACGGTCTGATTAAGACTTATGGAAATGACCTGAAAATTTATGCTGGATATTGGCAGTCAATAGGTGCAGCGGCAACAGAAAATCATGCTATCTATTTTCATACTAGTAAGATAGGTTCTTCTGATTGGAGCAATGCAAAAATGGTATTAAATCATAACGGTAACTTAGGTATAGGAACTACCGCACCTCAGGAAAAGCTTTCTGTTAACGGCAAGATCAGAGCCAAAGAAATTAGGGTAGAAACCGCCAACTGGCCTGGTTATGTGTTTGAAGAGGGCTACCAATTACCAGACCTGAAAGAAACCGAACATTTTATCAGAACCAATAAGCATCTGCCAAAGTTGTAGAAGAAAATGGTGTTTCTTTAGGTGAAATGAATGCCCTATTATTAAAAAAGATAGAAGAATTAACATTGCATCTCATTAGTCAGGAAAAAGAAATTCAACAATTGAAACAAAAAATAGTATCAAAATGAAACAACTTTATCTCTTTTTAGCATGCTTTTTTAGCGTTTTATTTTTGAATGCGCAGACACCGGAATTTTATTTTAATGGTGGTGCTGATGTAATCTTTAGGTACCCGCCTAGAGGCTTCGGAGGGAGAGCTTTTGTTCATGACGATGGTAATGTATTAACACTAAATTATGGTGGTGATTTTACCGGAGGAACAAGAATAGGTAACAATTTTAGTCTGGCTAATAATGGGATAGCCTATTTCTATTCCTGGTCTCCAACAGGTGCTGCCCAAGGAGATTTATATGTGGATGTTATTCCCGGGACCAGAATACTGAGAACAAGAAACTGGAACGAACAAAGTCCCAATGTTGGTGCGACTGGTTTTTTGACAGGATCAGGTTATTTTCTGGATAAAGTAGGAATAGGTACTCAAAACCCAACGGAAACATTATCAGTTAACGGCAAGATCAGAGCCAAAGAGATTAAAGTGGAAACCGCTAACTGGCCGGATTACGTATTTGATGAGAGCGACCAATTACCTGATTTAAGAGAAACAGAACTTCATTAAGATAAATAAGCATTTACCTGGGATACCATCGGCTAAGGAAGTGGAGGAGCATGGAGTCTCTTTGGGGGAAATGAATGCGAAACTGTTAAAGAAGATAGAGGAGTTGACGCTGCATTTAATAGCAAAAGATAAGCAATATAATCAGCAAAAACAGCAATTGGAAAAGCAGGCTGCAGAACTCATGGATATCAAACAAATGCTGCTATTAAATAAAAAGTAATCAAAGTAGAAATTATATGAAAAAATATACTTGTATCTTATTTTCGGGCTTACTGATGTTGATCTTTATAACTACTAATGCACAAAATACAGCTATTACTGTAGGTGGGGATATAGATAAGTTTTACCCGGTATTGTTTAAAGATAACAACTGGAATTATAATAAAGCCACGGTATTAGAAATAGGAAGGTCGAATGTACATTATAATAGTTCCTGGCGAGGTTCCCTGATTGCAAAATTTGCATTTCATGTTTCCCAATACGGACATGGTTCTACCTTTATTGATACTGATATTAAAAGTAGTGTCGATTTTATTGCCGGTTGGGAAGATGCTACCGGTCAAAACGCATCTTTAAATATTATTATTTGGCTAAAGGGAGGAGAAATAACTTATTATTTAAATTGTAGTGCTCAGTTGGAGTATGAAGTTCACGATGGAATTAGTTTTCCGGTCCCCTATCAGGAGGAGAATGGCCCTTTAAGAACTTATAAAACTGAAGTAGATAGCTATGTCAATACTTATGGGATAGCTTTAACTTCTCCTGTCTATCTGAATTCGACAGCTACCAGTTTTTTTAATGGTTCTCTTGGTATAGGAACAAAGGAAATGGCAGCGGGGGAAAAACTCTCTGTTAACGGCAAGATCAGAGCCAAAGAAATTAAGGTGGAAACAGCCAACTGGCCTGATTACGTATTTGATGAGAGCTACCAATTACCAGATCTGAAAGAAACCGAACATTTTATCAAAACCAATAAGCATCTGCCGGGCATACCATCGGCTAAGGAAGTGGAGGAGCATGGAGTCTCTTTGGGAGAGATGAATGCGAAGTTGCTGAAAAAAATAGAAGAACTTACGTTGCACCTTATAGCTAAAGAAGTAAAGATGAATCAAATGGAAGTTTCGCTACAAGAGCTCTCTCTTAAAATTGATGAATTAAAAGCTAAACCATGAAAAATAAAATGAACAGATTAATATTTGTGTTTTTAATCGCCTTGTTGGGCAGCCCGATATTTTGCAATGCCCAAAAACTGATCTTTTCTTATGATGCTGCAGGTAATCAGGAAAGAAGGGAATGGATATGTGTGTCTTGCAGAGGAAACAACAGTATAACAAAGGTGTTAGCCAATATCCCAAAAGAAGATATCACGCTTTTGAAGGATAAAGAAAAAGAGATGAGCGGCGATCGGCATAAAAGTTATTTTTTGACAGCAAGCCCTAACCCGGTAAAAGAAGATCTTAAAGTACAGTGGACTACTCCCGAAGATGTTTCTGTTAAAACCATAGTTGTATTTAGCGTCAATGGCGCAAAGCTATTTGAGAATAGCCCAATTCCGGCAGAGCAATATACTAACCTTTCTTTTGTTAATATTCCCGCAGGTATATATCTTCTAGTTGCGACTTATAGTAACGGGAAAAGAGAAACCTTGAAAATTGTAAAACCTTAAACATGTACCTATGAAGAAAAATATACTATTATTTATTTTTTGCTATATCTCGGTATATAGCATACAAGCACAAGAAATAATATTAAATAGCGATTCTCTCGCTCTAACTTATATAGGGAGCGAAAGTCAAAACAATCAGGAAAAACAGGTACAACCAATAAAGAAGGATACAATAGCGCTCGTTTATGATACACTAGGTAGCGGAACCTCAAAGGAAGGAACTATCAAGGGACAAAATAGGTCTTCTGTAAATAAAATGAACTTCACCAGTGCTACTCTTGTTGCGGGTAGTGTAGCCGGTAGTTTGGATGTGTCTGCTTCCGGAGGCGCGACTTATACGGTACCGATTCAAGTTCCACCAGGTATTAATGGATTCATTCCACAACTGGCATTAGCCTACAATAGCCAGGGAGGAAATGGAATTGCAGGATATGGCTGGAATATAGGAGGTCTGTCTGCAATTACTCGTATACCTGCTACATTATTTCATGATGGAATAATAGATCCGGTTAATTATAATGCTCTGGATCGGTTTGCACTGGATGGGCAAAGATTAATATTAAAGAGTGGTGTATATGGAGACCCCGGAGCAGAATATGTTACTGAAAATAGTTCCAATATCCGAGTATTTTCCAAACAGGTGCCAGGAGGTTCATTCAACGATATTTTTTTTGAAGTATGGTATCCAGATGGTGGCAAAGCTTTTTATGGAGAGCATCCTGCCTCCAGAACAACAGAAAATTACGGAATAAGTAGCATTCAGAATCTTGACGGAGCTGTTATCTTGTTTAGCTATACTAATTCAGGGAATGCCTTATTAATTCAGAATATTCAATATGGAGGAACAGTAAATGCAACACAACTTAACATTATTACATTTATTTATGCTAATTCTGTGGCAAAAGAAGTGAGTTATCCTGCAAATAGGTCTTCTTATTTAGGTTCCATATTAAATAAGATTAGTATAACTGTCAACGGAATCTCTTATAAAAACTATCAGTTATCACATCAGCAGATTTCCCCTTTTCAATATCAAAATCTTATAAAAATACAGGAATTAAACGGCGACGAAACGGAAGAATTGACACCATTAGTTTTTACTTATTCTACGCCAACCAACGGAATATCTTATACATCACCAATAAATGTTTATCTGGGTAGCGGAGGAACGTCCATATCCGCAGCAAGCCATGAAGTAATAACGCGTGATTTTACCGGCAACGGTATTATGGATATGATAGTTTACCCAAAAGCAAAGAATAAATTTAATTGTTTTTGGGATCCGGAAAGAAACTCTGCTAATCCCAGTTTTGGTAAAGAGGTGCTTGGTTATTTTAAGGAAATATTTCCTGCAAATATCTTGTTTCATAATAGTGAGTTGAGTAGTTCTGGCATATATGTAGTAAAGCCAAATGATATAGATGGATTAGTAGATGTTGATGTTTATGCCGCGGGAAGTAGTTATCAGACAGTTACTTATCAATATAATAAAACATGGAGTAATCCTCCTTATATTCCATTCTTTCATTCTAATTGTTATAACCAGGATTATGGAGGAGAATTAGTACCTATGAGATATATCTCTGGAGATTTTGATGGAGATGGGTTAACAGATGTTATAGCTATAACTAATCCTTATTATTATAATTATATAGATTTTGTTGATGAACAGGACCCTGACTATTGCTACCCTGTATCAATATATATAGATCGTTCAGATGCATATTTTATCAATATGAGTCGGGATAGTGAAGAAGAACCTTTCCAAATAGGAAACTTTCTTTTTCCAGTTGGGGGCACAGGAAACTTATATACAGCGGATTTTAATGGTGATGGTAAAACAGATATTTTACAGGTTAGGGGACAAAATTTATATGTATATGGATTAAATTCTTCTAATCAATTGACCCTACTTTTTCAGACTACCCATAGTAAAATATCTATAAACTTTCCTGTATTAATTGGGGATTATAATGGTGATGGAAAAGCGGATATTATGCTTCCAACAGCAGGTACAGGAAATGACCGCAATTTGTATTTGCATTTTTATTCAACGGGGAGTGGATTCAAAGTATTTGAGAAAAGACAATCTTTTAATTATGATTTTCCTAAGACAGAGAACGGCTATAATTATATTTATACTTTAATGCCAACTGATCTGAATAGCGATGGCAAGACAGATATTTTATATACACGAACCAAAACCAGTAATGGTTCGACATCCGGAGAGATTATAAGTATTGCTTTTTACAATACTGGTATGCCGAGCGTGAATGAAGCGCATAATCTGGTGAATGGGGGCCAAAATACCCGTAATACAACTATGGCTAATAATCCTATTCCGGTTGTAATGAATTCAAAAGACCCTAACTTTAAGCTGGAATTTGGTTTCATAAGTCATAATGTACTTACTTTATTTAATTATTTGCGAGATGTACGTAAAGAGACCACTTTAAAAACGATCAGTCAATCTGGCATTCTTTACACACTGGATTATAAAGAAGCTACTGCAAATTATGGTTATGACTCTCATGAAGAGGCCTACGGAGCTACCTATGCCAGTAACTCGTTGTTGACTTATCCTTATAATAATCTTAGAGAAATTCCGGGATTTCATCTGTTACGCAAAATAAAAAGAGAGGTACCGGCTTTGGGTATCACCTATCAGGTTTTTAATTATGAAAATGCAACAACACATTTAACAGGTTTAGGTTTTACCGGGTTTGGCAGAACCTCACGAAGTAACTGGCATACCGATGAATTTGATGAAAACAAGATACACAGTATCAATTTCTATGACCCATTGAATAGAGGATTATTAGCGAAAAGCTTTACAAGTAAGTCTTCGAATGTTAATCCTAATGTATCAAATGTAAATTTACCTGATCCGGATATTGAACTATCAGCCATAGAAAGCAATGAAGTGGAAGCTACTAAGTCTGTTACCTTACTTCCTGGTTTTGAAGCTGGCGGAACAAATGGCGATTTTATAGCAAAAATAATAGACGCGGCAACCGGTATAAATGATGCTGCTAATTCCTGGGATTATATTACCCGAACAGACTATACCTACGATACAGAACTGTTACCGAATAAAGTGTTCCGGAGTGTGCCAACATCTGTGGCTACAAAAGATATGCTGTCCGGAACAAACACTTTAAAAACACTTGAGTATGACACTTATTACAATGTAAGCAAAGAAGAGACCAGTTTGTCCGGCCAGGGAACACAACTGACAGAAGTAACTTACGACAACAACCCTGGAAATACGAATTATTACATTGGCCGCCCTTTGACGAAGAAAACAACGGCCAGTACTGGAGGTGATACTTTTACTACGGAAGAAGAATATACTTATACCAATCATAGACCTACTCAAATAAAAAGAAAAGGAAATGGCACAGCTTTCATTACCGAAAATCTGCAATATGACACCTATGGAAATGTGACTGAAAAAACTCTGGTAACCGCAGATGGGCAAAGAACAACAAGCAGTACTTACGATGTCAGCGGTAGGTTTATGTCTAGTCAGACCGATGCTGATGGCATGACGACTAGTTATACCTACGAGCAGTCTACAGGAAATATACTGACCAAGACAAGTCCATATAGCCAGACAGAAAGTTACCTTTACGATACCTGGGGAAGGCTGGTAGAAACGACCAATTATCTGGGGAAAAAATCCTATCGCGCATATATCAAATCAGGAACTGCCATTCATATTACAGAAAGTGACGAAGAAGGCAATGAAGGACTTAAGATCATTAATGCCCTGGGACAAACCGTTCAAACAGCCGGTAAAGACCTAACCGGGCAATGGATAAATAAACAGCAAGAATATGATGTATATGGGCGTTTAATAAAAGAAAGTGAGCCATACACCAGTACTGCAAACCAATGGAACGAAACCGAATACGATGAGTATAGCAGGACGAACCAAACTACCAGTTATACCGGTAAAGTCGCAAACATTACTTATAGCGGTTTAAGCATCACGGTAAACGACGGAACCAAAAGCGTAACCACTACCAAAAACGCTTTGGGACAGGTGGTGAGCGTACAGGACCCGGGAGGGAACATCACTTATACCTATGATGCCGCGGGTAATATGAAAACCGCCAACTATGATGGTTCTGTACAGAGTATCAGTTACGATGGTTGGGGCCGTAAGACGCAATTGACAGACCCTTCTGCAGGTAACTACTATTATGAATACAATGATTTCGGAGAACTGACCAAAGAAATTAGTCCTAAAGGCACTACAGTGTATGGATATGATGGGATTGGGAAGTTAACAAGTAAGACGCTTGTGGGAGACCTTACCAATATGGCATGGGCATATACCTATAATAATACCACCAAGTTACTGGAACAATTAGCCTTGACTAATGCCGATGGTAATAATGCGGTATATACCTATGCTTACGATAGCTATAAACGTCCTGCAAGCGTAGTAGAAAATAACCTGCATGCTATTTTTACCAAAAGCTTTAGCTATGATGCCTTTGGGCGGGTGGCTACAGAAACATCGCAAGCACAGGATAAAGCCAGCAGCCGAACGGCTGGCCGAACTTTGGAATACCACTACCAAAATGGCGGATTGTTAAAGGTTACTGACCAGGCTACGGGTACACGTATACACGAAGTAAGTAGTCTGAACGCTCGCGGACAGGTGACTAATGCACTGATGGGAGCTAGTTTAAAACAAAGTGACAGCTATGACAGCTATGGCCTGCCACAGAACTTCGTTACCCAGAAACTGGGAGGTACAACGACAGATTTGATGAATCTGGGGTATAGCTTTAACGCGGAACGCGGATTACTGAACAGCAGAAGCAATAGTTCGCTGAGCTGGAACGAAACCTTTACCTATGATAATCTGGACAGGCTGACTGCCTTTAATGACAATAATGGTAACAACAGCCACAGCTACGACAGCCGGGGGCGCATCACCAATAATAGCCAGTTGGGCGATTACAGTTATACCGGGGGCAGTTACCAGCAAAATGAGCTGATTAACCCAACGCCAACGGCAGAAAGCTGGTATCAGAATCACAACTTACAACAGATTAGCTATAATGGCTTTAAAAGCCCGGTAGAAATTAATGAGGATGGTAAAGAGATTATCAGTTTCCGTTACAATGCGGCCATGCAGCGGGCACACATGTATTATGGGGATACCGAAACCAATGCCGAGGACCGCCGTTACCGTCGCCATTATAGTGAAGACGGCAGCATGGAGATTACCAATGATACACAGACCGGTACCACCAGTTTTGTTTTCTACCTGGGAGGCGATGCCTATAGCGCGCCGGCGATATGGAAAGAGGTGCAAACTGCTGTACAAACCACAGCTAACCTATATTTCCTGCATAGAGATCATTTAGGAAGCATTGTACTGATAACCGATGATGCAGGCAATGTAGCGGAGAAAAGACAATTTGATGCCTGGGGAAATATTGTTAAATTAGAAGATGGGCTGGGAAATCCATTGACGGCATTTGTAATCCTCGACCGTGGATACACCGGGCATGAGCACCTTCTGGGTGTGGCTTTAATACATATGAACGGCAGATTGTACGACCCTAAATTGCATCGTTTCCTTTCGCCGGATAATTATGTGCAAGACCCTTACAATACGCAGAACTTTAACAGATATGGTTATGTGTTGAATAATCCGTTGAGCCATGTGGATCCGAGTGGGGAAATTTTTGGTACAATTATAGGATTTTTTAAGGGTGTAGGTGAAGCTATATTTAGTGGTGGTTTGGAATTCTGGAATGCAGACAAAGCTTATGTGAGGGAAGCTTGGCGAAAAGCAGACCCTACTTTAAGTGGCACGTCGGGGAATAATGGATTTAAAATAGATATGGGATTATTTAAAGGCGATTTTAAACAGATAATATCTCGCTTTACATGGGAGCTTCCGCAAACTATATTAGGTTATGGCTATGCTGTAGGACATAATGCGTTTGGTGGAGTTAAAAGCGTATCTTATTATGGCGGAGCAACTGCAGTTGAAGGATACGGTAAGTCAGATGTAGGATTTACTTTGGGAAGTTTTATAATGGGAGGGCGAGGATTGCATGCCGATCCTAACAATTCTTTGTTCCAGCATGAATATGGACATTACTTACAAAGTCAGTCATCAGGTTGGTTTTATTTAGGAAAATATGCAATACCGAGTGCTTTAAGTAAAAATACATCAGAGTCTCCACATTATATGC
Organism: Pseudopedobacter beijingensis; assembly: GCF_042678145.1. Taxonomy (NCBI): domain Bacteria; kingdom Pseudomonadati; phylum Bacteroidota; class Sphingobacteriia; order Sphingobacteriales; family Sphingobacteriaceae; genus Pseudopedobacter; species Pseudopedobacter beijingensis. The sequence continues at coordinate 122,213 of NZ_JBHUDG010000049.1, read as the reverse complement.
ACCCGGTAGAACAAGATGCTAATGTAAGGGCATTTAAATATTTCAATAGAAAAATTGATGGTTATAGTGGGTGGAATTTTAATAGAAACGGTGGAAATCCAATCGTTGGCTACGATAAAGCCCTATCTTATAATGATCCGGCAAATCAATTAGCCTTACAAAATGGCAGGATGAGATTATCTTGGTATGATTATATAATTATGCCTGGTATGATAGCATCGGGTATAGGGATATTACCTTCAATTATAACTCAAGGAATTTTAAATACTTTTATATTAAATAGTAAATATTAAATCTTAAAGAAGATGATTTCTATACGCAATTTTTGTTTTATACTGTTATCCATTTTGTTGTGTGCTACAAAATGTAGAAAAGACTCTGAGGATTGTCATTTTACTGTTCCTTATAAGAACAACACTGTTAAGAGTATCTATATTTCAGCAACATTTGATTATCCAGATACTATTTTGCGAGATCCAAACCCAGTGCATAATCCACACTTCAACAAAGTTGATCCCCTATCAGTCTTGTCCTATCAAAATAAATCCTGTATAGAAGCTGATTATAGGTATATGATAAAATCAGATACCATAATGTTTTATGTCTTCGATGGAGAAGTATTAGAGAATACGGATTGGAAAACAGTGAAAGCAAATAATATGTACTTGCAACGTTATGATTTGTCATTGGAGGATTTGCGCAAGTTGAATTTTACGATTCCTTATCCAGCTACTATTGAGATGAAAGATATGAAGATGTGGCCAAAGTATGAACCTTAATGTGAGCAATAGCTTAGGAAGGAAATATTGTTAAATTAGAAGATGGGTTGGGAAATCCATTGACGGCATTTGTAATCCTCGATCGTGGATACACCGGGCATGAACATTTATTAGGTGTGGCATTGATACACATGAACGGTAGGCTGTACGATCCTAAGTTGCATCGTTTCCTTTCTCCGGATAATTATGTGCAGGATCCTCTTAATACGCAGAACTTTAACCGATATGGATATGTGCTGAATAATCCGTTGAGCCATGTGGATCCGAGTGGGGAGTTATTTTGGTTTGTACCCGTACTAATTATTATTGGAAAAGCAGCATTAATAGGTGCAGGTATTGGAGCAGCGAGCTATACTGCAAGTGTAGCATTTAGCAAGGGAGGATTTGATAATTGGAATTGGGGGCAATTTGGTAAATCTGCAGGTATCGGAGCAATATCCGGGGTAGCAACGGCAGGAATTGGAGCTGCCTTTGGGCATGCAACGGGAACATTGCTGAATGAAGTAGGAAGAAGTTTGGCTCATGGACTAGTAAATGGCGGAATATCTGAATTTACTGGAGGAGATTTTATGCAGGGGTTTGCATCTGGAGCTTTAGGTTCATTAGCAGGGAGTGGTTTTCAGGCCTTAGGGGATTTTGCAAAAACGGGTGTAGCAACAATAGGCTTTTCTGCATTATCGGGTGGAGTTGGAGCCGAACTTACTGGAGGAGATTTTTGGAGAGGAGCTGCGACTGGGGCTACAGTTGCAACGTTGAACCATTTTGGAGGGAAGGTATTAGGAAATGATCCGACACAAAAAACTTTAGATGATTTAAAAGCAACATCAGAAGCAATAGGTTACACAGCAGACGGAGCTACTATTTTTATGGGCACTTATAAAGGGAAAAAATTTTATTATACTAATATAAATGGTAATATAAAATGGATTCCAACATCCAAAATTACTTCAGTCATTTCGAATGCGGGAAAAGTGGGATTGGGTGTGGGGCTTGCTGCAGATGTGTTTTCATTTGTAAGTGGAAATCAGTCTGGTACTCAGACAGTACTTAGTATGTCCTGGGCAGGCGGGACAGCATTGCTGAATTTAGGTCTCCGGGGGAATATTTTTTCTGGTTTGCTTTATAATGCACTGTTTACAGATTTTGCACAACCAGCAAGGCCAATTTATTACAGGGCGCCATTTGGGCTTCCAGACAATACAAGAGTTACAAAATGATGATGGACGAATTTTATTATTGGATGTACAGAGGATTAAGAAAGATAAGGAAAGAAGAAGATCCGGCTTTCGATGCTTTCTTAGGTGTATTTTTTTTTACATTAGTTAATATAACAGTAATAGGTCGGGTTATATACAATATAACAGAATTCAATCTTACTAAAGAAGAATCAAAAATAGTAGGAGTAATATTTGCTGCAATAGTATTAACTCTTGGTTATTTTCGTCTTTATAAAAGACGAGTAGAGATTTTCAATAAAATCAATCAATTTTCTGATAACAGACGAAGAAAAGGCAAAAGAGTTTTTATAGCTTATATAATAATATCTGGTATTTTGTTTTATATGGTTACTCTTTTCTTTTAGCGGTAAGTCTGTAGGTATTGGTGCTATATCGGGTGTAGTAACCCCATATGGTCAAGTATTCCTAAACTGTTCGGGTTGTTCTTGAAAAGGCAACCCGACTTTGAATGTTTCGGATTTTGAAATCCGTTTCTATTAAATACTCATTAGTTCTTTGAAAGTAAATAACTTACAATGCTTGCTCTCTGGAAAGAAGTACAAACCACGCAGCAATTGTACTATCTGCTCCTTGATTAATGTTTTTTAATTGTTGTCATATGGCTTTTATACAGGTACAAGTGGGTCCCCATTTTGGCGCAAGAATGAAGGGAAAGGAATTTAGAGAGGGTTTCTTGTGCCATGTTAAGTCGCGGCTTTGATATTTTGTCGAATGTTTTAAAAAGAGAGGAAAAATAGTAAGAAAGGAATTGTAGATAGACACAAGAAGCCATTGCACAGGCTTAGGCTTCATTCTTGCGCTATTTGGGGCTGCGGTAGGGGCTACAGTTGCAACTTTGAACCATTTAGGAGGTAAGGTATTAGGAGGCGGGTCAAAGAAAAATGAAGATAGTAAAAAGGCTAATTATGAATATAAAAAGGATGAACATGGGAGAACTTATTATATTGATAATACAGGTAGAGTTCATTATGTTATGCAAGGGACTTTTACTAAATCTATAGGAGAGTCCTTCTCAAAATTATCAACTTATGGAGGAGTTGGTTATGATTTAATAACCAAAGGAGGTCCATTAGGAACTTTGCTTGGGTTAAGCTGGAACTATCTCGATACAGTTTGGGACAATTGGAGCGCATATTACTATAATAAGAACGATAAATGGATAGGTACAAATGGAAAAACTAATTAATTTAAGTTTTATGGAGTATAAAAGAGAATTTATATCGATATGTATAATGTTGGTTTGTTATTTATTTATTAATAAAATAACTCAGTCATCTTTTTTACTAATTTTATTTCAGATTTTATTACTATATAATGCTTATAATACTCCTTATTTCAGATATAAAATAAATACTCCTTTAGGAATACCATTAATGGTATTCCTTTTAATAAACTGTAGCTTATTTGATCAATGTAATACTGCTCTTATTGATAATGTGACAGCAAAAGAAGAATATTTTGTAATACTTAGAATCCTATCTTTTTGTCTTTATGGTTTTTTGTTGTATGCTAATTCCAAAGTGGATAAAAAAAAACCACTGGTTTAAGAGTTCACTTTTCAGTGGGCTCTTAAGTCATCCATGTAAACAAAGGACTGTGTCCGGCAAATAGCAATGACATTGAGTCAAGTGTAGTGTAAATATTTCGGACGGAGTCCTTGTTTTTCAAAAGGGCATTTAAGTGATCTTTCAGGATACTTAAACGAGGTTGGGAATATACTCCGCTTCAGAAACAATTTAAGGATAAAACCTTTTTCGGAAAAATATATCTATCGTTTTAAAACGATAACACGGTTTTCTGGTATGCTTATATCTGCATTATTTACAGCTATTTTTACAAGAGATAAAGATCCGCAACAACCATCGTTAATAAATTTGGTTTCCAGCCTGATGGAGTCTAGTACTGTCTCTCCGGATTTGATTTCTATTTCCTCAGTGCCATAGATCTGAAATACCAGATAATTGCTGTTAGCTTCTACAACATAAGGAATTTCTTTTTTCTTTAAAGGACTATAAAGTACTATTCTGGAAGCGGAACTTTCCTGAATTAAAGACTTGGAATTATCTTTAGAGTCCACAATACTTAATCTAATGGTCTCGGAAGGCGGGTCGCATTCTTTTGCACAATGATTGATCTGATCTGCCTCTTTTACACAAGACAGTACCATAAAAAGTACCAGAATGGTCAGTATATTTATTTTATGAAATAGGTGCATCAACTCTTTTTTTAAATATATACGGCTTTTTTCAAAGTTGCGATACAAATCTTAAATAAAATGTGTTTTATCCAACAATAATTATAATTTTGTGGCAGAAAAAAATCTTTAAGGCTATGAGCATGGTAAACGCAAACAATCCGTCACATTATAAACTAATCGTTATCGGTTTATTTGTTACTTTATTTGGTATCTACATCAAAGAAATTATTCTTCATTCTCTTTTTATAGACCTGTTAGGTTGGGCGCTTACTTTCTTAGGAGCTCTCATTTCTATAAAAGGTGTTCTTAGAATACTGAAGTAAGCAGAAATTTAAGAAAATAAAGATATACGGGGGCTGTCTCAAATTAGTTGAGACAGCCCCTTTTTTTATGGTGGAAATATAGGTTTATGCCCTTGTTATGTACATCGTTATTTTCAAGGGGTGATGTTAGAAGAGTTCCCGGAAAAAAATGTAGTGGATTCAGCATGATTGGGATTTTTTAAGATACTCTCAATCCCCGTTTTTGATGCATTTAAACAAGGTGATGTTCCTGAAACCTTGAAGCATCTTTAAAGCATCTCTAAAGGTTCTCTTAACGAAGGATGGAGCTTCTTTAGTTTTTGTTATTGTAATGAGAATTTAAGGTTTGTTTTTTTATTGGATAGGCGGTCTGCTTTCATGAGTGTTGGTGGTATCTTTTTACTTTTTTGGAAAAAGTAAAGCAAAACATTTTTTTCTTTGATGGCTGAGGTTCTTGTCTAACGCTCGTGAAAAAATAGGATCGCTGTCTTTTCTTTTACCGCAGGAGGGGTATGAATGTTCTTTTCGCAACGGTCAAAGAAATCATTTCATTAGAGGCTCGGTTTTGCTAGTTGTTATGGCCTGCTGGTATTTTTACAAAGTTTGTGATGGGTGGGAACAGTTGTTTTTAAAGGTGTTATGCGTATCGCTCTTTTCAAGATAGTGTCTTAGAAGAAATAATCAAGAACTTGTTCATCTCTTACCCAACATCGTCTCTGAAAGGACAATGTATCATCAAACTCGAAGTGATGGAATAACTAGGAGGGATTGTGTCAACAAAAAAAAACGTTGTCATTTCGATGAGTACAGCGAAGAAAAACTTTCTTCCTAAGTACTTCTGAAAGAGATTTCCCGATTGCAATCGGGATGATAGGGGCCGTTTAATACACCCTCCTTTATTTTTTGTTGATACTGGAGAAAAGATCAGATTTTTCTAGTTGTTTAAGTGCTTCTTCATGTGCCAGCCAGAATATTTCCTCGGCCCGGTTTACTTCAAAAACACCTATATTTCCTAAGTTATGGGGCTCTATCAACAGGTTAAGGTTTTTTGATTTTTGGCTCATGCTGTGGTTTACGGCTAAAGTAGCTGTACGTTCTAATACTTTTTTGATACTGGGTGCTGTGCTTACTGTGGGTAAGTGGTTGCATGAAGATCCCAGGATAAGGTCGCATTTTCCTAATAAAGGTTCAATAGGAAAGTTATTCAGTACTCCACCATCTACGTATAAACTTCCGTCTATTTTTATGGGGTTAAATACACCGGGTATACAGCATGATGCCAGCATTTTCTTTATCAGGTGGTCTCCCTTATCAAAATATTCTAAATTACCTTTACTGTAGTTTGTGGCGGTAATAGTTAATGGGATAGAAAGGGAATCGAAACTGTCTTGTGGAAGATATTGCTTAAAGAAGTTATAGGTAGATTCCAGATTTAGGAAAGCGGGTTGTCCATACGCTATTTTAAGGATTTTTAGTAAACGGGCATTTTGGAAAATTTTAAGGGCATCGTATGGATCAACCTGATTGGCATATAAAGCTCCTGCAATGGAACCCGCGCTGGTTCCTGCAATTCTGCTGACGGTGATTTTTTTCTCCTTCAGCGCTTTCAGCACCCCTAAATGTGCTATGCCTCTTATTCCGCCTCCGCTTAATACTATTCCTAAATTCATAATCGGGATCAGTTAATTGTTCCTGGGTTTGTATTTAGATTGTTTTAATATTTTTTGATAATCTTTTTCATCCATCAGTGTCTGTAAGCTAATTTCCGTGTTTTCGCTCATGTATTTTTTGACAATTTGCCATCCGGTATAAATACCCAGTTTGGGAGCCGAATCATTATGACTGCCCAGTCCGGGTGTAAAGGGAGCTTCGGCCAGATATTTCTGTATCTTCAGGTAATCGCTCTCGTACAGTAAATCTTCTTCCATAAAATAGGCCCAGATATCACCCTCGAACATTTCTGCCCATTTCATTTGTGCATTGTCGTATCCAATCAGAACGCTGTCGGCAACTTTGGGTTGTACGGCTTTCATAAAGTACATTATTTTTCCTTCCTGTATCATTCGGTTAATCAGGGGAGTGTTGTCGTTCTGTACCGGAAACATTTCTTCTCTGGTTAAAACCTCTACAATTCTGGGAGCAATATTTGCAGGTGTAAACCTTCTGCTGATATAGCGGGGAATACTTTCTACCAGTGCGGGATAAAATTTAGATTGGTTTCCCAGGAACATGTCAAGTCCTACACCGACATAATCCGTCCCAATAGGGGTTTGGATTTGAAATCCGGAAATATATGTAATTATTTTAGGGAGCTTTTGCTGTGGGTAATAGTATTTAATGTGTTTAAAAGCGTCTTCTATTTGTGGGGTTGCTGCATCCAGATTTTTGTACACACTGTCTGTTTCTTTTTGTAAATCCTGATAAGCGGGCCCGCTAAGAATCTGACGAACTAAATTATAGTAGCTGGTGTCATCGGTAGAACCTAAGGCTAAAATCTTACCAAAGTAGTCATGGTAGAATACGCCGTACTTTTTTTCCAGCAGGGGGAGTTGTACGGTTAGGCTATCTAGATTCACTTTGGCCAGATCTTTGTCAAACCGTTCTATATTTAAGGTGACCTGAATGTTACTGATGTCAATTTTCTTTTCGTTCCGACAAGATGATAAGCATAATAAGCTTATCGAGAAAAAAAAGCTAAATTTGGCACAATTAATATAAGAAAGCTTCATTAAATTTATTTTAATCAATTAAGTTCGAAATTATAAAACTTAGTGCAGCTCAAAGAAAAACATAATTAAATAAATAAACATGAAAAAGTTATTACCTATTGTCTTACTTGTTCTTTTGGTAAATGTGGCTAAAGCACAATACGATTACGATGATGAAAAAGATTTTAAACTTGGATTAACTGTACACCCTAATATTGGCTGGTTGAGATCGGATGTAGATGGCTTACAGTCTGATGGTGCAAAACTGGGTTTTAGCTATGGTGTGCTGGCCGACTTTATGTTTGCAGAAAGCTATGCTTTTAGCACTGCTTTAAAACTGACTACTATTAACGGGAAATCGGAAGCTAATGAGAATGGCGTGATTACAAAATCTGCTTTAAAATTGCAATACATAGAAATTCCAACAAAACTGAAATTACTAACAGGCTCTGATAAGGATATCAGATTTTTTGGAGAGTTTGGTTTAGGTCACGCATTTAATGTAAGGGCAAAAAGCAATATTAAATCCAGTGATCCTACTCAAAGTGAGCGTAATGTAGATATTTATAAGAACACGAAATTCTACAGAGGCTCTATTATTATAGGTGGTGGTGCCGAAATTAAAGTAGCCAGTACAACTAAAGCAATGGTAGGTTTAGCTTTGGATAACGGATTTACAGATATACAGAAGGGTAACGGGACACTTAAATCGTCTTATTTAGCGATTAACGTAGGCGTATTCTTTTAAAGAAACGTGAAGTATCAGGAGGGGTGAAGTCTGAAGTCGGGAGACCGAAGACCGAGGTCCGAAGTTTGGTTTCTGAAGACGGATGTCAGGAGACCGAAGACCGAAGTCTGGTGTCTGAGCGGTTACTAATCGTAAAGGATGTTTTTACGTATAAAGCTTAAAGTACAAAGCGTAAGGGTAAAGATCAGGCACCTGGTCTGGAGACTTGTATTAGTTACTACATACTAATGAACTAATCAGTCATCCGGATAGTTACTAATAACTAAAGATTAACGATGAAAATAGCACTTGCACAAATCAATTATACCATAGGTGATATAAAGGGTAATACTCAAAAAACTATTGATGTATTAAACCAGCAAAGAGCTAATGGTGCAGATTTGGTTGTTTTTGCTGAAATGAGTGTTTGCGGATATCTTCCTAATGATTTTTTAAACTATAAGCAGTTTATACGACAGTGCGAACAGGCTATAGAAGAAATTAAGGCACATACGCAGGGGATTGCCTGCATTGTAGGGGCTCCGGAGGTAAATCCGGTATTGCAGGGGAAGGATTTGTACAATGCGGCATATTTTATTGAAAATGGAAAAATAAGTGCGGTTGTAAGAAAGGGGTTACTACCTACTTATGATATTTTTGATGAATACAGGTATTTTGAACCTGCAACGGATTTTAAATGTATTGATTTTAAGGGGCACAAAATAGCTTTGACTATTTGTGAAGATCTTTGGAATTTGGGCGATAACCCTTTGTATACGACTTGTCCAATGGACGAGTTGATTAAAGAAGAACCAGATTTTATGATCAATATTGCTGCTTCCCCATTTGATTATAAGCAGGGGGAGCAGCGTATTTTTATTTTATCGCAAAATTGCCATAAATACCAGATACCATTGTTTTATGTTAACCAGGTTGGGGCAAATACGGATCTGATTTTTGATGGCGGTTCACTGGTTTTTGATAAGGCTGGCGATATGGTTGCCGAACTGTCTTATTTTAAAGAAGAGGTTCTGGTTTTTGATGTGGAACATGTTAAAAATTCGATTATCCTGGGTGAGAAGCCGGTAAAAAGGGAGCCTGTAGAGCAGGTGTACAATGCTTTGGTAATGGGGATAAGAGATTATTTCCAAAAATCAGGATTTAAGAAAGCCACTTTAGGATTGTCGGGAGGAATAGATTCTGCCATTGTATGTGTACTGGCTGTTGAAGCATTAGGGGCAGAGAATGTATACCCTGTTCTTTTGCCGTCAAAGCACTCCTCAGATCATTCTATAAAAGATGCAGAAGATCTGGCTAAGAATTTAGGGTGTAATTACACTACTTTACCTATATCAGATATTACTGATGCGGTAGAGGAAACACTTTCTGATGAATTTAAAGGATTGGAATTAAATATTACGGAAGAAAATATACAGTCGCGTACTCGTGGTTTATTGTTAATGGCTATGTCCAATAAATTGGGCTATGTGCTGTTAAATACTTCTAACAAAAGTGAAAGCGCCGTGGGCTATGGTACTTTATATGGAGACATGTGCGGTGCTATTGCTGTAATAGGGGATTGTTATAAGACCCAGGTTTATAAATTGGCTGAGTTTATTAACAGAGAGCAGGAGATAATTCCGGTTAATACCATTACTAAAGCTCCGTCTGCTGAATTAAGACCTAACCAGAAAGATTCTGATTCGTTACCGGATTATGATATGCTTGATAAAGTGCTTTATGAATATATAGAGCTACAGAAGAGTGCAGGCGAGATTGTAGAGCTGGGGTTTGATGAAGCGGAGGTAACTAGAGTAATGCGTTTGGTAAACAATGCAGAGTTTAAACGGTTTCAGACAGCTCCTATCTTAAGAATATCTCCCAAGGCTTTTGGTTCGGGCAGAAGGATGCCAATAGTTGCAAAATATAGTTTTTAGTTGTTAACTTAGCCCCGAACCCTATTATTAATATAAAATGAAGAAATTAATTCCCTTAATTGTTGTTTTTTTTATGAGCGTTTCTAATCTATCGGCACAGTCCAAAGCAGTAAAAGAAGTAGAAAATACTGTAGAAACCATGCGTTTGGCTATGATTTCCGGTGATAGAAATGTATTGAATAAGCTGGCTTCAGATCAATTGACTTATGGTCATTCCAGCGGTAAAATAGAAAGCAAAACGGATTTTGTAGAAACTCTGGCAACTAAAAAGTCAGATTTTAAATCGATTACTTTAAGCCAACAAACTGTTGATGTACAATGTAAAACTGCCGTGGTTCGTCATGTGCTGGATGCGGATACATTTGATGGAGGCAAACCAGGTAAAGTTCATCTGGGCATTGTATTGGTTTTTGCAAAAGACGGTTCTAACTGGAAGTTATTAGCCAGACAGGCGTTTAAATTACCATAGGGTAGTTTTTAAGTTGTTGATTATCTTCTAGTTCTGAATCTTTTGGAAGACTTGGGTGTAAATTCAAAATGAAATAGTTCCGACGGTTTTTGTATATTTGTTTTAATAGCACTTATATAGTTTTAGATAAATTTGGAGTCATGACTATACTTACTGTCAATATAGATAATGAAAAAGATTTACCTGTTTTAAAGGAAATTCTGAATCGTTTTGGTTTAAATTATACGATAGATAAGCATGATTCCGTGGAGAAAAAGGAGGAAAAGTTATATAAGAAATTAAAACAATCTTTTGGTGAGATTAAAGAATGGGAAGAGGGGAAAGTGAAACTACAAAAGGTTAAGGATGCCATCTCTGAAATTGAAGCTGAATTAGGGAATGACATTTGATGTTGTTTTAACTTCGGGCTTCAAAAAAGAACTGAAAAGAATTGCCAAAAAGCACCGTCAAATCTTGCAGGATATTCGCCTCTTAAGCGATGAGTTGACTAAAAACCCTACTTTGGGTATAAGTGTAGGTGAAAATGTATATAAAATACGAGTAGCTATCTCTGGCACTGCGAAGGGTAAATCTGGAGGTGCCAGGGTGATTACCTACGTCAAAGTAATAGGTGAAAGGTTATTTTGTCTGAGATTTACTTAAAGAGCGAATACGATACTGTAAATGTAGATGCGGTTATACAACGTTTGGTGAATGAAGGATTTATAGACCTATAAAAAAGAGAGAGACCAAAAAGCACTGCCCTTGTCAGGCTGATGCTGAATATATTGTAATATAAATCAATATAAAATGACTTTTGAATTGTATTTCGGTAATCAAACTAAAGCAGGTTCAACCGTTCTGCTTAAATTCCGCATCAGCACAATTCGGTTGGCATAGGTTAAGCCTAAGTATAATCTTTCAAAGAATTGTGCGTAGCGGAGAGTTTTTGGTTCCTTTTTGAGGGAAAAAGGAACTTGACCTGGCCGGTCAAGAGGCCGGAGAGGTAAGAGCGAAAATGCCTGATTGTGAGATTTTTGTAAATAACGTCAATGGTAGTCTTTCGTCGGACTCAGGATAAACAACTCTCAGTAGAAGTATCTTCAGTTTTACTGAGGAACACATTTCGACTTCAATGTGATATCTCCCATTTTTTAGATATTCCCTTTTTTACTTTTTGGGTATCTTCTTTTTAAATTTTACCTCCCCAAGAAGTTAAATACCCCTATCTTTTCCTTTAATCTTTTTACGTTCGAAAGCCACAAGTAATACTCCTATAATACCTATGCCTATAAAGGGATAAGCTATCCAGTCTTTATGTTTGGTATAAAAAGTCAGCTCAGAGTTAAGATTGATGTTCTGACTGATAACTGCTGGTTTCCACCAGGCTGTTTGCTGTACAATATCGCCTCGCTGGTTAATAAATGCCGAAATACCGGTGTTGGCAGAGCGGGCTACCCATCGTCTGTTTTCTACAGCGCGTAAACGGGCATATTGTAAGTGTTGATCTTTGCCGCTGGTGTTTCCCCACCAACCATCATTGGTAATAATAGCAATAAACTGAGCTTCTTTATCTATGTATTGGGCCACCCAATTTCCCCAGATAGATTCGTAACAGATAGCCACGGCTGCTCCAATACCTCCTTTAGAATAAAGTACAGATGGCTCGTTCTGGTAACCGTAACCTCCGGTAGTGCCGCCAAATTTGGCGAAAATGGGTTTCATAAAAGATAATGCTGCGGCAAAAGGCATTTTTTCTACACCGGGAACCAGTTTGGATTTATGGTAAAACTGAACCTCGGCGGAATTTTCAAATGCTACAGCTGTATTAAAGCTATCCCAATACATATTACTGGAAGCATCGTATTTTGCAGATGGCGTTTGTTCCGTCTGGTAGGTCAGAAAAGTTTCTGCTCCTGTAATTAACGTTACATTGGGATAAGGTTTTAAGAAGTTCTGAATAGTAGGGAATATGCGTGTATTCCTGATCTTTTCTTCGTTTATATATTCGGGAATGGCAGTTTCCGGCCATAGGATAAATTCGGTATTGAACTTTGCAGAGTCCTGGCTTAGCTTAATCAATTGGTCTAGTTGTTGGTATACAGAGCCGCTATATTTTTCATAAGGATCAACATTGGGCTGTACTACTACAATATTTGATGGGTTATTGGTTTCTTCGTAAGATGAATAGGTGTACAGCGAAAATGCTATAGGTATAATAATCCATAAAGCCCAGGCCATACTTGTTTTTAAAATACCTTGACGGTTGGCGGCGCTACGGCTCCGCCAGATATTTAGTAATAAAACGTTACTTGTTAGAATCCAGATGGTGCCTCCATAAACTCCTGTGTATTCATACCATTGGTAAAGCTGAGGTGTGTTTGCCAATCCATTGCCCAGATTCATCCACGGAAAGTTAAGGTCCCATGATTGATGCAGGTATTCGTAGGTTACCCAGAAACCAATAAGGAAAATGTCTGCAATAAGTGACTTTACTTTATTCCGGATTTTATAGTGTAGCCAGAAACTGAGAGCCATAAGTAATGCCCCTAACAGATAGGCTACAATAGAGCCTTCAGGACTGGCATTCCATATCCAATAGATAGAAGCTGTATTCCATATTACGAATGTAAGAAAGGTGATTAAAAACACCTTTTTACCTTTTTTGGGAACCTCTGTTTTATTGATGTTTTCTGTTGCTATCAGCAGTGGCAACAAAGCAAATAACAGAATGAACGAAGTATATGGAATGGGAGGCCAGGCTAACCATAGTAATAAAGAAGAAGCCAGGGCATAAAGAATGTTTCTCTTCATGTTTTTAACTAGTTTTTAATTCCCTCAGAGTTAAACTGAAGATCGTAAAGGTTTTTATACATACCGTTTTGGTGCAACAATTCCTGATGGGTTCCCATTTCCATTATTTTTCCATGATCAAGAACAATAATGCGGTCAGCATTTTGAATAGTTGATAAACGATGGGCTATTACAATAGAGGTTCTGCCTTTCATGAGTTTGTTGATGGCATTCTGTATCAGTAATTCGGTCTCGGTATCTACAGAAGAAGTGGCTTCATCTAAAACCAGAATAGTAGGGTTATATACCAGTGCTCTTATGAAAGAAATCAATTGAGCTTGTCCTGTAGATAAAGAGTTCCCTCTTTCCTGTACCTGATAATCGTATCCACCGGGTAATTTCATGATAAATTCGTGAGCGCCTACCTGCTTTGCCGCATTTATAATCTGCTCTCTTGAAATATTTTCGTTTTTTAGGCTGATATTATTAGCGATGGTGTCCGAAAACAAGAAAACATCTTGTAAAACTGTAGCAATTTGCGATCTCAGGTAGCTTAGTTCAAAATTCTGAATATTGATGCCGTCAATAGTGACTTCTCCTTTACTTATTTCGTAAAAGCGATTAAGGATATTAATAGTAGATGATTTACCCGCTCCAGTAGCTCCAACCAGAGCCAGCGTTTCGCCTTCTTTTACGTTAAAAGTAATGTCTTTTAATATCCACTCATCGTCTTGTATTTCTTCGTTGTGCTGTTGATAAGAAAACCAAACGTGGCTAAATGAAACATTTCCTTTGAGTTTCTCTGGTTGTAGTGTGCCTTTGTTCTCTGTTATCTCATCAGTATCTATCACATTAAAAATACGCTCGGCGCCAACCATTCCCATTTGCAGGGTATTAAACTTATCTGCAAGTTCTCTGATGGGTCTGAAAAGCATGTAAACATACATGATAAATGAAAATATTACCCCAGGAGAGATTTGGTTGTCGAGAATACTTTTAGAACCGTACCATACCAGTAATCCAATAGATAGGGCAGATATAATCTCTACCACAGGGAAAAAGATGGAGTAGTACCAGTTAGACCTGATATGGGCATCACGGTGCTCGGCATTAATATTCTTGAATTTTTTAAATTCCTGCTCTTCGCGGGCAAAATATTGTATAATGCTGATTCCGCTAATGTGTTCCTGTAAAAAGGTATTGAGCTTGGCAACCTGTGTTCTTACATCCTGAAAAGCAGATTTAATGGCTTCTTTGAATATGTAGGTTGCGATGATCAATAACGGCATGGGCAGTAATACAACCAGTGTAAGTTTCCAGTCGATATAAAACATGACGCCTATGACCGCTACAAGTTGTAAAATATCGCCTATAATGACAATTAAGCCTTCGGAAAAGATATCTGCAATAGTTTCCAGATCAGAAACAGTTCTGGTAATCAATTGTCCAATAGGGGTTTTGTCGAAATATTTTAACCTTAATTGGGTGATGTGGTTGAATACATCTTTTCGTAAATTTTTGATAACGGATTGTCCCAGAGAATTTGTAAGGTAGGTATGATAATATTGTATGATTGTCTGGAAAATTAATATTCCTACCAAAACAAGGGACATTTTTACCAATCCGTCATAATTGTCGAAAAGGACATAGTCATCAATAATATATTGTATCAGCAAAGGCCTTAAGGGAGAAATGGCAGCAATAGCAATAGTGAGGCATATAGACCAGAAGAACATTTTCTTATAAGGTCTGGCATAAGCGAATATTCTTTTTAGCAGCTGCCAATCGTAAGCTTTTCCGGTTGGTTTACTCATTATCTAAAATTTCTTCAAAAGGTTTTACAATATAAGGATAGCTTATTTCTGTTAAAAATAAACCACAGGCTGGTACGGATGCGCCTGCATGTGCGCGACTTTTGCTTTCTATCACTGAGCGGATATGCTGGGCCCTGTGCTTGCCTTTGCCAATATCTACCAAAGTGCCTACAATGGCTCTTACCATATTTCTAAGGAATCTGTTTGCGGTAATGTGAAAGACAATAGCGTTGCCCTCTTTAATCCACTCGGCGCGGCTTACATCGCAGATATTGGTGAAGTTTGCCGCATTGGCTTTACAGAAGGCTCCAAAATCTTTGTATTCTAATAAATAAGCAGCGGCTTTGTTCATTTCTGTAATATCTAATAAATCGGGAACCAGCCAACTTGTATGTGTTTTAAAAGGGTTTTTATGGAAGTGAATATGATATTCGTAGGATCTTTTGATTGCATCAAAACGGGCATGAGCATCCTCATGTACTTTAACTATATGCTTCACGGCAATATCATAAGGAAGCATGGCATTGATGCTTTTTAAAAACCTTTTTTGTTTTTGTTCTGAGAACTCTGTTGCGATATCAAAATGAGCAAAAAATTGCGTGGCATGTACTCCCGTATCTGTTCTGCCACAGCCTAATGTTTCAATCTTTTCTCCAAAAAAGTTGGACAAGGCCTGGTCCAGCTTTTCCTGAACAGCAATAGCATTAGGCTGGTATTGCCAGCCGTGGTAATGTTGCCCGTGATAGCTCAGCTCAATAAAAAATCTTTGTTTTTTACACACTTTACAAATTTAGCTTTATCTTGTTTATCCAGTGTACGAGAAGTGTTATTATTGGATAAATTTAAATCATTTTTGTAAAAAACAGCTAATTTGTGTTTGTTTGAACAAATTTTTAGCATTCAACTATTAAGATATGATACAGAGAATACAATCGGTATATTTATTATTAGCCTCTTTGGCTTTATTTGCACTATTTATTTTTCCTTTGGCTAATGTATTGGATGCATCTGGCGCAAAAAGAATAAGAATTACGGGTGTTTATGAAATTGCTGAAAATGGCCTGGTACAAAAAGAGAGCTTTTTGCTGCTTACTATTGCTACTGTTGTACTGGCATTAATTCCTTTAGTGCTTATATTTCTGTATAAGAACAGGAAACAGCAAATGCTTTTTGTGTACTTAACTGCCGGGTTGGTTATTGGATATAGCTATTGGCTTTCTACCCTTTTAAAAAGCGCAACTGTGGTGAGTTTGCAGGCTAGTGATTATGGTATAGGAATAGGTTTGTCTTCTGTGGCTGTTTTGTTTTTAATATTGGCAGCCCGGGGCATTAAGCGTGATGACCAATTGGTACGTTCTGCTGACAGACTGAGGTAGAGCGAATACTCAATAAATTAAGGTATTGTAGATTAGGTCGAGCACATTGGTTATTCTGAAGCTCGACCTTTTTCTTTTTAACTTCTCTATTACGATGATATTGTAGTGCCTTTAATGACTATGATCGGCTCGGAACGGTGTTCTTCTTTAGCGAACTTTTCTGCTATAGGGCAATATCCTGTTAGACCCCGGTTGATTAAGCCATAACTTAATGCCAGTTCTGAGACCGCTAACCAGGGCTTGGAAAATAATCTTTTAATTCCCTTAACTGCGAAGAAAGACCCCGTAGCTACCGAAAGAAGTCTTTCTGTTTTACTAATGTTAGTGTAAGAATCCATTCCTAGTGTTTCTTCAACTCTTTCTTTGATGTTATCGATCATGTTTGCCATAGTGTTTTTGTTTTTAATAAAATAAACTCTACAACAATGATGCCTTAAAAAGGTAGGTTTTTTTATTTCGTTTTAGTTGTGTGTTTTGATTTTAGGTTTTAAATTTTTATATTAAATATTTAATAACCAATTATTTAAACGTATGAATAGATTTTTACTTTTATTGATTGGACTGTTGTGTGCAGTTCAATTGAAAGGGCAATTATTAAAAGTTGAATTTAAAGATGGTACGGCTCTTAATTCTTATTACAGTAATGCTCCAACTTCAAATCAATTGTCTAATATTGATGTATCAAATGACTATAGTTCTGTTTCTATAGAATCTGGTATGCTGAAAATGAAAAGAACTTCTGACGCGACTTCCGTTGCGTCTTTTTCCAGAATCACACCCTTTGCTAATTCTCCTAAATTGTTGATTTGCGAGTTTGACCTGAAAGTGGAAGGAAATGCCAAAGCTACTACTACGGCCGCTACTTTTTTACTGGGAAGTAATTTTACAAAGGCAAATAATACTGAAGCCGTTGACAAAATTCATTCCAGATTCAGTATTAATTTATCAGAGAATGAAGGTGAGTTTTTTCTGAAAGAGTCGGGAAATAAAGGAGTAATAGGCACTGCGCTTACAGGGAAATGTAAGGTTAAATTTATTGTTAACAATTTGGGTGAATCTTATACTTATATTTCTGATGATAAAGAGTATAGTTTAGCAAACGATCAATGGGATCTTTGGGTAAATGGAGAAAAATACCTGTCGGGTAAAGAGGCTACAACTGCTGGTCAGGAGTTAGAGAATATGAAGTTTTTCTTTGATAAAGGTATAGCTTCAATATTTGTTGGAGATGTAATTGTGTATGGGTTAGAGGCTCTTCCTGTTGGCTTGCTTTCTTTTGAAGGTAAGGCGTTGCGAAATGGTAATCAGTTAACATGGTGTATAGCATCTGCGGAGAATTTGCAGCGTTTTGAAATACACCGATCTAAAGATGGTGTGAATTTTAGTTCCTGGAAAAGTGTTTCTTATCAGGATGGTTTTTTTTCCTATCGTGTGGAGGATATGGCTTCTGAAGGAATCTCTTATTATAAACTGATTGCAGTCGATGGAGATGGAGTGAAGACAGAATTGAAAACTATTTATATCAAATCTTCAGCTATTTATGCCATGGATATAATTCCGGTTATTGGTGATATTTTGTTTAAATTATCAGAAGAGAATAAATCTGTTTCCAGCGTCAGGATACTTGATGTAAAAGGTGCTGTATTGTGTTCTAAGGCTATAGATAGCCAGTCTATGGATGAGTATATTTCTTTAGGGGTAGATTTGCCAAAAGGAGTTTATATTTTATCGACACTTATAGGTAGCGAATGGATCAACAAAAAGTTTATTAAGTAATATTGGGAACTGAAATGTGGGTGTGAGTGTTTGTGGTGATGGTTTATGTTGGCATTTGGGTGTAAATGAAGTGGATAAGGATCTGTCTTTAGGGCGGGTATTTACGCTTTCTGTGAAATTTTATTTGCTTTTTCAGTGTAAAAGCGTAACTTTGCGCCCTATTTGGCAATGTTGCCATATTTTATAAGTTATCATGAACCCATTCAATGAACTGGGGATCCGTCATGATATTGTTAATGCGATAACTGAGTTAGGTTTTACAAATCCTACTCCAATCCAGGAAAGTGCCATTCCGGTCTTGTTATCAGGCAGCAACGATTTTGTCGGATTAGCCCAAACTGGAACAGGGAAGACGGCCGCGTTCGGTCTTCCATTGTTAGAGCTGATAGACAACACAAAGAATTATCCACAAGCTTTGGTTTTATGTCCAACACGTGAGTTGTGTTTGCAAATCAGTAACGATTTAAAGAATTTCTCTAAAAATTTAAAAAATGTTAATGTAGTTGCCGTTTACGGTGGAGCTAACATTGTAAATCAGCTTAGAGAGATAAAAAGAGGGGTACAAATTGTTGTGGCTACCCCGGGACGTATGCTAGATATTATCAACAGAAAAGCTATCGATTTCTCAAACGTTAATTACGTAGTACTTGACGAGGCAGACGAGATGTTGAACATGGGTTTTCAGGAGGATATCAACGATATTTTGTCTACCACACCAGATACTAAAAAAACCTGGTTGTTTTCTGCAACCATGCCAAGAGAGGTAAGAAGAATTGCAGAAAAATACATGACTGACCCACACGAGCTTACAGTGGGTAAACAAAATACAGGAAATGCTAACATAGAGCATGAGTATTATATTGTTAAAGCTCGCGATAAATACGCTGCATTTAAGCGTATTGTAGATTTTAACCCGGATATCTTCGGTATAGTTTTCTGTCGTACAAAGATAGAAACACAAGAAATTGCCGAATCTTTGGTTAAAGACGGATATAATGCAGATTCGTTACATGGTGATCTTTCGCAACAACAACGCGACAGAGTAATGAAGCGTTACAGGGAAAGAAACCTGCAGTTGTTAATAGCTACGGATGTTGCAGCCAGAGGTATAGACGTTAACGACGTGACTCACGTAATTAACTATTCTTTACCAGATGAGATTGAAAACTATACGCACAGAAGCGGTAGAACAGCAAGAGCCGGAAAAACAGGGGTATCTATCTGTATTATTAATTCGAGAGAAATTCATAAAATCCGTCAAATCGAGAAAGTTATTGGTAAGCAATTTACCAAAGCAGAAATCCCGACCGGATTTGATGTGGTAGAAAAGCAATTGTTTGGTTTAGTGAAGCGTGTACATGACGTAGAAGTAAACGAAGAGCAAATAGAGCAATACCTGCCAAGAATTATAGAAGATTTTAAAGACATGACTACCGAAGATGTAATCAAACGTTTTGTGTCTTTAGAGTTTAACATGTTGTTGGATTACTACAAAAATGCACCTGATTTGAATGCTTCTGCAGACGAAAGAGGTAGCAGGGAAAGAGGAGAAAGAAGCGAGAGACGTAGCGATGGTTTCACCAGATTATTTATTAACCTGGGTTCTGTAGATGATTTTACTCGTGGCGATTTGTTAGGCTATATCTGTAATAATACAGGTGTAAGCGGCAGAGCTATTGGGAGAATAGACATGAAAGGTGTGTTTTCTTTCTTTGAAGTAGAAGATGCTGACGCAGATAAAATAATGCAGGGCTTTAAATCTGTAGATTATAATGGCAGACCTGTAAGAATAGAAGTTTCTAGCGAACCAAGAGGAGGTCGTGGTGGTGATAGACGTGGTGGAGGAGAAAGAAGAGGTGGAGACAGACGTGGCGGCGGAGATAGAGAGAGAAGAAGTGCAAACGGAGGCGGCGGTTTCAGAGACTTTTCGGGTAAGAAAAGAGAAGGTGCCGGAAGCGGCGAGAGAAGAGGATTTGGAGGAAAGAGAAGATAAAATAATCCTAAGTAAGGATTAGAAAAAACAAAAAGCGCTTAATTTCAGGCGCTTTTTGTTTTATAAGGGGTAGTGAATATTAAAAACGGAAAAAGAACTTATAGCCTCAGCAAAGAGCTGTTTTTGAAGTTTGAGCATTTTTGGTAGCTACTCTTAATAAAAAATTAATATTTTCACAGTTTCAACTACTTGATTGAAAAGTTTTAATACTGTTCTGTAGAAGTAAGTTGAGTATTTTTATTTTAGACTTATTAAATAGAAGATGAAATTACTTGAAGGAAAAACCGCATTGATTACAGGGGCATCAAAAGGTATTGGTAAAAAAATTGCAGAAAAATTTGCAGAACAAGGTGCTCATGTGGCGTTCACATATTTGTCTTCCGTAGAGAAAGGACAGGCCTTAGAAGAAGAGTTAAAAGCTTTTGGAACCAAAATAAAGGGTTACCGTTCTGACGCTTCAAAATTTGATCAGGCAGACCAGTTGATTAATGATATTGTTGCCGAGTTTGGAACGCTGGATATTGTGGTGAATAATGCAGGAATTACCAAAGATGGATTATTGATGCGCATGACCGAGGAAAACTGGGATGATGTATTGGAGGTAAACCTTAAATCGATATTTAACACCACTAAAGCAGCTTCTAAGATTATGATGAAAAACCGTAAAGGCGTATTCATTAATATGAGCTCTGTGGTTGGTGTGCAAGGTAATGCCGGACAGGCTAATTATGCGGCATCCAAAGCGGGTATTATTGGATTTTCTAAATCTGTTGCTAAAGAATTAGGATCAAGAAATATCAGAACCAATGTGGTTGCTCCGGGATTTATACGTACAGAAATGACTGATGTTTTAGATCCGAAGGTAGTAGCAGGTTGGGAAGCAGGTATTCCGTTAAAAAGAGCAGGAGAGCCTGAAGATGTAGCAAATGTATGTGTTTTCTTAGCCTCTGATATGAGTGCTTATGTAAACGGACAGGTTTTATCTGTTTGTGGCGGTATGTTGTAAATAAAAAAATTATAAATGTAAGAGGCCACTGTTAAAGTGGCTTTTTTTTTGCTGTAGTTTTTTAACATAAAAAGAATTTATTCAATACTATTTATAATGAAAAACAACCAGCTTGTATTACCCGCTGTTATTTTGTCCGTAGCATTGTTAATAGCCATGCTTATTTTTTCTGGTACATGGAAAAAAGTGGGGGCAGCAGAACAAACTATTAATGTTACCGGATCGGCTAAAAAGCTTATTGTATCTGATTTAGCCGTTATCAGAGGGAGTCTGAGTGCAGAA
Source organism: Pseudopedobacter beijingensis (assembly GCF_042678145.1). Taxonomy (NCBI): domain Bacteria; kingdom Pseudomonadati; phylum Bacteroidota; class Sphingobacteriia; order Sphingobacteriales; family Sphingobacteriaceae; genus Pseudopedobacter; species Pseudopedobacter beijingensis. The sequence continues at coordinate 100,837 of NZ_JBHUDG010000049.1, read as the reverse complement.
GCGGAGACAGCGAAAGATGCCTATCAAAAACTACAAAGTCAGAAACCTGTATTACTGGCTTATCTGGCAAAACATGGCTTTACCGAAAAAGATATAGACTTTAAAACTACAAATTCGTATCCTAACTATAATTATAATAATAATGGGATGCAGGTAGGCGTGAGGTCTTATTCTATAAATCAGATGATAGAATTTGAATCTAAAGATGTAGAAAAAATGAAAGCCTTGTCTATTGATATAGCTTCTTTAGTAGAGCAGGGTGTCGAGTTTACAGTAAATCCACCGGAATATTATTATACCAAGCTATCTGATATTAAAATAGATATTCAGGCAGAAGCCGCAAAAGATGCAATGGTAAGGGGGAAAAGAGTAGCCGAAGCCACCGGTAGAAAATTAGGAGCCTTAAAAAGTGCCAGAATGGGTGTGTTGCAAATTACACCTGAAAATTCAAACGTAACATCTGATTATGGTATTAATGATGTCAGTTCAATTAGAAAAGAAATTACAGCAGTAGTAAATGCCAACTTTGAAATAGAATAATTTTTGCATTTTTAACATGAAATGTTAGGAGCAATATTATTCGAAAATACATCGGGCTGGTGGCTGTTGTTATGTCTGGCAACAGGCTTGTTTTATGCCTATATATTTTATAAAAAACAGGAGAAAGGATCTTTAAAATATATACTATTTACACTTAGAACAATTGTTGTAAGTGTCATCTGTTTTTTATTGATGGCACCTTTGCTGGCTGTGGATAAAAATGTAGAAGAAAAGCCCCTGTTAATTGTGGCTCAGGATAATTCTGCATCTATTCCTCTGGCTAAGTCTCCCGGATATGATTTGAAAAGTTATCAGAAGTCTTTAGATGAACTGATCAATAAACTTAAGGCGAAATATAAAGTAGAGGTACTTGGTTTTGGAGACCGGGTAGCTAAAGCCGAAATATTTGATTATAAGGATCAGCAAACAGATTTTTCTACACTTTTCAACTATATAGATGAGCAATACAGTGCCAATAATGTTGGCGGAGTAATAATAGCATCTGACGGTATTATTAATAGAGGATCTTCTATCAACCATCAGGCAATTTTAAATAGAGCTTCTGTCTATACTATTGCTTTGGGAGATACTATTCCACGAAAAGATGTTGCCATACGCACTGTGAACTACAATAGGATTGCTTATTTGGATAACGAGTATACTTTGGAGGTGGCCCTTCAGGCTAATAAATCGAAAGGCGAATCTATAACTGTAAATATTGAAACTTCTGACGGACAACAGAAAAGACAACAGCTGTTTATTGAAAATGAGGAATGGAAAAAGAATGTTTCTTTTAAGCTGGATGCCCGAAAAGTAGGAACGCATAAAATTACCATAAATGTATCCAGATTGCCGGAAGAACAGTCCTATCAAAATAATAATCGTACTATTTATATTGATGTACTAGAAGGGAAAGAGAAAATACTTTTAGTGGCTAATGCGCCGCACCCGGATATTGCTGCCTTGAAACAAAGTCTGGAAAGTAATAAGAACTATGCGGTAGATGTAGTTAAAGCTGATGAGACCCCCAAAAAACTTGGAGAATATAGTGTAATTATATTACATAATTTGCCTTCACTAAAATTTCCGGTTAAGAACTTGCTGGAGAGTACTCGGGAAATACCAATTTGGTTTATTGCAGGTACAGAAACCAATATGGTATTACTGAATGCAGCTCAGGAACCTTTTAGCTTAAATACAGCAGCTCAGTTCAAGAATCATACGGCAAATCTGAATAGCCAATTCTATGGTTTTACATTATCTGAGGCAACCCGGTCTTTTATGCGGAATCTGCCTCCGTTAGCAGGTCCTGCCGGACAAATGGTCTTTAAGGGAGAGAAGCAGGTGTTAATGAGCGATCAGGATGGACAGGATTTATGGGCCTTTTCAAAATTGCGGAGTAACCGGGCTATTTTGCTGGGCGAAGGTTTGTGGAGATGGCGTATAGAAAACTATAAAAACTCCGATAATTTTGTGGCATTTGATGAGCTTGTTTCCAGAACGGTACAGTTGTTAAGTATTAAACAGGATAAAAGACGATTTAAGGTATATCCGGCAAAAAGTAATTTTCTGAATAATGAAGATGCTTTATTTGGAGCTGAGTTGTACAACGAATCGTACCAGCCTATAAACGATGCAGACGTAGCTATAAATATGAGCAATGATGCTGGTGATAAATATAGTTTTGTATTCAATAAAAAGGATAAATTCTATGAACTTAATGCCGGGATGCTGCCTGCCGGACAATATAACTATACAGCCAGTACGCAGTTGGGAGAGAAGAAAATGGAAACAAAAGGTTATTTTGTGATTGAGAAAGTAAATGTAGAATACGAGAACTTAACGGCAGATCATCAGTTCTTATATCGTTTAGCCAGTATGAGTGGGGGAGAAATGGTTTCTCCGAATCAATTGGACAAACTTTATGAGCTTATAGAAGAAAATGAACATATTACGTCAGTTGTTCATAATGATCGTACCTTTGAGGAACTCATTAACATGAAGTGGATTTTTGCTGTATTGCTGTTGTTGCTAAGTTTAGAGTGGTTTTTAAGAAAAAGGAATGGACTTTTATAGTGTATTGCTGGAAAACCTGATCATTATTTTGGGTACTTCCTCTTTTGCTGTGTCTGGTGCATTTGCTGCGATGCAAAAACGTTTAGATGCTTTTGGTGTATTGATAGTGGCTTTTGTTGCTGCAGTGGGCGGTGGAACATTGAGAGACCTGATGATAGGAGATATACCGGTATTCTGGATTAAAGAGCCTTATTATGTCGTTATTATTATCATTACCGCCTTATTGGCTATGTTTTTCTGGAAGAGGCTAAAAAGGTTTAAAATTATATTATTTCTGTCGGATAGTCTCGGTCTTGGCTTTTTTACCATACTTGGCTTACAAAAAGGACTGGCTTTGCATTTAGATGCGGGTATATGCATTGCTTTAGGGCTGGTAACAGGGTGTTTTGGAGGGATATCCCGTGATATATTGTTGAATAATATTCCAATTATATTTAGAAAAGAAATTTATGCTACAGCATGTATTGTAGGGGGATTGGCCTATTTCGCTTTATATTATGCAGGATTGGATAAAAATCTGACAGAGGTACTGTCAATAGGTGTCATCGTATTAATTAGAATAATTGCTGTTAAAAAACATCTGGCTTTACCCAGGTTTTATTAAAAAAGACCTTTTTTTTCCGGTTGATCTTCTATAATTACAAAAACGTCTTCGTTATCTCTTTTCATGAGGTATTTTTCACGGGCAAATTTTTCCAGTCTGTCTTTGTTCGTTGTTAATTCTTCCAGGTCTTTTTTTACTTTGGCAATTTCATCAGTGTAAAAGGCTTTTTCCTGTTCAAGTTTTTTTACCTGATTTCGGTAATCGAATTGAGATATGGCATCATTTCGGTCAAAAAACAACATCCAAACTAAAAAAGCCATAGATGTTAAAAAGAATTTGTTTTTTACCAAGTCTACCAAACGTTTCATAAGTCTCTTTTCTAGATTACACACAAAGATGGTTATTTTATCAATAAACAGAAATTTTTTTATTAAGTTTTTGATTTATAGTGATTTGTGTTTGTGTTGTTTTGTTTTATATAAAGATTAATTCGAGTGCTGTTGCTAAATATGACGCTAAGTTTCCTGATACCGTTTTTCAATGCTATTTTTGCAGTAATGAGTTCATTCGAGAAATTAAGATTGAGTAAGCAGTTACAGATAGCTGTTTCTAATGCAGGCTATTTTCAGCCAACAGGATTACAATCAACTATTTTTAGCCGTATAAATGGTGGACAGGATCTGGTGGCTGTTTCTGGAGAAGGTGCTGGGAAATCTACTGCACTGGTGCTGGCGGCCCTTAATAAGCTAAAGCAAACCGAGGAGATTGCACCACGGATTTTGATTATGGTTTCCAGTCAGGAGCGGGGAGAAGAACTAATACAGCAGTTTGAACTATTGAACAGAAATAAATCGCTACGTATATATGGTTTGTTTAATAACGGACCTACTTTAGACGCACAGGTGCTGGAACTTACAGATGGAGTGGATATTGTGGTTGCAATGCCAGACAGGGCTCGTTCTGCTTACCTTAAACTGGGACTTAACTTAAATAAACTACAATTATTTGCTGTGGATGATGCAGATGAAATTGTAGCTAATGGATTGCAGTTACCCGTTGCCGAACTGGGAAGAAGTGTGCCTAAGGCGCAGAATCTTATTTTCTCTTCCGTTTATCATGGTAAGATAGCCCGGATGTTAAGTTATTTTATGGAGGAGTTTGATGTTATTGAGGTTGATAATCTGGAACAAAAAGATGTCCCATGTGTGGAGCAGATACTGTACACAGTTCCTAATTTTAAAACTAAACTGAACCTGCTTAATTTATTGTTGGAGGATAGGGAAGTGTTCGATAAAGTTTTAGTGGTTGTTGGGTCTAAGTTTACCGCTGAGACAGTTTATAAAATGCTGAACCCTAAGGAAGAATTGGTAGATGTTTACACTTTCAGATGTATTGAATTCTCTGAAAATAATATCGAAAACTTAGCTGATTTTGAGCAGATGCCACAGAGAAGGGTATTGATAGTTAGTGAAGAAGATTTGCCAGACTTGGAAACCAGTAATATTCCATTTTTGATGTTCTTTGATATTCCTGATCATCAAAATAACTTTATTCAGAAAGTAGTCTTGAAAAATGAGAAACAAGAAGATCAGCTGGCTCTTTGTTTAGTTACAGATCTGGAATTAGGGACGATACAGAAGATAGAGCAGGAACTTGGTTTACGGATGAATAGAATGGATTTACCGGAAGATTTATACGTAGAAACCGAAAGCAAAAAGAAGAAAGTGGAGAAGGAAGAAGAGGATGACCCTACGAGGGGTGGTGCTTTTCATGAAAAGAAAGCAAAGAATACAAAAACAGCAAACATTAAGCCTTCTGAAAGGTATAAAAAGCATAAATAAAGGGACTGTCTCATAAACAGGAATGTCATATTGAGCGGAGTCGAAATATGTCTTGAATGGTACTATACAGGCTTCGACTCCGCTCAGCCTGACAAAAAAAACACTAATTTGAGACAGCCTTTAGAATCATAAAGCTTTCATGATTTATGAAAAGAGATGGAAGTTTTGGGTGGTTTTTCAGAACAACAGAAACTTTAGCAAAAAGCGGAGACAATAGTAAAAACTTTGATTCCGCTTTTTCTTTATCTGACATAGCTTTAGCAATAGGCTATAGATTGCCCTCTCCCTATTTTAATACAACCGATGTCATTGTTAATGAACCTCCAACAGGAATATCATTTAAAAAGCTGATCTCATCTTTCTCATCCTGAACGGCCAATGAATAAAGCAAAGGCAGATAGTGCTCAGGCGATGGGATAGCGTAGTTTCCTGCCAATCCAAAATGCTGATAATTTATCAGTTCCTGATGTTTTTTTGCGACAATCAGGTCTTTCATCTTTTCGTTTATCTCTAATGCCCAATCGTAACCAAAGCCAGGCTCCAGCATATTGTCCCAGGCTATCATTCTCAGGTTATGAACCATGTTTCCACTACCAATAATTAATATTCCTTTTTTTCGTAGTATCTGTAATTCTCTGGCCAGTTCGTAATGATAGTGTGCTGGTTTTGAATAATCGAGGCTGAGCTGTAAAACCGGAATATCTGCATTGGGATAAAGATGTCTTACCACACTCCAATTGCCATGGTCTAATCCCCATACCTGATCCAGTTCAACTTCGGTAAAGTGATTTAATACTCCGCTGATATATTCTGCCAGTTCGGGATCTCCCTGCGCAGGGTATTGTACCTCAAATAAAGCTTTGGGAAACCCACCAAAATCGTGTATAGTTCTGGGGTGTTCCATTGCCGTGACTTTGGTCCCTTTTGTTTCCCAATGTGCTGATATTACCAAAATGGCTCGTGGTTTAGGAATTTCTAATGCCAGTTTACGCCAGTTTTGTACAAATATATTCTCATCAATGGCATTCATTGGACTCCCATGTCCCAGGAATAAAGCAGGCATCTTTTCTGTTTCCGAAAGATTTTGCTGCCATTGATATAGTTTTTTTAAAGATTCCATTTTTGTGGGTTTAATACGCTGCAGTAAATCTTTCCTGATGATGTTGCGGATGCTCTATTTCATCAAAAATAACTACAGCTAAATCTTCTACAGATAGTCTTGAGCGGTTTTCTGTGTCAAATACAGGTTGGTCTTTACCTAATCGGTATTGAGTTGTTCTTCCTGTTTTTACATCCGGAGACATCTCAAACGCAGGACTAAAAAACACCCAGTCCAAATCTTTGTTTGTGGTTAGGGAATTAAGATAATCTCTTGCAGCAGTGGCCCCTGGTTTTATTTGTTCAGGAAAGTCAGGTGTATCTACAGCTTGTAGGTTGTCGGCTACAAAAAGACTTCCTGCTCCGCCAATTACAATATAACGTTTAATCCCGGCATTTGTTACAGCTTTTTCTATTGCCTTAGAACCTGCTATAAAATCAGCATAAATATTGGGATTTGTCCAACCGGCATTATAAGCACTTATAACTACATCGCTACCTTTTATGGCGTCAGTAAGTTTTTGGGTATCAAGAACGTTTACAGCAATCTTTTCTACCCATTTTTCATTGGTAGGGATGTTTTCTGCGTTTCTTGCTATGGCTTTTACGCTCAATTCTCTAATGATAGCTTCATTTACCAGGCTTTTACCTACAAAACCGGATGCTCCTATGATTGATATTTTCATAAATATAAAGAATAAATGTAATTATTTTTGTTACAGTTTTGATTAAAAAAAATTATTCGAATTCTTTACAGAAATCTTCTAAAGTTTTGTTTTTAAGTTCTTGTAGTAATGCAATTTCAGCATCGGCATATACTTTGTTTAAACGTTTGTTTATTTGTTTACCAACAGGACAATTAGGGTTTGGTTCGTTTTTAGCAAAAGAAAATACGCTGTCTTTGTATATGCTTTTGAAAATTACCGCTAAATCTATTTTGGAAGCATCTTTTGCTAAAAAACAGCCGCCATTTTTTCCCTCTCTACTATTAACTAATCCGGTTTTTTTAAGTTCTGCTATTTCCTTTCTAACCAGTACAGGGTTAATATTAATGCTGGAAGCAATGTACTCAGAAGAAAGTAAAGCTTCTTTGCTTAACCTTAGTAGGGTTAAAATATGTATGGCTATAGCAAATCGTCCGTTGTTCATTTTTAATTGTAATCTTTTTTATTACAGTTAAAATGTAGAGATATTAAAATTTCTGAAAGAAAAAGATGAGTTAAAAAAACTTTGAAATGACAAACTTTAATATGATTTATTCTCTTTCTCCGCTTTTTTGTCAAAGTAGGTGCCTATTCCGAGACCTATTCCCAAACCTATAAATATGCCTAGTAAAGAGGTAATAAAGAAAGAATAAGGTATGCCAAAACCTATACCTATAATTGTCCAGATGATAGAGTGGTAACCTACGGGAACTAATCGGTAATTTCTTTTGAGATAAGACTTTAATGTTCTGATGCTCTTGTAATAAGGTTTAAGGTTTGTTTTAGTAAGTGTAGAGGTATTATTAGGTATTAAACTTATAGAGCGGTCTACTAGTCGTTTTAGTACATCAATTTGATCATCTTCATTAACGAAAGGCGTTACCTTATTCAATGCTCTGCAGATAATATCCAGATTCAGTCTTTTGAAATCTGCTTCGCCAATTTTTTCCTGAACCTTGTTTAGTTGAGAGAAAATTTGTCTTTTCCAGGTATTAAAGTCGTTCGTTTTCATAATACTAGCCATTCTTTTTCAGACCGAATATTTTAGCCATTAATTTATACGATTCAAACCTGTCTTGGGCATCCATGGTATAGGTAGATATAATTACTTCGTTAGTATCTACGTTTTTACATAGTTCTTCTATGTTCTTCTTTACACTATCTGGTGTGCCAATAATCATTCTTTTTCGGTTTTTGTCGATACGTTGTAAATCATAATCGCTATATTCTACATCCCTGATATCGTTATAATCAAATTGCTGATTATAGAGCCCCTTTTCAAAACTCAGTAATCTGTAATCCATATAGGCCTGTACTTGTTTTACTTTTTTTTCGTCTTCGGAACAAAATCCAAAAATACCTATACTGGTTTGTGGTGCAGCTAATTCTGCTGATGGACTAAATCTTTCTTTATAAGTTTTTATAGCTTCAGCGGCTCCAATAGGATTGATAAATTGAGCAAAAGAACAGGCTATGCCCATATATGCTGCTATAATGGCACTTTCCCCGCTCGAGGTTAAAATCCATAAATCTGGAGAAGTATTGATGGAGGGGATTGCCTTCACCATCATTTCAGATATTCCATCAATGGGTTCTTCGTTCAGGAAGCTTCTGATATCTTTGAGTTGCTGAAGATATTGCTGCGGATCAAAATTGTTAGAAGGATTAAGTAAGTGTGCTGTTAAACGATCACCTCCTGGTGCCCGACCCATGCCCAAATCTATTCTGTTGGGATACAATGCTTCTAATACCCTGAAGTTTTCGGCTACTCTTAATGTGCTGTGGTTAGGCATCATCATGCCGCCAGAACCCAAACGGATATTTTTAGTTTCAGCTCCTAAACGAGCAATCAGTACTTCTGGGGAACCTGTGGCTAGCATCACCGAATTATGGTGTTCGCTTAACCAATACCTGGTATAGCCAAGTTCATCGGTAAGTTTGGCCAACTGGATGGTCTCTTGTAAAGAAGCATTGGCATTACTTCCTTTTCGTACAGGAGTCTGATCTAGTACACTAAGTTTAATATCCATATATCAAAATTAACTAATATACGATGAGCCAGTAGAATGAATAAAGTCATACTTTGAATTCTGACTGATTGATGACCTTTATAAGGACGAATAAAGGCATGTTCTTTGATAGATTAATGCTTCATCAATACCAAATATTATGAAACATCAACCTAAAAACAATCAAGCGGACAAGGACACGCAGGGGCAAACAACTTCTAACAGGGGATTTGTAAGTGTGAAAGAGATTAAAGGGCATCAGGTTCCTAATGCAAGCAGTGCGTCTAATGCGAACCGGGAGAGGAGGCCAAGCCAGAGAAAAAGAGAGAACAACGATGAATAAAAAAAGCCGGGAATTATTTGTTCCCGGCTTTTTTATGCTTATTCTCCAGCATCTTCGCTGTAAGATATCTTTTTTACGTGTTTGTCTATTTCCCAGCGTCCTGTTCCTTCTTCTCCTATTACATCGAATAATTCCAGAGCCCTTCTGGCTTTATATTCTTCTTCTCTTTGCTCTTTAAAGAACCAATTCAGGAATTCTAATGTTACATAGTCTTGCTCTTTGTGGCATTTAGCGGCTATGTTTTTGAATGATTGTGTGATGGCTATTTCTGCTTCTAAGGCATCTTCAAAAACTTCTCTGAAAGAGCTGAATTCTACTTTAATATTACTGATTTCAGGAGATATAGCTGTTCCACCCATGTCTGCTACATAATGAAAGATCTTCATTTGATGATGTCTTTCTTCATCAGATTGCTTGTAGAAATATTCTGCTGAATAATCGTAGCCGTTTCTATCGCACCATGATGCCATAGATAAATATAATGATGCTGAAATAGCTTCCTTTTTAATTTGTTGGTTAAGTAGGTTTTCTATCTCTGTAGATAGTAAACTTTTGATACGAACTAAATCTTTCATGTGGTTATCTTTAAATCGTTTAATCCAAAGATAGGTATAGAAAAAGCTAATAGGATGGGGAAATGTTAATTTGGAGTTAATCTAAGTATGGTTATAGTACTATTCTGCTGAGTCTATCTGTAACGATACTGTTTAGTTCAAACATGGCAAAAGTACCATTTAAAAGATCTTTGAGGTTTAGTATTTCCTGAATATCTAACACGAAACATTCTTCGGCACCACATAAAAATATGATTTCTATCCCCGGGTGATCTACGTCTGTCATTCTAACCAAATCTATCTGATCCACGACTCTTTTTAGTCTTTGCAAGCAAGCCAATTTGTATTTAGCTTTTCTGCCGGAAAAATTGAGGTATATGCAATTCTCTTTGTCAGATTGGTGAACTGTTCCAAAAGGAGTAGAGAAAATCTCTTCTGGCTCACATCTTTCTAAAGTTGAATTGATAATTTCCATGACGGCACAAATATGCATCTTGTTTAGAAATAATCCAAATAAAAAACAAATGATTTTAGAAAGGTTTAGTGAATGAGGGAGTATATGGAATAAAATGGGGTTATTTTATTCTGACTTTATAAGTTTCCTGAACATAAAGGACATTTATCACCATGTCCTTTATGTTTTTAGGTTGTATTTTAGCCTTTTATTTCGAAATGGCTTAGGTTAACAAATTGTTGTACCCGGTTTGAGATTTCTTCTTGTGTAAGGTTTTTTATACGTTCGATTCCAAATTTCTCCACACAGAAAGATGCTAATGCAGAACCAAATATAATTGCATTTTTCATGTTGTTAAAGTTGATGGTTCCCACTTGTGCAAGATAGCCTATAAAACCACCAGCAAATGTATCGCCAGCACCTGTTGGATCAAATACGTCGGCAAGTGGTAAAGCAGGGGCAGAGAAAATCTGGTTTCCATGGAATAATAAGGCACCATGCTCTCCTTTTTTAATGATAAGATATTTGGGCCCCATTGTAAGTATTTTCTGCGCTGCTTTTACTAAAGAGTATTCTCCGGATAATTGTCTGGCTTCAGAATCGTTAATTGTTAAAACGTCTACCAGTTTTATAGTTTCTAATAAATCTGTTAATGCAATGTCCATCCAAAAGTTCATAGTGTCCAATACTATTAATTTAGGACGTTTCTTTAACCTTTCAATAACTGTTTTCTGTACTTGTGGGGTAAGGTTTCCCAACATCAGGTATTCGCAATCCTGATAAGTTTCCGGTATAATAGGATCAAAGTCTGCCAATACGTTTAATTCCGTAACAAGTGTATCACGGCTATTCATGTCATTGTGGTATTTGCCAGACCAAAAGAAAGATTTCTCCCCTTTTTTTATTTGCAGACCTTCTACATCTATGTTTTTTGATTTGAATGTTTCGATGTCTTCCTGATGAAAATCATCACCTATTACTGCAACAATCTTTGTTTTGTTGTAGAAATAAGAAGCGGCTATACTAGCATAAGTTGCTGCTCCGCCAACTATTTTGTCTGTTTTCCCAAAAGGGGTTTCTATAGCGTCAAAAGCTACGGTTCCTATAACGACTAAGCTCATAAAATTTATTTAAAAAATATTTTGTACAAATATTGCATAATAAATTTAAAATCCCGAATATTGCAGTCCCTTAACCAGAGGGCCGTTTTTTAAAAACGGATTGATGAAATTCCCGAATAGCTCAGCTGGTTAGAGCATCTGACTGTTAATCAGAGGGTCGCTGGTTCGAGCCCAGCTTCGGGAGCAAATTTACAGATCGCAAGGATCTTGTTTATAAAACATATTAAATACCAGAATTAAAAAAAAAATTCCCGAATAGCTCAGCTGGTTAGAGCATCTGACTGTTAATCAGAGGGTCGCTGGTTCGAGCCCAGCTTCGGGAGCTTAATAAAGCCGATAGGATTTTCCTGTTGGCTTTTTTTGTTTAAGGTGACTTTAGAAATAACACCCTGTAAATCCGTTTTTAGTATTGTTTAAATCTCTTAGATACAGCCCGATGGATATTTCATGAGTACCATTGTTTTCCCCCCGGAGTTTGTTTAAAGAGTAGTCAAATGAATAACCTATTCTTAATTTTTGTGTAGGGAATATTTCCATCATAATACCTGTGGCACTTGATTTTTGCAAATCTTTCTGCAGGTTTGATTTATCATATAATTTTACTCCGGTTCTGTACATTGCGCCAAGCCATATTTTTTCCCTTAACAGGATGAAGCCGTTTAGGTCTAAATTGGTAGGGCCTCCAAAATCGTCTTTAAGCAATGCTATAGGTTTGAGTATAATATCGTCAGATACATTTAATATCATGCCGCCTAGCAAATATAAATGAGGTTTTAAACCAATATACCAGTCACTTTTCTTTTTGCCAAAAGAGAAATTAGAAAGGATATTACTGGCAGATATTCCTGTAAAAAATGTTGCATTAGAAAACAGTACTCCAAATCTGGCATCGGGTAAAAGGTTTGATTGTGATGATATGGGTATATAATCGTCTCCCGAATCATTTGGGTCAAATAAATTTCCATTTAATGAGGTTTGTAAGAAACCAGCGTTTATACCAAAGGAAATTTTGCTATTCTCCTGGTTGAGGTATACGTGATAAGCATATCCACCATAAATACTTAAATCGTTTTGTACGCCTATTTTGTCTTTATTAACCATTAAAGACAATCCTACTTTTTCATTCATCAGTAACATATCTCCGGATAGGGAAAACGTTTCGGGTGCTCCCTCTACGCCTGTCCATTGTTTTCTATAATTGCTTTGAAGGTATATATTGTTTTTATAACCAGCATAAGCAGGGTTTATATGAATGGTATTGAAAATATACTGACTAAAATTTGCATCTTGCTGGGCACTTGCCGATAGGGAAAATACCAAACAGAAAAATAAAAAATAAACCTTTTTCATCATACAATTTATTTTTTGTCCCTAATAAGTGTAACGAAGCCTTTAAAGGTTTGCCATTGTCCGGCATCGTTTATGCGCAGTACATAGAAATAAGTGGCCTCATTAAGTCCATCACCTTTCCAGGTACCTTTGTATGGTTTTTGCTCAAATACGTGATTCCCCCATCTGTTGAGAATGGTTAACTCATTGTCGGGGTAATTTTCAAGACCTATAATTTCAAAAAAATCATTTTTACCATCATGATTTGGAGTAAATACATTAGGAATTTTAATTCCATATACCGGAATACTTATGCTAGATTCATTGTTTGAAAGGTCAGGATCCGGAGTTTCGGATTCAATAGTGGCTTTGTTAACTACCTGTCCCGTCGAAATGGCTTTGGCAATAATGTTCAGATCAATTTTTTCATCTTTGGATAGTCTTTTTATTTCCCATGTAGCTACATTAGAAGTGTAATTAAAAGAATGTTGTACTCCTTTAACCGGGGTAATTTCTTTTAACTCCAGTGCTTTGGGAAGAGTATCTTTTACAATAACTTTTTTGGCTACATCCGGACCGTTGTTTGAGACGCTTATCGTATAATTTATTTCGTCTTTGGTTTTGTGAGTTTTATTCTGATCGGTAGATTTTTGTATGGATAAATCAGCGGACAAGCCAAAGGAAGGATTGTCAACAACAGTGATAATGATAGCATCTGAAACGGATGAGCTACAGTTAACTGTGTTAAAAGCCATAACTGTATAGCTCCCAGCCTCTGAAACATTCAGATCTGAGGAGGTGGCTCCAGATATGATATTACCATCTTTAAACCATTGATAATATTGTGTGTTTAAGGAGTTCGCCTGTAAATTGATGTTGTCGCCACGTTTTATACTGACTTCTGTTAAATTGTTTTTTAATTGCGAAAACCCCGCTATTGATATTAATAGCAGGGTCTTTAAGATTATATATCTTAGGCAATTATAAACCATTTGTTTACAGCGTAGAGCTTCCTCCTCCTACAGATATGGTTGGTGTAGTTGGTTTGTCATGTACTTTGAATTCCATGTTTTTACTGTCGGCACAATAATATGTAGTTCCAAATTTATAGGCATACTTAACTATCAATTTGTAATCTCCCGCAGTAGTATAATTTGTGAGTGCATACGAAGAACTTGTTGCGCCGGTAATAGCAGTTTCTGTTGTTCCGCTTACACTATACCATTGGAAAGCAATGTCGGCATTAGTAATGTTGCTGTCGGTAATACTAACAGTTGCACTAAAATTTGTACTCGTAGCATCGGCAATACAAAAGTCTTTTTTAGTTTCTGTGATACTGAATGGAGGTAAGACATACACGGGTATTTTTTGTGCATCAGAGAGACATCCTGTCGTTGAATTTTTTGATACGATGTAATAATATCCTGTTTTTAAGTCTGTGCCACTAATCTGATTTCCTGTGATAGATAGGGGAGCAGGGGTATTGGTGTCATCTGCAATGTAGCTAACTTCCCATTCATGTCCGGGACTTGATGGTGTACCCAGATTGATGGTTCCTCCAGAGCATACGTATTGTACGTCTGCAGTTGTTTTAGGTACAACAGTTGCTGCATTTACAGTATTGCCTATTAATAAAGCCATAAGGCTTAATGCAAAAATGGTAGTACTAATTTTTTTCATGTTGTTATTGTTATGTGGTTTAAACTTTTATGTTGATGTTTTTTAGCCAAAGACAGGTTAGTGCTAAAAATGCCTGTATGGCATTAGCAAATTGTAAAAGGCGTTGATGTTAAAATGGAGATTTGTTGGTCTTTTAGCTAATTTCTAATAACCAGTAAAACAGGGAGAAGACGAAGAAATATTCGAGTATTAGAATGGTGTATTCAAATTCCCAAACAACTTTTCTTCTCTCTTTTCTACTGGCTCTTTTTTGTTTCATAGCCCTTTTGTACCAAAGCTCTATTTTTTTATCACTTTAAATTCTGTTCTTCTATTAAGTTGACGTCCTTCGGGGTTGTCTTTGCCATTGATCGTGTTTGGAGCAATAGGCATGCTTTTTCCGTAACCTCTAGCGGTTATTCTGTGAGCATGGATCTCCTTTTCTACTAAATAGTTGACACAAGATTGAGCCCTCCGTTGAGAGAGGTCAAGATTGTAGGCATCGCTACCAATACCATCTGTATGGGAACTTAGCTCTATGGTGATGTTAGGGTTATCTCTCATTAAGTCGGCTAAGAGATCTAATGCTATGGCAGACATAGGTGTTAGTTCTGCGCTGTTGAACTCATAATAAATGTCCTTTAGTACTATAGGTTTGTCTATCACCAATGGAGTCAGGCAATAATTTGTATTGATTAGGGTGTCTGCTTTTGCCAGTTCGGCATAAGAATATCTATAAATTTTTGAAAAATAATTGTCCTTTTCGATGGTGATTTTAATAGGTTTTGGACTATCTATCATAAATGAATAAACTCCGTTGTTATCCGTAGTTACTATTTTTGTTTTATTGGTTAACGAATCTGTTAGAGTAACTTTAGCGTCTACAACAGCATGGCCTGTTTCACAATCTGTTAATGAACCTTTGATTGTAATGTGCTCTCTCTTAAATTGGAAAAGCTCTAAACAACAAAGAGATTCTCTGTCTGAGCTGATAAAGCCTTCGTTGCCTAGTTTATCCGTAGCGGTAAAGTACAGATCGTCTTTTGAAGAGTTAAAAGGAAAACCAAGATTTTGTGGCTCAGACCAGATGGAGAAATCACCTTCACTTTCAAAGAAATCGAAACCGCCCAAACCTATTCTTCCGTTTGTGCTGAATATCAGTGATTTTGTCGCATTGTTATAATAAGGAGCCTGTTCATCATCTGTGGTGTTAACCATATTTCCCAGATTAATAGCTTGACCCAGAGAACCATCAGACCGGAGAGACGAGAACCATAAGTCATATTTCCCGTATCCTCCGGGCCTGTCTGAAGAAAATATCAGGTATCTACCGTCAGATGTTACAAATGGCTGTATGCTGTTATATCCGGATACGTTAATTTGCAGGCCTGCACTTTCTGGCTTAGACCACTTGGAGTCCATCTTTACAGCAGTATAAATAGCTTTTGTGCCTTCTTTTCTGTTCCATTTGGTAAAGAAAGCTCTGTTGCCATCTGGTGTTAATGCTATTGCTGCATTTTCATCTCCAGAAATTCCAAGGTCTGTTTTTATAATAGCATTTGCATTTGTGGAATTAAGATTGGTTTTTTCTATTTTATAAATTGCATTCAAATAGGGGGACTCTTTCTTCTTAATTTTAGATGAGCCTGTACTTAATACTTCATCTTTTCCTGAGACTTTTGTGGGGCGTGAAGAAGTAAAATATAATGCTTCTTTGGTTATTAATGGTGCATAGTTAGAACCTTTTGAATTGATGGGTTGTGACAACTGTTTCAGTGAATTCAAACGAGGATATTTCATCTCGTTAATTGCATATTTACAGCTTTCTATCTCCCTTTTAGCTCTGGCGGTGTAGGCATCATCTTTTTTATACTTATCCAAAAAATTATTGAAAGCCCCAATAGCATCCTCGTACTTATTATTGGCCCTAAGAGAAACAGCATACCAAAATTCCGAAAGATTGTATTTTTCGTCGGTAAAACCTTTAGAAACGGCATACCATTTTTCGGCATTGGTGTAATCTTTATAAAGACGGTAGCTTTCTGCCAAATTGTACACCATCTGTTCGGTCTCGTTTCCTTGTTTTTTGGTTTTTCCTTTCGAATCCGGAGTATAGGGTAGTTTTAATCCAACGCTGTCATCGGCAATGTTTAATGCTTTTTTATAATATTCTGCAGCAGCATAATATTCTTTATTTTGAAAGTATACATCTGCAGCTTTCCGGTAATCAGGGATAAATTGTGCCTTTGCATTACATGCAATCAGGCTAAGCAGTATAATTATATTTTTGAGTTTCATGTTGTTTTAGTTTAGGATGATCATAATCTTGGACAAAAGAAATTGGGACCTACTATTCCCTTTCTGCTAGTGAAAGAAAGAGAGATTTCCAATCCACCGTTATTTTTCGATACGTTTTTAAGTGATGATGTATTCATATCATAACTTAATCCTATAACCATATTTTTGATTTGCAATCCCAGAAAAGCAATTGCAGCACTTTCGAAACGATAATTACCTCCCACAAGCAAATCTGTTTCCTGATTTAACATAAATTCGGCATAAGCTCCGGCAGATGTTTCATGGGCATTGCCTTGTGCCATATAGAGTGCGTTTGGAGTGATACCTACATTGTCGGACACTTTTACCCGCGCTCCACCATGTACTGCATACCTCATTTCCATTTTTTCTTTATTTCCCAAAAATTTGTCTACCGGTCTGGTTAGGTGCGCTACACTGGCACCAGCAAAAACGTTAACCGACTTGTTTGGTGCTCCATCGAAATACATGATACCGGCATTAACGTCTGGAGTTAATGAAGAGCTGGAAGCCACATTGTCATAACCTGGTAAAGCAGGATTATATCCCATGGTAGGGTCAAACTGGTTGCCTAATGTCATTTTGGAAGCATCAAAGCTTTTGTTGATAATTCCCGCCTGTAACCCAAAGTTTAAGATGTTTAAACCATTAGAACCAAATCTTATTCTGTAAGATGCTGAGGCAAGTGCTGTTAGATAATTGAAATCAAGCTCGCCCGCTTTTTGGTTCATCACGGTTGCACCAAAAGCAAGTTGTTTGGTGGGGGCCATATCAAATGAAGCTGCACCGGTGTAAAAAGCATTGTTGAGATTACCCCATTGTTGTCTGGCGTTAATGGAAATTCTATAGTCCCCATCTACTACCCCGGTTAATGCGGGGTTTAATAATAAAGGATAAGCGTAGTATTGCGAAAAATGAGGGTCTATTTGAGCCTGTACTTTTGTGAAAAGCGACAGTGCTGCTATGAATATGATGAATTTATTTGCTTTCATGACTTTTATATAATAAAGTTTAAATACCTAAAGGGAGAGTATGACTTTGATCTATCTGATCAAAGTCACTGTACCCTTCTTAGTTGTTTTGCTTCCGTCATAGAAGCCGATATCTACTAGATATACATATACTCCTGATGGTTGTGCCTGCCCTTTGAAAGTTCCGTCCCAACCTTTACCTGTTTGGTTGCTTTCAAAGATCAGTTGTCCCCACTGATTGAATACTTTCATGTTTACTTTATCTAATGTGTTTCCGTAAATCAAGAAAATATCATTTTGTCCATCGTTGTTAGGAGTGAAAGCATTTGGTATAAATACATCGTTTCCTATAGGGTTATTTATATCTCCGTCTACTAAGGCAGATCCTGCACTTTGTTCACAAGCAGAAGATCCCAAAGCTCTTACAGAGAATGAAATTATTTCCCCAGGTTTTAAGCCTGTTACTGTATGGGTTATTCCGTTCGCTCCTGAACTTGCTTGTATCCAGGTTAAACCACCATCTATAGAAACTTCGTATGCCAGAGCAGTGGCTATTGCATTCCAGGAGAAGGTAACGCTATTGGTTGTACGGTCAAGCACTTTTGCAATTGGTGTATTTAGTTTTGCAATTACATTAATGGTTACTGCTGTTCTGGTTGTACTGGTACAACCATTGGTTGTTACCGCTTCTACATAATACGTTTTGTTTTCTGTGATATTACCAGTAGAGTAACTTGTGCCGGTATATATAGCTGTACCTCCTGTTTTATCGTTGTACCATTTGTACTCTATACCATTCACTGGATTATCAACCGAGATAGTGGTTCCCGAACCTGAACATACAGCGCCTGCATTTTGTACGGTTAATGAAGCTGGAGCAAGCGGTGTTGCCACTACTGTAACTGTAATGGTTGCTTTTGATGAGCTATTACAGTTTCCATTTGTAATGGCCTCTACAAAATATTGGGCACTAGCATTTAATGTTGCAGTGGTGTAGGTGCTGCCAGTGGTTAGCTGATTGTTATTTTCGTCATACCAAACATAAGTATGGTTAGCCAAAGGATTGTTTATTTCAAGTACTGCAGTACTGTTAGCACAGATTGTTATAGCACTTAGTTTTGTTACAGGTACAAGAGGTACAGTATTGACGGTAACAACAACTGAATTTCGGTCAACACTAGTACAACCTGCTGCGGATACTGCTTCTACATAATAAGTTTTAGTGCTGTTTGGGCTGACAGCGTAGGTTGTTCCGCTTTTTTTAAAATCTGTTCCTTCGTACCAGTTATAGGTATAATTAGAATTAGGATTGTCGACTTCTAAAGTTACAGATTGTCCTGCGCAAATGTTTATACCTGATGATTTAACGTTAGGAGCCAATGGTAATGGCACAACGTCAAAATCAATAGTTTTCATATCAGCAGCTTTTGTAGTACAATATCCATTTGCGGAAACAGCAACCTTATAGCTATAATGCTGATTGACATTTACTGAGATATTAAATATTCCATCCTGACTGCTTGCAACCAATGTTCCGTTTTCATACAGGTAGTATGTAGGGTTAGTTAACTGTAGGGCTGCGGTAGCAATAATCTCTACTTTGTTCTGTTGGTTTATACAAACGGTAGTGCCTGTCTTTCCGGTAACGGTCACTGTTCCAACTTGTGTAGTCGGACATTCGACGTTAATTTGAGAAACCTGGACTTTTCTTGACCCTTCGATAGTGATGTAAGATGTACTTGTGATTTTAGTAGCATTGCTTAAATCTGCATTGGTTTGTACCTTAAAGGTGAAGCTTTCACTTTGTCCAACAGGTATATTAGGAATTGTATGGCTAACAATCAAAGAATTTGCATCGTAACTTCCACCAGAATTTGGAACATAGCTGGTGTAACTAGGAATAAAGCTTTCAATAGTTGTATTATTAAGGGGTACATTCCCCACGTTTTCTACATTAATCGTAATTGTTAATTCGCTGTTCGGTTCAGCATCTCCGGATGTGGTATTAGCTACAATACTTCCCGAAACATTAAAAGATGAATTTTTAGTGTCTTTAGGCCCATCTTCTGCCGTTTTTGGATTGGATTCTGTGGGATCTGTAGGATCAACAGGATCTTTAATAATAGCAATGTTCCCAATTTTTGTAATACCAGTTAAGTCGTTATCTATTTTTACTTTTAGGGTAACATTTTTGGTCTCTCCAACCGGAACATCTATCGTCCAAGAGACTGTTCCAGCATTTTCTGTACCCAAATCAGATGCTTCAAGGAAGGTTGTGCCGTTAGGTAACTGATCTGTTATAGCTATATCTTCCAGTTTTACATTTCCTTTATTAATGACACTAATGGTATACGTGAGCTGTGATCCGGATACTATCATGTTGTTATTATCCAATCCACTAACTGTTTTGCTCACATCGTAACTCCTTTTCTGGTCTGTATCGTTTGGTGGTGTAGTTGGATTCTTAGGGTCGTTCGGCTTTTCTGGGTCTGTGATGGTAGCAGTATTGCCGATAGAAGGAATCCCTGTTAAATCACTGTTGACTTTCACATTAAAAGTAATGTCTTTAGCTGCACCTACACCTAAATCTATAGTCCAGGTTAACGTGTTAGAACTGAAAACCGGAGCATCTGTGGCTGATCCGTTTTCATAAGTAGTTCCTACCGGGATAAGGTCTACAATAGAAAGATTTTTGATGTCTATGTTTCCAGTGTTTTCCACCGAGATAGTATAGGTAATAATATCCCCTGGAGCAACTTTTGTCCCCGGTGCTATATTATCCTTTTTGCTTGCGGTAAAGTCTCTTTTTCCATCGGTGTCTGTTGGAGGAGTGGATGGATTTTTTGGATTACCCGGATCTGTAGGATCCGTAATTAAAGCAGCATTAACTATAGATGGTAAATTAGTTAAATTATCATCTACTTTAACTTTTAATAAGATAGTTGCGGTAGAACCGACAGGTATGTCCAAAATCCAGTTTACTGTATTGCCAGTTAAAATTCCTCCATGGTTATCGCTTACATAAGTAGTTCCGTTAGGGATGTTATCTGTGATAGATATGTTGTCCAGTATTACGGTTCCTTTATTTTCGACTTCAATTTTATAAGTTAGTTCGGCACCGGCATCAATCTTGCCATTGGCATTCAAACTTGTTGGATCCAGTGTTTTTTTAGCATCAAATGCTCTGATTTGTTCAGTGGCAATTGGTGTAATTTCTGGTTCCTGAATTTCATTGGTCGAACCTACCTCTATTTTAGCTTTGTTACCAATAGAAGGGATTGTTGTAAGATCATTAGGGATTGATACTTCAAATGATACGGTTAAATTATCTCCTGCATTTACTGAAAGGTTATCCCAGGTTAACGTATTGCCATTGAGAGAACCAGAATGGCTGGCACTATTTTGAACATAAGAGGTTCCGGTTGGGATAGGGTCTGTTATAGTAATATTAGTCAGGGTAGTTGATCCCGTATTGTTAATGCTGATATGATATGTTAATGTGGATCCCGCATCAATTTTACTATTGGCATTTAATCCGCTTACCGTTTTTGTAGAGCCGAAACCGCCAACCGATAGAGTTACAGCAGTGCTAGTTTGGGAGAAACAACCGCTAGTTCCTTTCACTTTTACTGTGTAATCTCCGGCATCGGTGGCAGCAGCATTATTTATGGTAAATTTATTGGAAGTTTCGGTGAGTTGAACTCCATCTTTATACCATATATATTCTAAGGCATCAGGTGAGTTGGCTGTAAAAGTTACAGATCCGCCTGTACCAATAGTTTGGTTACCTGCTAAGTCTATGGTTGCGGGTTGTACCTGAGTGACTACAAAGTTTATTTTTTTTAGACCTCCAGCTGGTGTTTCGCATATATTATTTCCTTTTAAACTGATGTAAAATGATTTTGATGCAGGTGCACCATTCATTAATAGCTTACCATCATTATCAAAAGTATAGGTAATGCCATTTTCTACGGTACCGTTTGTAATAGGCCTGGTGCGGTTTTCGTCAAAATACCAGGTAAAAACAGGGTTGGTAATGTTTGTACCCGATACCAGTTGCGGAGCAAGTAAAAAGTTATTGGGTTGACCATCATTACAAATGGCATTATCCTGAACTGTAAAGTCGGAAGCCTTTGCTGCCGGTGTAGCTATGATGGTTATTTTAGTTTGTTCAGATGCGGCATCAGTACATCCGTTTCTGTAAACAGCAACATAATAGGTGTGTGTTTTAGCGATAAGAGCATTTGTGGTGAATTCCGTTCCATTGTTAGCCAAACCAGTAGTAATAGGAGCTCCCGACTCATCAAACCACTTATAGGTAGCATTGCTTTCTGGTTGAGATATTGTGAGTTTTATTTGAGAACCTTCGCAAGTAGTTAATATATTATTTGTTAACCCTGGAGTAGAAACGGTTGGTTTTGGGGCAACTCTGCCTATTTCATAAACCTTCAAACCTTCCAGTACATTTGCTACTCCAACTCCTATAGCTACCTTTATTTTGTTGAAGGCTTTAGTAGTAGGATAGGTTAGTACATATTTAGTGCTGTTTCCGGGGAGTAGTCTTAATTGTAAGAAACTTGGGTTTAGCGAAAGAGACTCTGCAAGGTTATTGTCAGTAAATGTTTGAATTCCCATACTGTTTGTAATCAGGTTCAGATCTAACAAGCCAGGGTTTTCTTTTTCAATAACTAATCTTATAGAATCTTTTGCCCTACTTAAAGCAGGATACACTGCAGTTAGAGAAGTCTCGTTTAAAGCAGAAACATTTGCTCTGATGATGGCGGCAGTATTTTCGTTTCCATCAATAGAATTATAGGGATTTTCTACCCTATTTAATCCTCCTAATAAAATGCCATTGGCGCCATAAAGAACATCCAGTGGTTGATTACATATGATACTATTTCCCGGATCGGGTACAAACGATGCGTGAAAAACTTTTGCAGTAGTAAGGGCTCCTATCCCTAGTAGAGAACCTTCAGGAACTCCTAATTTTATTTTTACTCCGTCATATGCTACGCCGGGAATAAAGGTGAATTCTATGGTTTGATCACCGGATATTAAGTTAAGCAAGTCCTGGGCTTTATGTACCGATCCGACTTCATTTCCACTACCATCATTTTTCTTCTGTGCTCCATTTATGGCTTGTACGGTTAACCCCCCTAATACAGATAGCAGGTTACCTCCAATTCCTAACTTAACAGTTACAGGAGAATTTGGTGCTGGTTTTTTGTTTCCTGTAAAGCGTAGTCTTACAGTAGCTTCACCTCCTAGTTTTATTCCTAATACGTTTACGATGGTAGAATTTAGCTCGGTATACGTTTTTACGTCGCCATCTACAGCTTTTTGCTGATCAGTAACGTATCCGGCTTTAATTACGAGTAAATATTGATCATTACTCTTTTGAATATCGTTTGCATAAGTACGTATAGATTGCTGGGCATACGAACTTGCAAAAATAAACGTTAATAAGAGAAGAAAGAGGGTTTTGAGTGCCAGTGGACTCAAAAGCCGACTTTTTTGTGTAAATAAACTTTCCATAATGCGGTTGTTATAAGAAATATTAATTTCCAATTCTAACAACATGGCGTAGATAATTCTTAGTTTATTTTGTTCAAATAGTTAATCTGTTTGTTCATTCTGTTCATTCTGTTCATTATTTCGATTTCAGCAAACTATTGTAACAAAAATATGTCACTTAGGGTATATATAACCAAAAGCAAGAAGATGTGATGTAATCTAATTAATCTGGTTTTATTGTAATTAATTCATAAAAAATCATTACGTTCATTATTTGTTCATTTGTTATTTTAAAAGTATTATTTTTACGTAAAAGTTTTATTTGCTGAAAGTGCTGATTTTTTTAAGATTGAATAAGTGTTGTTTGCTTCTTGATCAATTATATTTTTACGCTATCTATGGACCCAAATTTACATTTGCTTAAAAAACATGTTTTGATGAAAGCTTCGATATCTGCACTTACACCGTCAGATTGTCGGAGACTTTCTGTGTTAATCAATAAGGCTGTACATAAAAACGTAAGTGAAACCACACTTAAACGATTATTTGGATTTGCCGAAACAAAACATAAATTTTCCAGATATACTATAACTGCACTCTGTGAATTTATAGGAAAACAGAGTTGGGAGCAATTTTGTGAGGAAAGCAAAAAAACTGAAAGCATAAAAAACAATGTATGGAATGTGCTTCAATCCAGAGCGAGATTAATTACCCGTTATACTTTAAATAATATAAAAAATAAGTGCTCTATCCCTTTTCCTTATACTATTAACAGAGAGTTTTCGGAAAGAGATTTTAATTATTTCTATAATAAAGAATTTGTATATAGTTCTTTTGTTTCGCAGGCGGGATTTGGTAAATCAGTCATGCTGGCACATTTAGTAGAAAAGTTTTTTATTACAGAAGGAGCTCCTTATCAAAAAGACATATTGCTGTTTATTAACCCAAATATGTTGCCCGGGTTAGAGAATCTGGATTACAATATAGAGCAATGGTTAGATGAGCAGATGGATGGTATTTCTACAGATAGCTTCAGCCAATATTTTAATGACCATCCTGAAGAGCTGGAAGGAAAGATCATTATCATATTTGATGGTTTTGATGACATTACTTTAAAAGATGAACCATTTAATAAACTAATTAACTCTCTTGCAGACTTTGTATCATTACATGCTAAAGCTTCCTGGATTAAGATAGTATTGAGTATGAGAACCACCATGTGGCTCAAGTTTTATGAAAAGATAAGACACTCAGCAATTATAAAATCAAAGTGGTATAAGGGAAATTATTCAGCAAATGATGATTTTTCTAACCTGCCTCCCCTTACGGATAGGGAAATCGATTTTGTAATTCAGAATTTTTCTCCGGAAAAAATAGAGGATATCAATCCTAAAATAAAAATGCAGCTCAAATCACCCTTTTATCTGCATATTTATTATGATTTGTTACAAGATGGACGGGATGCAAAATGTTTGACCGATTTGACATTTTACGAATTGATAGTCAGTTTTGTACATCATAAAATTAATCTTTCCTCTTTTTATACCGAAAAGGTTATCCTTCTGAAAAACTTTATCAATATAGCCTCCAAAAATCAGAAAGGCAATGCAGTATATAAAGTAGATATCCTTAACGATATCGTTAAATTTAAACAGGCGTATGATGAATTAATTCTTCATGGTATTCTGGTAGAAGAAAAACAATATGGTGATGTGCTTCCTGTAGAAATAGTGCGTTTCCAACAAACCCATGTTTTTGAATATTTTTTGTTTATAGAAACGATTGAAAAACACGATCGAAAAGTAAACTCAGAATATCTGAGGCATGTGTTAGAAGAATTTGAAAACTCTAATATTACTCTGAAATTATTGCAATGGACTGTACGTTATGTAGTTATTAACGATCATGAAGCAGCTTTAATAGATATTATCAGGATGAAACTACCTGTAGAAGAGAAAAAGTATTTGTTGTTTTTTATAGCGGAGATGTTGGAAAGTAAAACCAACGAAAAAGCAGATCATCACTTCAGAATTAATTCCCCTGATGTTCACAACGTATTTCTACAGGAGTTGCTGAACTTTGATTTTACAGATTTTTATTATAAGAACACCTTGAAGAGTTTGGCTTTGGCGAGTCCAGTCAGTGAAAACAAGCTTATTTATATGTCGCTGCTTGCTTATGTTTATTTTTTTGAGCTGGATATACTGCAATTGCGGGAAATATTTGGTTTAATGCAAGAGCTGTCAAATTTTGATTCGGCCTTTACCTTTAGTCAGATAAATGCGGTAGAACTTATTCTTAGTAGTTTAAGCTTGTCTTTAGACGATACAGCTGATGAACTAAAATTGGCCAACTTTATGAAAGGGAAGGATTATTTTGAACAATTATTTGAGGAGTTTA
Organism: Pseudopedobacter beijingensis; assembly: GCF_042678145.1. Lineage (NCBI taxonomy): Bacteria > Pseudomonadati > Bacteroidota > Sphingobacteriia > Sphingobacteriales > Sphingobacteriaceae > Pseudopedobacter > Pseudopedobacter beijingensis. The sequence continues at coordinate 75,361 of NZ_JBHUDG010000049.1, read as the reverse complement.
AACCAAAGGCAATTATCAGCTATTTGTCATTTTGTATAGTTTCTATTCTATATGGAAAAGTAGGCGAATTTGTTCAGCTTAATCAGGATTTATACAAAAAACATCCTCATATTGTTAAAGGTAGAAGTGGTTTTTCTCTATATGTATTAATTGTTTCTGCTTTTGTTAACTTAAGTACAGATAGCGGTGTATTAAAAAAATTGCTAAGACATATCAGTTTAGTTAAAAATAATATTGGAGATGGTTTTCACTCGTTTTTTTACGTGATGCTCTGTATGTTAATGACTATACATAACAAATTGTTAAGCAATAACGAACAAGCAGCCATATATATGGAAGAAGGGGTAGCTATATCTGAACTTAAAAAAATACATTCATTTGAAACCATTTTTTTAATGGTAGCAGTCAATATTTACGGGAATATGGGAGATATAGATAAAGCAGAGAAAATGTCGTATAAATTACACTGCTTACTGGAAGAAAAACGTATTTCAACTACCAATCTTATTGGTTTTTTCAAAGGAGTGAGGTTACGGGACAATAATCTTTTTATAAAATAACCTTATATTAGCCATTCAAAGCATTGCAACATTTCTGCATTTTAATTGTTTAGTACTCTTGAAAAATGTCTCTGAATTATGCAACCAGAAAAAGTGAAAAACAAAGGTCAGGCCAGGTTATTTAAAAATCCTGTACTGGAAAGCCTAACAAAAACAAGACCGTGGGTAATTTATATACTTTATATTCCGGTCTGTTTATATATGCTGTACTATTCACATACCAGTTTAGGATTCTCTATAGGTCAGGTTTTTAAAGTTTTTTTCATGGCATTGGCCATTTGGTCCTTATTTGAATATATAGCCCATAGGTATCTTTTTCATTTTGAGACAGATAGCAAATGGGGACAACGTATAGTTTATATTTTCCATGGAAATCATCACGAATATCCCAGAGATAGGATGAGGCTGTTTATGCCGCCTGTTCCAAGTATAATATTAGCCTCGGTAATATTTACGGCTATATGGTTTTTGTCCAAGCTTATTATGGGAAACCCTCATTACACATTTATGTTTTTTCCGGGTTTTATGATTGGTTATTTGGCTTATGTGTCCATGCATTATGCTATTCATGCTTATAAACCACCCAGATACTTGAAAGCCTTGTGGAGAAATCATCATCTTCATCACTACAAATATCCGGAAAAAGGATTTGGAGTAAGCTCAACCTTTTGGGATGTGATTTTCAAAACTGTCCCTGAAAAAAATAAATAATCTATAGCTAATGTTAGCAAAAACAAAAAAAGTTGTAATTGTAGGAGGAGGATTTGCAGGAATAAACTTGGCAAAGAAGCTGATGAAATCTTCTTTGTTTGAGGTGATTCTGGTAGATAAAAACAATTACAACTTTTTCCCCCCTTTGATTTATCAGGTTGCTACCGGATTTTTAGAAAATTCAAGTATCAGTTATCCCTTCCGGAAACTGTTTGCAGCTAAGCGTCTCAGGTTTAGAATGGGGAATGTGAAACGGGTACTTTTACAGGAAAAGCAGATAGAGCTGGATACAGGCATATTGGATTATGATTATCTGGTTTTTGCCACAGGTACAGAAACCAATTATTTTGGTAACCAAAACATCAGACAAAATGCTCTTCCGATGAAAACATTGGATGATGCTTTGTTTATGAGGAATACCTTATTGCAAAGGCTGGAAAGGGCAACTGTAACCAAAGACAAGCAGGAAAAAGAGCGACTTTTAACTATTGTTGTTGCAGGAGGAGGACCTACCGGAGTGGAGATTTCTGGTATGCTTGCCGAATTAAAAAAATCGGTTATCCGAAAAGAATACCCAGAACTTATAGGAGCCAAATCAGATATATACCTGGTAAATGGCGGGGCAGAATTACTTTCTCCTATGAGTGTGAAATCACAGCAATACACTTACCAATCTCTTGCTAATCTGGGTGTGAAAATATTATTGAATACCAGAGTTAACGATTTTAAAGACAATAAAGTTGTTTTAGGGAATGGAGAAGTTATAGAAACCGAAAGTCTGATTTGGGCATCGGGAGTAAAAGGAATTTCTTTTGATGGACTTCCTCAGGAAGTTTATGGGCCGGGGACAAGAATGCTGGTAGATCGGTTTAATCGGATAAAAGATTGTGAAGATGTTTATTCTATTGGCGATGCGTGTTTAATACTGGACGACCCCGAATATCCAAGAGGACACCCTCAGTTAGCACAGGTTGCCATTCAGCAAGGAGTAAATCTAGCACTCAACCTTATTAATAAAGAAAGCGCAAAACAGCAAAAACCTTTTATGTATAAAGACAGGGGATCGATGGCCATTATAGGTAAAAATAAAGCTGTAGCCGATTTACCTTTCAAGAATATACATTTTGATGGCTTTATAGCCTGGTGCGCCTGGTTATTTATACACATGATGTCTCTTTTGAATTATAGGAACAGGCTGAAAACATTATATAATTGGGCAGTAGCTTATTTTACAAGAGACAACTCTTTAAGAATGATTATCAGGCCAGGCGGAAAGAAACAGGAGGCGGAGCAGCAAAACTAAACTCTCTAAAATACCGTATTTATAAAACTGTTTTTCTGTTAAATATTCCAATTTTTAATCATTCTCTATACGATAAGATTATAGAACTGAGAGTTTAAGGCTTAAATACCTCGTTGAAAATAAAACTATATAGAGTATCTTCTTATACCCATGAGAATCAAAGACTATATAGCCTTTCTTAAAACTTTGCCCTTTTCGATATATCGTACCTACAATAGTTACCACCCTCATAAATCAATACCCATGGTAGATGTCTGATCGTCTATTAGTCAAGGCATTATTGCCCTTAATAAGGAATACATTGTCTGAATAGATACAAATTCAAAACTACCAAAAAGATTTTGTGTTATAATAAAATCCCCTTTAAAAGGAGATAAATGATCAGATAAATGTATTTAGATGAAAGCAAAAGACCATATTTGCAGAGTAGCCATAGTGGGGGGCGGTCCATCAGGACTGCTCATGTATAAACGACTTATAGAAAGCAATAAAAAATGGAATATAGATGTTTTTGAGAAGAAGCAGATTGTAGGGGCCGGGATGCCTTATAGTCGTGATGGCGCATTGGATGAACATATTACCAATGTATCTGGTAATGAAATTCCTTCATTGGTAACTAGCGTTGAAGACTGGTTAAAATCAGAGGATAGTGATACGCTCCATCGCTTCCATATCGATGCCGATAAATTTAATGATTACAAGGTATTGCCCCGGTTATTATTTGGTAGGTATTTATCGGATCAGTTTCACTTGTTAGAAAAAAGAGCTAAACAGAAAGGAATGCCTACAACCATTCATTATTGTGCTGAAGTAACAGATATTGTAGACTCTCCCGAAACCGGGCTGGTTACTATTGTTGTTAACCAAAATGAGCGTCTCGAATATGAAAGGGTAGTCATCTGTACCGGGCATTACTGGCCAAAGGATAAGGAAGATATCAGCAAACATTATTTCGAATCTCCTTACCCGCCATCTAAACTTACTATACGTTTAAACCATCCAGTGGCTATTAAGGGCTCTTCGTTAACAGCAATAGATGCGATCAGAACATTAGCCAGAAACAATGGTGTATTTCAAAGGGATGATAATGCTAAGCTAAGCTACCAGCTTGATCCAGAGAGTAAAGGCTTCCGTATAGTTTTGCATTCCAGAAATGGCATGCTTCCTGTTGTTCGGTTTCATCTTAAAGACTCGCATCTTGCTCAAAATGCAATATTGAGCGATGAAGAAATAGCAGAAGTCAGAAATCAAAATGAAGGTTTCCTACCATTAGATTATATCTTTCAGAGAATCTTTTTAGCCAAACTTGAAATGCAGGATCCAGAATTTTATGGACGGGTAAAACATTTGGATATGGAAGGGTTTGTAGAAGAAATGATGGTATTAAGGGAAAATGTACAGCCTTTTTTATTGTTGAGGGCAGAGTATGTGGAGGCAGAAAAATCCATCAATCGGAAAGAAACTATTTATTGGAAAGAAGCATTAGCTATTTTAAGTTTTGTGATGAATTATCCTGCAAAATATTTTTCTGCAGAAGATACAATACGCTTACAAAAAAGCTTAATGCCCTTAATTTCTATTGTTATTGCCTTTGTGCCTCAGTCCTCGGTATTGGAGATGTTGGCCTTACATGAAGCGGGAATATTAGATATTGTAGCCGTAGGAAATGATAGTGAAATAGAGATGTCAGAAGAAAAAGGAGCTGTGTACCATTATACTATGGAAGATGGTAAGGCAGTATCTCATCATTTTAAGACCTTTATTGACTGTGTAGGGCAACCCCATTTATTATATCGTAATATTCCTTTTCCCAGTTTAATCAGTAATAGAACTATTAGCCCGGCAAAAATCATATTCCGTAATCAGGCTAACGGCAAGCAGGAATTTAATGAGGGAAATAAAAAAGTAATACAGGAACAAGGTGGATTTTATTTACAGGTTCCCGGTATACGAATTAATGATTACTTTCAGGTGGTAGATGCTTACGGAGCCCTTAATGAACGAATTTATATGATGGCTGTTCCGTTTATAGGCGGGTATAATCCCGATTATTCAGGGCTTGATTTTGGAGAAGCGGCATCGGCCAGAGTTTTAAAACGCTTGATAGAGCATGAATGAAAAGTTTAAGAAACAAAATCTATCTCTTTCCTTATTATTCGTGACGATTCAATTCCTTTGTATCCCCACTTTTTAATTTCCTGCCCGCAACTTTAAAAAGCTTATATTTTCCTGATACTTCCAAACTGTATCTTAAACTCCCATATACCTGTTATTTTTTTTGGTTTTTGTTGCTCGAGTAGGAGGGCTGCAAATAAAACACCAAGACTACGAGTAGGTTAATAACATAAAACCATTTAAAAACTAAAAGTAAATTTGCACTATCGAAAAATATACCTATTATTGATGGTGGTTTTTCCATAAATTTTTAGCCAGCGGAGAGCATTATGGCAATTAAACCTATTTATAACGAAAGCGAGCTATTGATGAAAATTGCAGAAGGGGACGAATCAGCCTTCTGTGAACTTTTTGATTATTATCAAAAGTATGTGTTTTCATTTGGTCGTAAGTTAATGCGTTCCAATGAAATTGCAGAGGAAATTGTTCAGGATATCTTCATTAAAATATGGGAACGTAAAGAAAAACTAAGGGAAGTTGACAATTTTGGAGGTTATCTGAATATATTGGTTCGCAATCATTCTTTTAATCTGCTCAGGCAACTAGCCTATAGGCAAAAAACAGGGGCAGAGATGGTATTGTCTTATTCAGATGAAGATAACCATACCCAACAAACTATAGATTACCGCGAAACATTAAGAATATTAGAGGAGGTCCTTGATACCCTCCCGGAGCAACAAAAAACCGTTTATAGGTTATGTCATTTAGAAGGTCTTAAATATGAAGAGGCAGCAGCTAAAATGAATATATCTGTGGCAACTGTACATTACCACATGAAGCTGGCGCTAAAAAGTATCCGAAGTCATTTAATTAAGAACGGCTTATCCTATCAGATACTTTTATTTTTCTTTTTTGAGCTTTAAACCTAAATTACCAATATATTTAGACTCTGTTGAAGATAAACAGCTAATAAAATGTTAGAATCACAGATTTAAAAGATTTCCGGATTCCACAGATTAATTTGCATTGTAATCTCTATTTGTATACCAGTCTTCCGTAAAATCCGTCCGTATCATTAGTTATTCAGACAAAATGATTTAAATTAATTATCTTATTTTTAGATAGTTACAGTTTTGTTTCTCTTTTTTATCAAAAATGACTACCCGGTCATTCCGGTTATGTGTCAATATTAATAAACCAAAAGCCCAAATTAAGCTGTCTTAATCTAATGAGTGATAATAAACACAGAATTTTGGAACTATTCCGGAAATACTTGTCTAATACAAGTACGCTCTCCGAAGAGCAGGAGTTTTTGAGTTATATAGAGGATCCTTTACACAAGAATGAAATTCAGGAAATTCTTTCCGAATCTTTTCAAAATCAAACAGAAATAGAGAGCCTGAGCGATAGCAGCCGCAAACGTATATTAAACCAAATTTTGCATAACGACAAAGCGGAGCTTAAGTCAGGAAAGATTTATAAGCTTTGGAGTAGGATAGCTGTTGCAGCTACTGTTCTTTTATGCTTAGGTATCGCATTGTATTTGTATCAGTCGGATAATAATAAGATAAAAACAGAAACAGTTGCGAAAGGTCATATGAAACTGGATAGCAGTAAAGTTTATCTGACCTTGGCGAACGGAGATCGTATTGCTGTATCTGATACCAAAGAAGGTCATGTTGCAGAACAATCCGGAATTACCATCACAAAAACAGCGGATGGTCAATTGGTTTACTCCATTTCAAATGCCTCTCAAAAAGCAAATTCAAATGAATACAATACCGTGGAAACACCCAAGGGGGGGCAATATCAGATCAATCTGCCAGACGGCACAAAAGTGTGGCTGAATGCAGTATCCTCGTTACGATATCCGGTTTCTTTCTCTTCACTAAAAGAGCGGAAAGTTATCTTAAAGGGCGAAGGGTATTTTGAAGTATCCGAAGATAAAACCAGGCCCTTCATTGTTGTCACAGATAAACAGGAGGTAGAAGTTTTAGGCACTCATTTTAATATTAACGCATACAATACTCAGTTGACGAAAACCACTTTATTAGAGGGGTCTGTAAAGGTTTCGTCAGCGGGTCTAGTGCAGCCAACAGTTCTTAAACCAGGACAAATGGCTGTAAATGACAGTAAACAGATAGATGTGGCTGATATGCCCTATGCATACAATGAGGTTGCATGGAAAGACGGATATTTTGTTTTCAACAATGCGAATATTAAAGACATCATGAGAGATCTGTCGAATTGGTACGATCTGGAAGTTGAATATGAAGGGGACTTATCTAATGTCTATTTTCATGGAAACTATTTAAGATCCAGAGACGTAGTGAAATTACTCAGATCGATAGAACTGACCAACAAAGTTAAATTTATAATAGCTCCGGGAGATGTCTCCGGTAAAGAAAGGAGGATAACTGTAGTAGAAGAAAAAGATAATTGAATTATATAAATTCCGATTTTAGATTACATAAATGCTGTTGTATTAATCTATAAATGAGTTAACTGCGTTTTTTAATTTTGGACTTTATATAAATATTTGATATAATTTATTGTAGGGTTATCAAAAACCAGGAGTGTTGGAGCACTCCCGGTTTGCCAGTCCCTTTGGGATCGGATAGGATAACTAATTGTTGACACGAATTAATTAAACCTAGCCAAATGTATAAAAAAATTACTGCATTAACGTGTAGGAAGCAGTTCTGCTATACCTATAAATTTTTGTTAGTCATGAAACTCAGCTTTATCATCCTGATGCTTGCCTTTTTACAGGTTAGCGCATCGTCTTTTGCACAGAAAGTGAACATTCAGGTAAAAGATGCCAGTATCAATGAGGTTTTTTACAAATTAACCCAGCAGACAGGCCATACATTTACCGCAGATGCTGCACTCATTAAAAAGTTGGGGCGTATCAGTTTAAACCTGAGCAATAAAACACTTAAAGAAGTGTTGGAAAGGTGTTTTGTAGGGCATGATGTTCAAATGGTGTTTAATGAGAAGGACAAGATTGTAATTATTAAAAGCAATATCAGTAAAGCTGTAGCCCAACCTTCTGCGAATGTTACCGGTAGAGTAACTGATGAGAATGGAGAGCCGTTGGTAGGAGTGAGTGTGGGAGTAAAAAATCAGATAGCGGGAGTGGTAACTAATACAGAAGGTAGATATTCTATCAAAGTTCCCAGTTCTAACAGCATTCTGATATTTTCTTATTTAGGGTTTGCTACGGAGGAAAGGATTGTTCTTAATAACAGAGAAATAAACGTAGCGCTTAAAGGAAAACCTAAAGGGTTAGATGAAATCGTGGTTATTGGGTACGGGACTGTACAAAGAGGAGACCTGACGGGGGCAATTTCCAGTATTTCACAAAAAGATTTGGAAAAAGTACCGGCAGCAACGTTTGATTTAAAGCTACAGGGAAGGGCGGCAGGTGTAATGGTAACTTCAACATCTGCAGAACCTGGAGGAAATGCAGCTATAAGAATAAGAGGAGGAAATTCTATTTCAGGAGATAATCAGCCTTTATATGTAATAGATGGATATCCGATGCCAACAATTACAGAAGCATCGGGAACAGGATATGGTCAGGAATCGAATCCGCTTTCAGGTATAAATCCTGATGATATAGAATCTATAGAAGTCTTAAAAGATGCTTCTGCTACTGCAATATATGGAGCAAGGGGAGCTAATGGGGTTGTTATTGTCACCACAAAAAGAGGACGTGAAGGAGCTACCAATATTTCATTTGATGTATTGACAGGGACTAGTCGTATCATCAATTTGCCTGAAGTGGGTACGGCCCAACAATATGCAGAGTTTCAAAATGAGTGGAATCAATCAAGAGGTGTTTTTCCCTACTATGATGGTTCTTCTGAATACAGACCGACGCCAGAACAGGCAGGCATAGGGACCAGATGGCTTGATGAAATATTAAGAACTGGAGTTAATCAAAAATATAATCTCAGCATCAATGGAGGAAACAGCCAGACAAGATATAATATATCAGGTAATTATTTTGAAGAGAGTGGGGTAGTAAAGAACTCTAAAATGACAAGAGGAAATCTTCGGATTAATCTTGATAATAACATTTCTAAAAAATTTACATTATCGACTACTGCAAGTATAACAAGTTCGGCAAATAATAGGATTAACCCCGGAGCGGCAGCAGCTACTATACATGGTGATGCCATTTATTTGGCTTTGAGAGCAAACCCTGTTATACCGGTTGATGCAACAGGTACAGGCCCATGGGGAGGAACAACATCTGGTGACTCAGATGGTAATTTTTTTGAAAATCCATTGTTTCTGGTAACTCAAAAGAAAGACAAAACTAAAAATGAAGATTCTTTTGCCCAACTAAAGGGTGATTATAAAATTACTCAAGATTTAGGATTTGTAGCTAATGTAGGGTCTACCAGGAGGTATAGTGAAAGGGATATTTATTTTCCAAGACCTACAGCCTTAGGGTTTCTGTACAACAGTATGGCTTTTGTAAATAAATATACCAATATCAATTATGTTACAGAGGCATATTTCAGATATTCAAAAGTATTTGCAAACAAATATAAATTAAATGCAGTCGCAGGAACTTCTTATCAATTGAATGAATCCAGAGCATATAGCTCAAGAGTGTCTGGTTTCCCTGATGATATATTAAATACTGATGGAGTGCAGTTTGCAACAACATTATATACACCATCAACAAGCAAAGTGGTACGTGTAATAAAATCTTACTATATAAGAGGTAATTTTGATATTGCAAGTAAATACTTGTTCACTTTTGCAGGAAGGGCAGATGGATCATCGGTGTTTGCTAAAAACAACAAATGGGGATATTTTCCTTCCGGTGCTTTTGCATGGAAAATTGTTAATGAACCATTTTTTTCTGGACTGAAACGTACTGTAACAGATTTAAAGTTGAGAACCAGTTATGGTATTACAGGTAGTCAGGCTATTGCACCATTAGGTTCTCTTTCCAGAATTTCCAGTACTAATTATGCTTCGGGAGAGACTATTATATCAGGAACTTCTATTACTTCAGTTGGAAACCCGGATTTGACATGGGAACAATCCAAACAAGCTAATATAGGTTTGGACGTGGCATTTTGGAGAAACCGTGTCAGAATTACAGCAGATGCCTACAATAAAGAAACAGATAGATTATTACAATCTTTCAATATCCCAGCTTCATCAGGATTTTTAACAACAACTGTTAATATGGGATCTGTAAGGAACAGAGGACTGGAATTTGCTCTGGCAGCAGATTTAATAGATAATAGAGTTGCAAAATGGACATCAGGTTTTAATATCAGTATGAATCGGTCTAAGGTATTGGAGTTAGGAGGAAACAGTGAAATCTATGGTCTTGCTCCTGCTACAGCAGCGTCCTTTATCAGGAATGTTCCTATCACTATTGTTCAAAATGGAGGTACTCTTCCTGCTTATTGGGGATTGGTTGCTGAAAGACTAATACAGGAATCTGATTTTGATGAGAACGGAAAACCAACTTTTGCCATGTATAATAATGAGCGGAGACTTGGACAGTGGCTTTATAAGGATACTAATAACGATGGGATTATAACAGCTGCAGACAGACAAATTTTAGGAGATCCTAACCCTAAAGCTCTTTTTGGTTTCACTAATGATTTCTCCTATAAAAAGTTGTCGGTATCGGTATTCTTTCAGGGAGTGTTGGGAAATGATATCATGAATCTGACAAAGGCATATTTATCAACAGGAATGCCTTATTTGAATAAATCAGCAGACTGGTTCGCGAACAGGTGGACAGCAGAAAACCCTACGAACGATATTAGTTATCCGGCTTTGGGAACAGAGATGGCTAATTTACAACCAGGTAATTACTATATAGAAGATGGTAGCTATATACGTTTGAAGAATGTTACGTTGTCTTATGATTTTAAAATCAATAAATCTTTTATTAGAAATCTGACACTTAGTGCGTCGGCAACAAATCTGTTAACTATTACAAATTATTCTGGTTTCGACCCCGAAGTTGGGATTTTTGGTAATAGCAATCTTTTACCCGGCATAGATTTAGGGTCTTATCCGCGATCTCAAACTTTTCAATTAGGTCTTAAATGTAATTTAAAATAGTGATATAAATATTAGTTATGAAAAATATAGGAATAAGTTCAATTGTATGTATATCATTCATAATGATGTTATTTTCGGGATGCGAAAAATTAGACGAGAAAGCCTATTCGACTTTAACACCTGAAAATTATTTTAGTAATGCAGATGAGGCAAAGGTAGCTTTGATGGGCGTGTATAACACTTTAAACAGGGAACATATTTGGACACATAACCTGTTTACTATGGTTTTGTTACCCAATAAATATGTAAGAACAAGAGTACCCGTACATAAGTCAATTGCCCAATTTTCTTTCAGTGTATCTGATGATAGGATTGCTAATGTTTGGAATAATGCTTACGAAGCGATAAACAGGGCAAACACGATTATTGGCCGTGTACCAAACATCCAAATGACAGACTCTTTGCAGAGAATGTTTGTTGCAGAAGCCAAATTTATGAGAGCCTTAAGTTATTTTAATCTGGTGAGGTTATATGGAGGAGTTCCTTTGAAAACAGGAGAAACCGAAGGACTTTCTACTGTATATACTCCAAGAAGTACAGAGCAGGAGATTTATGATCTAATTGTTGCAGATTTACAATATGCAGAATCTAACAATTTACCGAAAATAAGACCCAGTTCTGAACGAGGAAGGGCAACGGAATGTGCTGCAAAGACTTTATTAGGGAAAGTGTATTTAACGATGGCAGGTTTTCCTTTAAAACAAACTGATAAGTGGAATTTGGCAAGATTGAAGCTAAAGGAAGTTATAGACAATAAGGCAACATATAATGTAGATCTTCTACCGAATTATGCAGACCTTTTTGATGTAAATAAAGAAGCTTCAAATAAAGAAGCCATCTTTGCTATACAATTTTCTTATTCACAAGTATCGGGAGGTAGTGCTCTTCCATTTTTTGCTGCTCCTTTGAATTCTACTTTTGCAACAGCAAACGGGCAGTACAATTATGGTTTTACTACTGATTTTAGAAGTTTGTTTGCTACGTCAGATAAACGTCGTGATGTTACATTAATATCGAGCTATGTAGCTGTTAATGGTGCTACTGTTACATATAACGCCCCGGGAAGTACCTATAGAGATCCTTTGGGAATTGCATTAGGAAAATATAAAGATGGTCCAAGTAAAGCGCCTGCTAATACAAGACATGCAACAGATATATTGGTTTTGAGATATGCGGATGTTTTATTAATGTATGCTGAGGCAGAAAATGAAGTGAACGGTCCGGATAACGCATATTCTGCAATTAATGAGGTAAGATTAAGAGCTAATGCAGGGGCATTGTCGGGACTCACGAAAGACACGTTCAGAGATGCAGTACATCTAGAAAGATTACTGGAGCTTTCAGGAGAGTTGCATGAATTTTTTGATATAAAAAGATTAGAGAAAATAGAAGATCATGTTACTAATTCATATGAAGCCCAACAGGTGCAAGTTAGTTATGATCCAAAAATGTATTTGTATCCAATACCAGATAGAGAGGTATCAACCAATAGGGCAATAGGTCTTGAAAATCAAAACCCGGGATATTAATATTCTAAAGATAGGATAATCAATTAATAAATATGGAAATAAGGTAGGTAGAGAACTCTATCAGGAGAGTTCTATGCCTATCATTTTCCAAAATTATAAACGATAAATATGAGAAGACAGCTATTTTTCTTATATGTGTTTGTAAGCTTGCTAAGCAGTAAAAATGTGAGCTCACAAACATCTAATGCTAATTTTACTTCCGGGAATTTATTGGTTGTAAGAATAGGAGATGGTGTGTCAAACCTGTCTGCGAATGCAGAAAAAATTTATCTGGATGAATATACGCCTAACGGCGTTCTGGTAAATACCGTAGAGATTCCTGCTGTAGCCAATGGCGGTAATCATGCTTTTGTTATCGGAGGAAGTTCTGCCACTTCGCATGGAGCGGGGAATTTATCACCCAATGGTCAATATCTTGCTTTGTCAGGTTATGATGCTGCAATAGGTACTTCATTAACTACTTTGCAAAATGTTGCTACACCCCGGGTTTTTGCAATTATCAGTAACGGAACAACACAGCCTATAATTAATACTACAACAAGAGTGACCATAGGAAATGGAGATAACAGATCTGCAATAACAACAAACGGTAATTCTATCTGGTTTGGAGGAACATCTCAGGGAGTACAATATACAACATTGGGCAGTACAACCTCAGTACAGGTTTCTGCAACACCTTCACCCACCAGAGGTACAGTAAGCATATTTAACGGACAGCTTTACCAAAGTACCAACTATAATCCCTATCGTATTGCAAAAATAGGGAGTGGTTTGCCTACATCTTCCGCTACAGTTACTCCTATAGAGGGGATTCCTGCAACCGGAACAAACGCACCTGCCGAACATGCGGCATGTGGCTATGTTTTCTTTGATGTAGACCCGGATATTCCGGGTAACGATCTGTTGTATTTTGTAAGTGAATTGGGAGGAGGTAATCTTCAAAAATATAAATACGATGTAAACAGCTCCAAATGGGTAAACATAGGCTCTTCGTCAGGCGGTTTGTTAACTTCTGTAAGAGGGCTTACCGGTTCGCTGGAAAATGATGTACCTGTTTTGTATGGTGTAGGGGCAGATAAGATTATAAAAATTGTTGATAATGCCGCATATTTTGGAGATACATTAGCTGTAAACATTTCATTGGTGCAGTCTGCTGTTTCGGGGAAAACTGCTTTCAGAGGATTGACTTTTACTCCGGGAAGCACACTTACCTATATAAGCAATAAAGGATTTATTCCGCCAACAGCAAATGCAAATTTTAAACCAGATAACCTGCTGGTTACGAGAATAGGAGATGGCATAGCAACTCTATCTGCAAATGCAGAAAAAGTTTATCTGGATGAATATACGCCTAACGGAGTTTTGGTGAATACAGTAGAAATTCCGGCTATAGCTAGTGGCGCTAATCACGCATTTGTTATCGGTGGAAGTTCAGCCACTTCGCATGGAGCAGGGAATTTATCACCCAATGGTCAATATCTTGCTTTGCCTGGTTATGATGCTGCAGTGGGAACTTCATTGGCTACTTTGCAGAATGTTTCTACACCACGTGTATTTGCAGTTATCAATAACGGAACAACACAGCCTGTAATTAACACAACAACTGCTGTTACCATAGGAAATAGTGACAACCGTTCTGCAGTAACTACAGATGGTAATTCCATATGGTTTGGGGGAACATCTCAGGGAGTGCAATATACAACTTTAGGCAGTACAACCTCGGTACAGGTTTCGGCAACACCTTCACCAACCAGAGGTACGGTGAGCATTTTTAATGGGCAGCTTTACCAAAGCACTAACCAGAATCCATACCGTATAGCCGGGATAGGAAATGGTTTGCCTACTTCATTAACCACAGCAACAGCTATATCCGGTATTCCTGCAACCGGGACAAATGCACCTGCCGAACATGCGGCATGTGGCTATGTTTTCTTTGATGTAGACCCTAACATTCCGGGTAACGACCTGCTATATTTTGTAAGTGAATTGGGAAGCGGAGACCTCCAAAAATACAAATATGACGCTGCTAATTCTACCTGGGTAAATATAGGTTCTGTTTCGGGAGGGCATTTAGCGTCTGTAAGAGGTCTTACAGGATCATTGGTAAATGGTGTTCCTGTGTTGTATGGCGTTGGAGGAAGCAAAATCATAAAAATTACTGACAATGCAGCTTATGGAAATACGCTGTCGGCAACAATTACCTTATTAAAATCAGCAGAAGTAAAAACTGCTTTCAAGGGATTAACTCTAACTCCGGGAACTGTTGCACAATACACCAACCATAACAATCTTCATTATACGTTCAGCGGAACAAAACAAGATTTAAGAAACTGGACATTTACCCCCGATGCAGCCTGGACAGTTAATAATGTAACAAGTTTAGATGGCAATGGTTCATTGGCAGCGCAGGCAAGCTCAACAAGTAGTACCTACACTGCGGTGCTGCCCTTCAGGTTGAATTTAACAGAGGATAGAATAATAAGAGTAGGATGCTGGGTAAAAACAGAAAATATTCCTTATGGAAGAGATGCAATAGCTACGGTACAGATTGCAGGGACTAATTACAGTCAGACTATGTCAGAATTTAAATCTCATTCTGAAGGGTTTAATTATTTAGAGAAAGACCTGAAAATACCAGCAGGAACAGAAAACCTGAGATTAATTCTAAGATTAAACGCAACAGAAGGCAAAGCATTTTTTGATGAAATCAAGATAACTGATATTACCGATTCCCTGAGTAATGGAAGCAGTAATTTTAATCCGTATGGGGTAGAGAAAGTTCCTGTATCGGGCGGAGCTTCATGGTTAGCAAATTTGCCCTATCGTATCATCGGAAATATCAATACAGGAAATGGAGATGAGCCAGTATGGGCAGATTTTGATTATTCAAGACTATTGCTTGCCGCAGGAGAGCGTAATCCTGTAAATCCGGATTCTATACGTGTTTTTGCAAGAATGTCAAATGGGCAGGGAATAGAATGTAAAGCTGTTTTAAGCGACCCTGTTTCTAATCTGGCAGATCATTATAACCGTAATGGTACATTAAAATGGCGTTCTGTTAACGGAGCTGTAAAGTATGAAATATATTTTGACATAGCCGGTGCAGAAGGACAGGTTTATTTTTCGGAAATGCCTAATCTGGGAGTAGGAGAACTGTTACATTATCCCGAGAACGAAAATAATCTGTTATGGGCAGGATGGCCTGGTGCAGGATTAGAAGTTATTGATGTTGATGGCGATGGAGATTTTGATATTTACGGACAAACTTCCGATTCGGGAATTTGGCTGCACAGAAATATAGGAACTAACGCTTCTCCACTTTTTCTGCCAAGAAGCAGACCTCTGGAGAACGATATAAAACCCACATATTTCCCAGCAGATCTTTATTTTGACTGGGATGGTGATGGACACCAGGATAGAATATATTATGTAAGACCTACCAGAACAGACCGTTATGATAATATACCCTCCACTATATATGTACAATTATATAGAAATGGAAGTTTTATAGCCGGGCAACCATTAAAAGACAGCAGTGGAAACAATGTGGTCTTTGAAAACTCAACATGGTTTTCGCTGAAAGCCGGAGATTTCAATAATGATGGTAAAATTGATTTAGTAGCAGGTACAGCCAATAGTGCAGCAGAAGTTATGTTGAATATGGGATTAGTGAACGATAAACCTACGGCACAATTAACCAAACTTCCATTTAATCTGTATGCTTCAGATGCTACACTTTCCGGAGGAATGTCTTTGAAACCATTTCCAATAGACTGGAATGCTGATGGTAAAACAGATATTGTATTTACATCATGGCAGGGCTTTTACTGGATATCTATGAACAAGGGCGTTAACAACACATTTGATTTTGATGACCCTGTTTATTTATATCAGAAAGGCGGAATAATGGTACATGATGATTCCTCTTCGCCATATACGGTAGATTGGGATGATGATGGCGATTTGGATATCATTAGCGGAGGAGCAGATGGTAATCTGATGTACTTTGAAAATGTAGGGACAAGAAGTGTCCCCAAATTTAAGGGAGGAGTATTTGTTACTGATGAAAATGGAGAGCGATTTTATGTTAATGCAGTAGAATCAGGAGGAACTGTTCAGGGATTAGAAGAGCAATATTGGGGATATTTGACCTGTGTGCCTGTAGATGTTGACCATGACGGGGATATAGACCTGATTATTTCTGACAGTATGGGCAGAGTGAGATGGATAGAAAATATAGGTACTCGTCAAAATCCGGTAATGTCTTCTGCCATACACAATTTTATAGTAAACGGAGATCCGTTTATTACACCCTGGCGAAACAGACCGGGAGTAGCGGATTGGAACAATGATGGCAGGCTTGAACTCATTGTGGTTAATGATACTATTGTTTCCAGCAGGAGTAAACTTATTTTCTATTCTCAATCGGCAACCAATCCGTCTGTTTTAATAAGAGGGACGGAATTAAAGGATCAGAATAACAACGCTGTTACGGTTGTAAACTACTCGCATCCCGGAGGTAATGGTCGAACACAGATTGAAGTTGGAGATTGGGATAGCGATGGAAAACTGGATTTAATTATTGGCCATCCCAGAACATTTATTACTGCTAATGGTATAACAGGAGGTAATTTGCTCTTGTTTAAAAATACAGGCACAAATGTAAATCCGGTTTTTGAAACAGGAGTGCTTCCTATAAGAGGAGATGCCCGTTTTGTGATACATGACGCCTGGCATTGTACCTATCCTAACATGGTGGACTGGAACAATGACGGATTACCGGATTTATTGACAGGAACAGAAACCGGCAGGTTTGCGCTTTATTTTAACGATTATTTTGTTGGTGATGAATATCCTGTATTTACAGCAGAAAACTTTGAATTTCAAGGCGAACAGGACAGTGTTTTTCAAGTATTGGATTTTAATAATCTGGATGCTTATACCACAGGTTTAAATACACAAAATATACAATTGCAACTGCTGGAAGAAGAAGCGTTGATTGCAGCAAATAAGACTTTACCAATAACCTTAACATCTTTTACCGGAAAAGTTTCGGGCAATTACGTAGATCTGGAATGGAAAGCCATTACAGAACAGAATGGTTCTTACTTTGATGTATTGCGTTCCTCAGATGGTACTGTATTTTCGGGTATAGGTAAGGTACAGGGGAAAGCAGAACAGCATACAGATTATACATTCAGGGACGAAGCACCATTAAATGGTATTACCTATTACAGATTAAGATTGGTTGATGAAAATGCAAAACAGAGTCTCTCCGGAATAATATCTGTGAAACGAGGAGTTCTAAAGTCAGAAAATATTATTGCTTCTGCATCAATAACCAGTCAACAGGTATCTGTAAAACTTTACTATTCTAAATCTACTCCGACAAAGGCCACTGTTTACGATATATCAGGAAAACTATTGGGAGAAAAAAATCTCACTATTTACGAAGGGGAAAATTTATTCAATATTCCGGTAAGGGGAATGTATGGAAATTCTGTTTATGTCCTTGTATTAAATGCAGATGGAGAAATAATCAGTAAGAAGTTTATGCCAGTTAAATAACTAAATATAAACAATATGAAAAGGAAAATTACATTATGTAGTCTGGCAGTTTTACTGCTTGGTGCTGGTATTTCAAAAGCACAACAAAATTTTACAGCGGATAATCTGGTTATTGTTCGGGTAGGTACAGGACCAACAGCCTTAACGGTTAATGCAGCTGCGGCATATTTAGATGAATATACTACGGCAGGTGAATATGTGCAAACAATAGAGATACCAACTACAGCAAGTGGTGCAAATCATGGTTTTGTGGTTGGAGGAGCAACAGGTTCAACTCATGGGTTTGGTAACCTATCTCCAAATGGTCAATACTTAGCTATAGCAGGACATGAAGTCCCTGTAGGGTCAGACGTGGCAACTTTGCAGGCATCTACAACTCCCAAAGTGATAGCTATTGTATCAAACGGCGTTTCGTCTCCTGTAATTAATACGTCCACAGCCGTAAATATTGACAATAAAGACAATCGTACAGCAATAACTACAGACGGTAATTCTATATGGTTTGGTGGACAAACTTTAGGTGTGCAATATACTACTGTAGGAAGTAGCACATCTGTACAACTTACAGGAACTCCTGCCCCAACAAGAGGAGGGTTAGGCATTTATAACGGACAGTTATATCAAAGCACTAATCAGAATCCTTACCGTATTGCCAAAATTGGTGATGGTTTACCTACAACAGCTACAACGGCAACAGCTGTGAGTGGATTAGAGGCAACAGGCTCTAATCTTCCGGTAGAACATACTGCAAATGGTTTTGTGTTTTTTGATGTGGATTCCAATGTACCGGGAAATGATTTATTGTATTTTGTTACTGAGCTGGGTGGAGGATTCTTACAGAAGTTTGTACGTACAGATCCTGATAACGATGTTTGGGCAAATAAAGGTTCTGTAGCAGGTGGCTCATTTGTCAATATGAAAACGCTTACCGGCACTTTAGTAGATGGCGTACCAACATTATATGCAGGAAGCTATAATAAAATTATAAAAATAGTAGATAATGCAGCTTATACCGCTAATTTAAATCAAACTGTTACAGATGTAATTACAGCAGGACCAAATATGGCATTCAGAAGCCTTACTTTCACACCCGGTACTGTAGCCAAAACAACATTACCCGTTACATTAACCTCATTCACCGGAAAAGCAGAACAAAACTTTGTGAAACTTAACTGGATAACCTCCTCAGAGCAAAACAACTCACATTTTGAAGTGCTTCGTTCTACAGATGGAAAATCTTTCAATGTAATAGGCAATGTAAAGGGCAACAATAATTCTGATATAGCTATAAATTATGAATTTAAAGATCAAAATCCTTTAAATGTAACAGCCTATTACCGTTTAAACCAAGTTGATTATGATGGAAAAAACAAACTGTCATCAGTTATTTCTGTAGAACCAGGACTGGCTGTTTTAGAAGAATTTACAGTTTACACTTCAGCGCAATCTGTTGTAGTCAGGTTTAATTCTGCATTAAAATCAAACGGAAAGATAGTTATATATACTACTGCAGGACAGGCAATAATCAATAAAGATATTGTTATTGAAACAGGAGCGAATGAGGTAATACTACCTGCAAAGGGAATTAAGAACGGAAATATTTATGTAGCTCTACTTAATGCAGAAGGTAAGATACAGTCAGAAAAATTTATAGCGAACAACCAATAATAAAAGCCAAAAAACAGACCAGGAGATAAATAAAATGAAGATTATAAATAAGAATATATTGCAGATACAACTCACAGCCTTTTTGTTATTCGTCTGGAATTTATCGTTTGCAGATAATATTCTGTTGCATGAAAAATTCAATGGTAAAAAGGACGACTTAAAAGGATGGAAATTTACACCAGATACTTCCTGGTCTGTTTTGTCTAAGATAGGGGCATTTGGCGACGGAGGTCTGGCAGTTACAGGCGGAAAAAATAGTAACATAAAAAAATATGAAGCTTCGCTTTCTATGAAATTAAATCCGGGAGGGAAGAAAACTTTACGTTTAAGTGTTTGGCTGAAAACAGAAAACGTTAATTACCGGCGAGACGCAATTGTAGAAATCCAATTTAAAGGAACAAGATATTTTCAGGAAATACGAGAATTTAACCGGAATAAAGAAGGCTACAGCTATTTGGAAAAAGTAATGAAAGTGCCTGCTGATTTAAGTAGCGCTACTATCAATATTATTTTTTACGGGCAAACCGGCACAGCATATATAGATGAAATAAAGCTGGAAGACGTAAGTGGAAAAGATAAATCTCAACTCTGGACCACCAATTCAACGCCTTACAAAATAGAAAGAAAAGCAGTTTTAGGTAAGCAAACCCAATGGAATACAAATTTACCTTACCGTATTACAGGTAAACTGGATGCAGATTATTCAGGAGATCCCGTATGGACAGATCTTGATTTTTCGAGATTATTGCTGGCATCAGGAGAGCTTAATCCGGTAGACCCCTCATCAGTTAGATTGTTCGCAAAATACGGCAATGGAAAAACAGAAGAATGCCCGGTTTCTTTTGGTGACCCCATAGCTAAGTTAAGCGACCATTATATGCGAAATGGTACGCTAAAATGGCGGGCAAAAAGAGGAGCTGTGGAATATGAAATTTATTTTGCTTCGGCAGGAAAAAATGGACCATTACCTCAGCAAAAGAATCTTCATCTGGGAGTTGGGGAATTATTGAATTATCCTGCTAACGATAAAAACCTGTTATGGGCAGGCTGGCCAGGTTACGGTTTAGAAGTATTGGATGTAGACGGAGATGGCGATTGGGATATTTATGGAAAAACAGTAGACGGAGGTACATGGTTGCATCGCAATATAGGTTCAAACCAATCCCCCCTGTTTTTGCCAAGAAGCAGGCAATTGAAAACAGATAAAGATCCTACGGATGAACCCGAAGACTTTATGATAGATTGGGATGGCGACGGGTATAAAGATCGGGTGTATTATGTAAAACACCCACGCTCAAACCGAACAGACAATATAGAAGCAAGCGTTTATGTGCAGCTTCACCGCAACGGAAAACTTTCAAAAGAGGTATTATTAACCTATACAGACGGAAAACCTGTGAAATTCATCAATTCCTCATGGTTTTCTATGAAAACAGGAGATTTCAATAACGATGGGAAGCCCGATTTGGTTATCGGTTCAACACAAGGATATGCGGAAATACTGCTAAACAAAGGACTCAAAAATGATAAGCCGGTTGTTGTCAACGAAAAACTGCCATTGAATGTTTTTAAAAAAGAGCCTTATGAATCGGGAGATATGTCATTAAAACCTTTTCCAATAGATTGGGATGGCGATGGACGCACAGATTTAGTGTTTACTGCATGGCAGGGCTTCTACTGGATATCTTTTAATAAAGGCAAGAAGGATGAATTAAAATTTGAAAACCCGAAAGATCTCTATCAGCAAGGTGGGCTGTTGGTACATAGCGATTCACCTGCACCTTATGCCGTAGATTGGGACAATGATGGCGATCTGGATATTATTAGCGGAGGATGTAGCGGAAATCTGATGTATTATGAAAACATCGCGGGAAAAGGCAATCCACCGCAATTTAAAGCAGGTATTTATTTAAGAGATGATACCAACGAACGCTTTTTCGTAAACGCTGTAAAAGAAGGTGGGACAGTGCAGGGGATGGAAGAACAATATTGGGGATACCTCACCGTTGTACCGGCAGATGTAGATAAGGATGGAGATTTGGACTTGATAATAGCAGACTGTTTAGGAAAAGTAAGATGGATAGAAAATATAGGAAATAAGTCTAATCCAAAATTATCCCGGAAAATTCATGATTTTATTGTAAATGGAAAACCGTTAATTACTCCATGGAGAAACAGACCAGGTGTAGCCGATTGGAATAATGATAACCGGTTAGAACTAATACTATTAAATGACGATAGCGAACTGGTTTTTTATTCTCAGGATGCTAAAAATCCTTCTTTATTATATCTATCAGGGAATCTGAAAGATAAAAACGGAAAAAATATCTTGATAAAAAGACCGCCTGCAAGAGTTCCGGGAGGTAATGGACGTTTGCAGATAGACGTAGCAGATTGGGATGGTGATGGAAACTTAGACCTGATTATGGGAGAACCACGCATGTATTTAGGTGGTGGAAACCTTACTATCTGTCTAAACAAAGGAACAAATCTTAACCCTGTATTTGAATATAGCATCCTTAAAGCCCGTGGTGGCCGATTCGTAGAATGGACAGGTTCAGATGGTCATGATGCGTGGCATTGCACCTATCCATGTGTAGTAGATTGGAACAATGACGGAAAACCAGACCTTCTTACAGGTACAGAATCTGGAAGATTTGCTTTTTATGCCAACGATTATTTCAAGGGAGAAAAATTTCCGGTGTTTACAGCTTTGGAATTTGACGTCAGAGAAGACAATCAATCCATTAGCAGGATATTGGATTTTAAATCACTGACTCCATTTACAGCAGGTTTAAATACGCATAATGTGCAATTGCAGTTGTTGCCGGAAGAATCAAACCTCAACTTAATTAATGCGCAGGGAACATTGAATATCACTTCTCCTGAAAAAGCAGCAACAGTTAGCGGCAAAGTGAAATTTATTGCAACAGTTTCTTATCCTAACCCTGTTTCTGTTGATTTCTATATCAATAATGAGAAAGTAGCAACGGAAAGTTCTCCTCCCTATGTCGCATTTGGAGATGATAATTTCTGGGATACTACAAAATACCCTGATGGCGAGTGCAACCTTAAAGTGGTGCTTCATCTTTTCGACGGTAGAAAGATAGAAGTTACACAAACCAATATAGTCCGGAATAAGAAATAGAATAAGGAAAATGAGAAAAAGTATTTCAATAACAATTTCTGTATTGCTGGTTGGTTTCAGGTTTGCATTTGGGCAAATATCCGTTAGTAATTTACGATGTGAATTGTTGGTTAATCCAATAGGCGTTGATAAGGAATATCCTAATCTGAGTTGGGAAATAAAATCATCGTATAGAAATACGCAGCAAACGACATACAGGATACTGGTTTCAGAAAGTAAAAACAATCTGATGGCAGATAAAGGAGAAATATGGGATTCGGGGAAAATAGCCTCAGACAGCACTGTATTTGTAAGTTATAAAGGGAACAAGCTAAAAAAAGATACCCGTTATTACTGGAAAGTAAAAATATGGACGAATAAGGGAGAAAGTTCATGGAGCGAAACAGCATATTGGCATCAGGGTTTGATGAATTACAAAGACTGGGCAGCTACGCAGGTTGGCGAAATGCCATTTAAGGATTGGGGAGGAAGATGGATTGGTTTCGACAGGATGTTTCCATGGGACGGAAACCAGTCTGAAAACAGATTGTCTGCCCGATATTTCAGAAAGGAATTTAAGCCTTCGGGGAAAATAAAATCTGCAACCGCCTACATTATAGGATTAGGACTGTATGAATTGTACATCAATGGCGAAAAGATAGGAAACCACGTTTTAGCTCCCATACCAACAGACTACACCAAAAATGTAAAATACAATGCTTTTGATGTTAAGGATAAACTAAAAGAGGGAGCAAATGCCATTGGCGTGGTGCTTGGAAACGGACGCTATTATACCATGCGCCAACTTCATCAGGAATATAAAATCAAGACATTCGGGTTTCCAAAATTGCTTTTCAATCTCATACTGAAATATGAAGACGGTACAGAAGCAGTCGTATTCTCAGATGATTCATGGAAAGGAACTGCCGATGGGCCGATAAGGTCAAATAATGAATACGACGGAGAAATTTACGATGCGACCAAAGAAATGCCGGGATGGAACAAAACAGGCTTTGATGACAGCAAATGGTTAAAGGCCGAGTTTGTGCAAGAACCGGGCGGAAATTATGAAGCCCAACTGAGCGAAAATATGAAGGTAATGGACAGTATAGCCCCGGTTTCCATTTCCAAAATATCAGGAGACAGGTATATCATAGATTTCGGACAGAACCTTACAGGTTGGGTAAAATTTTCTGTACAGGGCAAAAAGGGAGAGCAAATAAAGCTACGTTATGCAGAATCTTTAGAATCTAATGGAGAACTTTCTGTAGCCAATCTCAGAGATGCTAAGGCACAGGCACTCTATATCCTTAAAGGAAGTGGAAAAGAATCATGGAAGCCTTCTTTCACTTACTATGGATTTCGTTATGTAGAAGTAAGCGGTTATCCGGGAAAAGTAGCCAAAGAAAACTTTGTGGCAAAAATGGTATACGATGATATCCGAACAGTGGGGTCTTTTGAATCGTCTAATGCCTTACTTAACCAAATCTATAAAAACGTATGGTGGGGAACTGCAGGCAACTATAAAGGTATGCCTGTGGACTGTCCGCAACGAAACGAACGCCAACCCTGGTTAGGTGATAGGGGAATAGGTACAATTGGTGAAAACTTTATGTTCGATAATGCCCGTATCTATAAAAAATTGCTGAATGACATCAAATTAGCCCAAAAAACTGATGGCTCTTTACCAGATGTGGCTCCCGATTTCTGGAGGTATTATAGTGATAACATGACATGGCCTGGTGTAATGTTGCTGATTACAGATATGCTCTATCAGCAAACCGGAGACTTTTCTGCCGTGGAAGAAACATATCCTGTTATGCACAAATGGTTGCGGTATATGAAAGACAGGTTTATGACAGCAGATCATATCCTCAACAAAGATAGTTACGGAGACTGGTGCGCACCGCCTGTAACTATAGAAGCAGGCAGGGGAATAAGTGCTAACCAGAAATTTCCAAGTCCCTTAATATCCACAGCTTATTACTATCATTTTACCAATATGATGGCAAATTATGCGTCGCTACAGGGCAAAGGAGAGGATGTTCTTTATTATAAGGATTTAGGAGAAAAAATAAAAGAAGCTTTCAATAAGGCTTATTATAAAGAAGAAGGGTTTTATGGAAACGGAGAACTTACAGATAATCTTCTTCCGCTGTATTTTGAAATGGTTTCTGAAAAAAACAGCAATCAGGTTTTTAACTGTGTCATTAATACCATAGAAGTAAAGAACAAAGGACATTTAAGTACAGGTGTAATCGGTACACAGTGGTTAATGAGAACATTAACCAAATATGGCAGAGCTGATATAGCGCTGAAAATTGCTACTCAGAAAACCTATCCAAGCTGGGGCTATATGCTAGAAAACGGAGCAACCACCATTTGGGAACTATGGAATGGCAATACAGCAGCACCGGATATGAATTCGCAAAACCACGTAATGATGGTGGGCGATTTAATGGTTTGGTATTATGAATGTTTGGCAGGAATTCAATCAAGTGCAACCGACCCTGGATTCAGGAAGATTACCATGTCACCGGAATTTGTCACCGGACTGGATTTCGTAAAAGCCTCGCACCATGCCGTTACCGGATTGATTAAAAGCGAATGGAAACGGGAAAAAGGTAAAATACATTGGATGGTTTCTATACCGGCAAACAGCAGTGCGGAAATATATATTCCAACCTCATCGCTTAAAGATGTAGAGGAAAGCGGTAAGTCCATTTCCACGATTAAAGAAATAGAGTATCTGCGTAATGCGAACGGAAAGCTTGTTTTTAAAGTGCCTTCCGGCGATTATGTGTTTAAATTTTAAAAATAAATAAATGAGAAAGCAAATTTTATTAGTCATTACAGTTTTATGTTTAGCTGTCGCTGTACAAGGAGCGGTCAGGCTGCCATCCTTTTTTTCCAGCCACATGGTATTGCAACAAAATTCAGAAGTGAGCTTTTGGGGTTGGGCTGGTGCAACTCAGTATATCCAGATTATTCCTTCGTGGTCAAAAGATACAGTTAAAGTGCGAACAGATGGTTATGCAAAGTGGCGGACGACATTAAAAACTCCCGGAGCTGGAGGTCCGTATACAATAGCGTTTATCGCTCCTGATAATAGGATTGTACTGGAAGATGTTTTGATAGGGGAAGTATGGCTATGTTCGGGGCAATCTAACATGGTTTGGAATTCACTGAATAAACATCAGGAAATGCTGGATGAATTGCCCATTATCAATAACAATCAGATAAGGATTTTACATATTCCAAATGTCAGTTCATTAAATCCACAGGATGATTTACGGGCTTCGTGGAGAACCGCAAATCCAGAGAGTGTCAAAGGATTTAGTTCTATAGCATATTTCATTGCTAAGAAATTACAGAAAGAATTGAATGTACCTATAGGTGTAATCAATTCAAGTTGGGGAGGTACGCCTGCGGAGGTATGGACACCGGAAGAGGTGATTAACAGCAACTCGGTTTTAAAATCGTATGCAGATTTACAAAAGCCAGCTATAAGCCGTCCGCATACACCCGGAAGTTTATGGAATTCTATGATATACCCGTTAGTAGGCTATCGCATAGCGGGCGCATATTGGTATCAGGGAGAATCAAATGTACCAACGTGGCAGGGCTATGAGCAGCTTTTCTCAACTATGATACAATCCTGGAGAAAGGCATGGGGATATGATTTCCCTTTCTACTATGTACAGATAGCTCCTTATGATTATAAAACCGGCACAAGAAACCTTTCTGCCCTTTTACGGGAACAACAAACCAAAGTACTTTCATTGCCTAAAACAGGTATGGTGGTTACAACAGATTTAGTGCCCGATGTCAAAAACATACATCCGGAAAAAAAGATAGACGTAGCAAACAGACTTGCCGATTTGGCATTGGCAGAAACCTATGGAAAAAACAAAACAGATTATAAAAGCCCTGTTTACGATAAGTCAGAGATTAAAGGCGATAAGATAATCGTTCATTTTAAATATCTGGAAAAAGGACTTTCTGTAAAAGGAAAAGACATTACAGAAATACAGATAGCAGGTAGCGACGGTAATTTCCGGGATGCAAAAGCAGTAGTAAAAGGTAATACATTGGAGGTTTCTTCTAAAGAAGTAAAGAAACCTGAAGCAGTACGGTTTGGGTTCACAGACACAGCGATGCCCAACCTGTTTAATAAAAACGGATTGCCTGTAACACCTTTTCGTACAGACAACTGGAGTAATTAATCTAAAATTTAACATATATCAATTATCAATCATGAAATTAAAAACTATTTTATCAGGCTCTTTAGTTGCTGTATCACTATTTATATCGAAATCCTACGCTCAAAAATCTCAGCCTATTGATTTTAAACCAAACAATTTATTGGTAGTAAGAGTTGGAGATGGAAGCTCTGGTTTGAACGATAAAGCAGCTCCGGTATTTCTGGATGAATATACCCCAACAGGAAGTTTAGTACAATCTACCTCTATGCCCATTGCCGGAAAAGGCGCAAACGCGGCTTTCGTTTTATCCGGAAATAACCAATCGCAAGGTTATAGCTCCTTATCAGCCAATGGTCAGTTTGTAACATTAATAGGTTATGATGCTGCTCCCGGAACGGATGCAACTGCATTAAAATCAGCCAGTACCCCAAAAGTAATTGCTCTGGTCTCTAAAAAAGGCATAGATACACGCACAGCCGAAGCAATAGATATTATAGACACCCGTACAGCGGTTACAACAAATGGCAAAGATATCTGGTTTGCAGGGCAGAAAGAAGGAATAAGATATATTTATGCAGGAAGTTCCAAATCAGAGAGAATTAGTCCGCCAAGTCCCAATGCGGGAAGGATTTTAAATATATATGACAACCAACTTTATGTAAGCACATCCAATCCCAGCGGATATATTACCAAAGTAGGAAATGGGACACCTATATCATCCACAAGAGTCTCTCCGATAGTACCTTATGTGCCGGATTTGAATTTTCTGGTACATGGTTATGTATTCTTTGATACAGACCCATCTGTTCCGGGATTAGATTTACTTTATGTAAACGGAGATCAGGGTACGGGATATTTACGTAAATATGTGAATGACGGCAGCCGTTGGACAGAAGTTGGAGCGCCAGCAACCGGAGCAGCATTTAAAAATGCAGCTTTAACAGGAACAATAGAAGACGGAAAAGTAGTGCTATATGCATCAAACAACAGTAAAATTACCAAAATCACAGATAATGCAGCGGCTAATAATAAATTAGATGTGAAAACAGAAGTATTGGTTTCTGCCCCTGCAAACACAGCGTTTAGAGGTTTAACCTTTACACCAGATTCTAAACCCGTTTTAGTAAAAAAATAGTTGAATTTAATGGAAAATAAGAACAATAAGTATTCAATTCTTGCCGTACTCTTTGTACTGCTGTCCTTAAACTCTTTTTCTCAGATAGACAAATTTGAACCACAGGTAAAAGGTTTTGTAAGACAAGACAGTATAAACCCGCCAAAAAACGGGATGATACTTTTATTGGGAAGTTCCTCATTCTCCAGATGGAGAGATGTAAATTCCTATTTTTCGGATTATTACATACTGAACCGCTCTTTCGGCGGTTCAGTAATTCCACAGTTGATATACCATGCAGAAGACGTAATTTTTAGATATAAGCCTGTTCAGGTAATTATTTATTGCGGAGATAATGATATAGCAATAAAAACAACAACCCCTGAAGGTGTTGCCGAAGATTTTGCAAAACTGTTTAATACGATTAGAAAACGGTTGGGTAAAAAGGTGAATATAAGCTACGTGGCAATTAAACCCAGTCCTGCCAGAAAATGGAACGCCACACGTGTTATAGAAACCAATAAACTGATTGCAGATTTTATCAGGAAAAAAAGCAATGCAAATTTTGTAGACGTATATCGAAAAATGGTGGACGGACAGGGAGAGCCATTAGCGGATATTTTTATAAGCGATAATCTGCATATGAATGCCAAAGGTTATGGGATATGGAAAGAAGCGTTAACTCCGGTTTTGGTCAGGAATAAAAAATGACAGGCTTTTCAAAAACAATAGCAATGGAAAATAAGATGATAAAAATATTAGGTATAATCTTAATGCTCATAACAGGCAATCTATATGCACAGCAAATTGCAGATAAAGATAAAAAGTCGGTACAAAAAGAAGAATTTGTAAGGAAATATCTTAGTCCGGTGCGTATAGTGTGGCAAAGCAACAGTTCAGAAGGGAGTATAAAAAATATCGGACAACTTTTGAAAGAAGGAAACGGACAAGCAGATTTATCATCTACAGCATTGTGTGTTTTGGAAAGCAATGCAACAGGGAAGCCATCGTTCCTTGTTGATTTTGGGAAAGAGATACATGGCGGTTTACAATTAGTAACAGGTAGATGGGAAAACAAAAGGCCTGTAAAAATAAGAATAAGGTTTGGCGAATCAGTAAGCGAAGCCATGTCGGAAATAGGAGAAAAAGGAGCAACCAACGACCATGCTATGCGTGATTTTGTTACAGAACTGCCCTGGTTGGGCAAACTGGAAACAGGGAATACGGGTTTCAGATTTGTGAGGATAGACCTTATTGATGAAAACGCCAAACTCCATCTGAAAGAAGTACGGGCAATATCTGTTTACAGAGATATTCCTTATCTCGGTTCATTCAAAAGCAGTGATGAACGGTTGAACAAAATCTGGGAAACCGGGGCGTATACCGTCCATCTCAATATGCAGGAATATCTTTGGGACGGCATTAAACGCGACCGATTAGTATGGGTAGGAGATATGCACCCCGAAGTGGCAACAATCAACAGCGTATTCGGATATCATGAAGTTGTGCCCAAAAGTTTAGACCTTTCAAAAGACATAACACCCTTACCGGGTTGGATGAATACTATCAGCACCTATTCCATGTGGTGGATAATCCTGCAACACGACTGGTATATGCATCATGGAAATCTGGACTATTTAAAACAGCAACAACCGTATTTACAAGGGTTGCTCCGGCAGATTGTTTCAAAAATCGAAAACAACAAGGAAAAACTGGATGGAGTACGGTTTTTAGACTGGCCTTCAAGTGAAGATAAACAAGGAATACATGCCGGATTGCAGGCAATGATGGTTTGGTCTCTGTCTGTAGGAAAAGAACTGTCGATAATTTTGGAAGACGGAGAGACAGCCAGCTTATGCGAAACCGCACTGTCAGGTTTAAAAAAATATGTACCGAAGCACAATAATTCCAAACAGGCGGCAGCATTAATGGCTCTTTCCGGATTGATGCCGGCAAAACAGGCAGACAAAGAAGTACTTTCTGTAGGAGGCACAAAGAATTTTTCTACTTTCTATGGCTATTACATGTTGCAGGCACAAGCAAAGGCAGGTAATTATCAGGAGGCTTTAAACAATATCAGGGAGTTTTGGGGAGCGATGTTAGATTTAGGAGCTACTACATTCTGGGAAGATTTTAATATGGAATGGAAAGAAAATGCTTCAAGAATAGATGAATTGGTGTCTGCAGGAAAAAAAGATATACATGGCGATTACGGTGCATATTGTTATGTTGGGCATCGCCATAGTTTATGTCATGGTTGGGCATCCGGACCAACGGCATGGCTAACAGAACATGTTTTGGGAATAAAAGTTACAGCTCCGGGATGTAAAGAAATTACTATTAAGCCTAATCTAGCGGATTTGGATTACGCCGAGGGAACTTTTCCAACACCTTTCGGTATATTGCAGGTTAAACATACCAGAAAAGCAAACGGAAGTGTTCATACCGAAATTAAAGCTCCCAAAGGAGTAAAAATAATAAAGTAATAAAAGTGCATGAAGAGTATAGTTTTTTTAAGACAGATAACCAAAATTGTTTTTTTACTTATTGTATCTATAAAAGCCTATGCTTTATCTGATATAGAACCGGTAAATCTGCGCTGTGAATATAAAGTAAAGCCTGTAATTGATGTAAAAGCTCCCCGTTTAAGTTGGGAACTCATATCAAGAGAAAACAATCAGGAACAAAAGGCTTATCAAATTATGGTAGCTTCCTCTGCCAAATTGCTCGGACAGAATAAGCCGGATATGTGGAATAGTGGAAAAATATTATCAGGTTCCACAAATCAAATTGAGTATAAAGGAAATGAACTTGAGTCTGCAAAAACATACTACTGGAAAGTGCGCAGTTGGGATAAATCAGAAAATGCCGGGAAATGGAGTGAAATTTCTGCATGGGAAATGGGGCTTTTGGACAAAATAGAATGGGGCGCAAAATGGATAGGATATAATTTGGACAGTTTGAATAAAAATCCAGATTATCATTTACCCCCATCTCCTTATCTCAGAAAAGAAACTGATTTGAAAAAGCCTGTAAAAAGTGCCCGTTTATATATCACCTCGTTAGGTTTACACGAATTTTATATTAATGGAAAGAGAATAGGAGAAGATTATTTTATGCCTGGTTGGACTGACTATAACAGGCGGGTTTATTATCAGGTATATGATATAACAGAAAACCTTTCAATCGGAAAGAATGCATTTGGGGCAATTCTTTCTTACGGTTGGTATTCAGGTTATTTAGGTTACGCATTGTTAGTTAAAAGCCCTCAGGTCAGAGCTTTTTATGGAGAAACACCCGTATTAAAAGCTTGTATAGTGGTAGAATATCTGGACGGGGAAAAAAAAATTATAGTTACAGATAATACATGGAAAGCCAATGATGGACCAATAAGGGAAAGCGATATACTCAACGGCGAAACTTATGATGCCCGTATGGAATTAAGCGGTTGGAATATACCGTATTATGATATGCGGCGATGGAAACCTGTAAAAATATATCCTGATAAAGCAGAACGTAAGCTTCAGGTATATCCAGGTAACCCGGTAAGGATATACACAGAACTAAAGCCAAAAAATATTATTGAAAGACCTCAGGGAAAGTATATTATAGATTTTGGACAGAATTTTTCAGGGGTTGTCAGATTGAAAGTAAAAGGAAAAGCAGGAGACAGTATAATTGTTCGTTATGGAGAAATGTTGCATCCTGACGGCAGACTGATGACAGAGAATCTTAGAAAAGCAAGGGCTACAGATACCTATATTTTGAAGGGCGAAGCGAAAGAAGAAACATGGATGCCGTCCTTTACCTATCATGGTTTTCAATATGTGGAAGTTTCGGGACTGCAATATCGCCCAGATACAGGAACACTTACAGGTGTCGTATTAAGTTCAGTAACACCGCAAGCAGGCAAGTTGGAGACAGATAATGCAATGGTAAACAAGCTCTACGAAAATATTGTCTGGACACAGCGCTCCAATTATTTTGATATCCCTACAGATTGTCCGCAAAGAGACGAACGTTTAGGCTGGACAGGAGACGCTCATGTATATATGAAGTCGGCCATTTATAACAACGATATAGCCGCTTTTTTTACCAAATGGCTGGAAGACCTGAACGATGCACAATTACCAAATGGAGCTTATCCGATATATGCACCTATGCCAATGAAAAATGGCATGGCGGCAATAAGACCATCGGACAGCTATTCTCCGGGATGGATGGAAGCTGGTATAATCTGCAGTTATGAATTATACAAAGCTTATAGCGATATACATATCGTCAGAAAATACTGGCAGAACATGAAAAAATTTATGCAATTTCTGGAACAGAAAAGTGCAGGTAATTATCTGTTGAAGGAAAGATCATTTGAAGAAACTAATCCCAAAGGGGGATTCGGAGACTGGTTATCAATCGGGAAGAAAACTTCGCCGGATTTGCTTGCCACTATGTATTATGCATATTGTAATAAGCTAATGGCAGAAATGGCCGAAGCGATTGGCGAAAACAGCGACCAAATGTATTTTAAAGAAAACGCAATAAAAATACAGCAGGCGTTTGAGAAGCACTATATGGATGAAACAGGGAAGCTAAAGATAAATTCAGAAATATATGGGAATGTTAATGGATATATAGAATACCGTCCGGAAACCGGATTCCATGGACATACCCAAACAGCTTATGCCAATGCCATTTATATGAACCTTTTAACGCCTGTACAGATGGAAGTGGCAGGTGAAAAACTGAAGGACTTGATTAATGAAAATTTAGGTAAGTTAGCTACGGGTTTTTTAGGGGTAAAGCCATTGCTACCCGCACTTTCGGTAACCGGAGCAACAGATTATGCTTATAAATTATTGCTGTCTCAAGAATATCCTTCATGGGGGTTTGAAGTTGTTAATGGCGCAACAACCATCTGGGAACGATGGAATAGTTATACAAAAGAAAAAGGATTTGAGAATAATGCAGGTATGAATTCCTTTAACCATTATTCCTTTGGTTCGGTAAATGAGTGGATGTTCGGTAATATGGCGGGTATCAAAAATACGGAACCTGGATTTAGAAAATTTATCATAAAACCAGAGGTGCCAGGAATAGGAATTAATTATGTAAACGTATCGTATCATTCTATAAACGGAGAAATATTGTCTTCATGGAAAAAAGAAGGAGATAAGTTTACCTTAACTGTTAGTATTCCTGTAAATACAAAGGCACTGGTATATATACCTGCAAAGACTAACGGTTTTGTTTATCTAAACAATAAAAAGTTGGAAAAAAAACTGGAAAACGGCTATGTACCTGTTGAAATAGGATCCGGTGAATATATCTTTTCTTCAGTAATAGAAAGATGATGAAATATAACCATGCGGAAGATTTAATAGTAACCAATACAGGTGAATATGTCATTGGTAATTTGGAAATAGGTTTGTGGCTAAGCGAACTGACACATATTTATCATGCAGCCAGGGAAAAAGGTTACGAAATAACCATTGCAAGCCCCTAATGGAGGAAATGTGTATGTTGATTCCGAGAGCTTGAAATGGTTTTCACTGAATAAAATTTCTAAGAATATTGGGATGATCCTTTGTTTCCGAGAGTGTTGAAATATAGGAGGAATCTGGAAAAAGTTTCAGCCGAAAGTTTTGATCTCGTATATCTGGCAGGTGGACACGGTATACTTTATGATTGTTCTGATGATACAGTGATACAAAGCATATATTTATCCAGCAAGGGAGTTCTTCTTACCATAGGGCAGAAATCCCTGGTTCCCGGCAGGTTATTCCGTATGCGATGCCTTTTGGAATTTTCAACAAATTTCATGCATCCGTATTGGATAGTTGTATCCACAAGATCGGTATAATTGCCTGAATTCACGTCCCGCAGGTTTAACGAAGTTCCCATAAGCCATTCATACAGAAACCATATCTTCCTGCGGTATTGGCCGGTAGGCTCTCCAGCAATAGATATGGCCAAAGCATCTGCATCTAGTTTTTCAAAAAGTTTCTTTAGAAGGTATAGCTCTATACCTTCGTATTTAAGTGCAAAAGTAAAATGGCCCATCAGTGTCTCTTCCGGTTTATGCCTTGGGGTGAATACCTGCCATTGAGAAGTTTTGTACTGCTTATGCTTATGACTTATTATAGATAAAGTATGAGGCGTAGGAACCTGTAAGCTATACGCGTTTAATATGGCGGCATATCCAACCAGATAACCCCCTTCTAGGTGTTATCCTTTCCTGAAAAACACTTATAAGGTGTGAAAAATGATGTTTTTCATTTTTTATATGAATATCCTTTTAAAGGTATGAAAAATAATTAGAAGCTATGAAAAACAGTTAAAAATATATGTTTCTTATGAAATATGTGTAGGTGT
This sequence comes from Pseudopedobacter beijingensis, assembly GCF_042678145.1. NCBI lineage: Bacteria > Pseudomonadati > Bacteroidota > Sphingobacteriia > Sphingobacteriales > Sphingobacteriaceae > Pseudopedobacter > Pseudopedobacter beijingensis. The sequence goes on along the minus strand of NZ_JBHUDG010000049.1, from coordinate 40,978 downwards.
GTTTCTGAACTGTGCTACAGCTTCTTCTTGATTTGATAAACTAGCCTGTGCTTGTCCGAAACCCCTCTTGACTATGTTGGAACCTGATGGTGCTTTAGTGATTCTGGTTTATCTGTACAAAGGAGGGATGTTCTGCTAATTCCTCTAGGAGCAAAAAAAGTTTTTAGTAACTTTTTGTCTCTTGATTTTTGAAGTTTTTAATATCGAGTTAGGCTTTTAAAACTTCTTGCCGAACTTGGTGTTACCAAAAAGTAACCATGTCGAAGATTTTAATTATAGTAACCAATATAGGTATGTATGCCAGTGGTAAGCTGGAAACAGGCTTGTGGCTAAGTGAACTGACGCATATTTATCATGCAGCAAAAGAAAAAGGCTGTGAAATAACCATTGCCAGTCCCAAAGGAGGAAATATACCAGTTGATCCTGAAAGTTTAAAGTGGTTTGCCCTGGACAAAATTTCTAAGGAATATTGGAGTGACCCTTTCTTTCGGGGAGTGCTGAAACATAGCAGGAACCTGGAAAAAGTTTCAACCGAAAGTTTTGATCTCGTATATCTGGCAGGTGGACACGGTACAATGTATGATTTTCCTGATGATAGCGTAATACAAAGTTTTGTTAAAAATCAATACGAAAGTGGTAAAATAGTAGCTGCCATTTGCCATGGCGTTAGTGGATTGCTGAATGTTAAGCTGTCCAACGGCAAATATTTAATAAACAACAAAGTCATTACCGGATTCAACTGGTTTGAAGAAAGTCTGGCAGGAAGAAAAAAAGAAGTACCTTTTAATCTGGAAGCTGCATTGAAAGAAAGAGGGGCCGATTATAAAAAAGCCTTTATTCCGATGACTTCAAAAGTAGTAGTTGATGACAATCTGATTACCGCGCAAAACCCTTTCAGTTCAAAAGAAATGGCAAAAGTGGTGATGTCTGAATTGAATAAAAGACAGCAATAAATAATTTTAGATATGCAAACAATATTAGGCGGAAGTGGACAAATTGGCGAAGAACTGGCAAAGGAGTTAAAAAAGAATTTTACTTCAGACATCCGAATCGTTAGCAGAAACGCGAAAAAAGTGAATGATACCGATGTGTTTTTCTCTGCGGATTTATCCATCCGTGAGAAAGCCATTGAGGCTGTAAAGGGCAGTGAACTTGCATATTTCACGCTGGGGCTTCCGATGAGTTCGGACCTATGGGAAAAGCAGTTTCCGCTAATTACGAGAAATATAATTGAAGCCTGTAAAATTAATGGGGCAAAACTGGTATTTTTTGATAATACCTATATGTATCCACAGGATGACCATATGCTTACAGAAGATACACCTTTCGCTCCAGTAGGCAGAAAGGGAAGAGTAAGAAAAGAAATGGCAGAGATGATTTTAAAAGAAATAAAATCCGGAGAACTGGAAGCTGTTATTTGTCGCGCTCCTGAGTTTTACGGGCCGGATAAAACGCAGAGCATTACCAATACGTTGATTTTTAATAATATTAAAGAAGATAAAAAACTGAAAGTACCGTTAAGGGATGATAAAAAAAGAAGCCTGATCTGGACCCCCGACGCAAGCCGGGCTACGGCATTAATAGGAAATACACCCGATGCTTTTGGGCAGACATGGCATTTACCAATTGACAAAAGTTATCCGACCTACAAAGAATTTATAGCTTTAGCTTCAGAAGTTTATGGAAAGGAACTGAAACATTCTGTTATACCAAAATTTACTTTTCGGGTCGGAGCTCTTTTTAATGAAAGACTAAAGGAGTTGCAGGAATTGCTTCCGAGATATGAACATAATAATGTGTTTAACGATTCCAAATTTAGACGGCGTTTTCCTGATTTTAAGGTTACGACTTATAGAGAGGGAATTGGAGAAATTCGGAATGAACAAATTGTGTAGGAAATTCTAAACTGAAAGTGTCTTTTAAAGGTAAGAAAGTGTAATTTTGGCAAACACATCGATGGTTGGAGAGCTTTCTTCAGAGAAGGTTTAGTATTTAAAAATTATGAATTTCAAAAGAAGTATTTTACTGGTATCCCTTTCATTTTTAGGAATAACGGCATTAAAAGCCCAAAGTGTTAATCTGCAGCTTATAAATGAGCTTAAACAGGAGAGGAAAGATGAGTTAATAGTATTGAAACGAGCTTTCTTAGAAAAGAAGTTTAAAAAACAGATAAACGGAAAAATATCAGTTTCCGATAAAGGAACACCGGTTTTTGTTCAGTTTGATGATTTAAACGGAGATGGTAAATGGGATGAAGCTGTATTTTTGCAAAACTTTAAGTCTTTGGAGAAAAAAGACTTGCAATTATCTGTTGACAATGGAAACGAAGCTAAAATAAAACCGGTAGTTAGGGCTTATGTAAGGCAAAAAAGAAGACTTCCGGATAATACGTTTGGTACAAACCTAAACAGAGATTCAGTTCCGGCAAACCAAGCCAATACCGATTTTAAAAAACAGCAATTACCTTCTATGTTAACAGAAGGTCCAGCCTGGGAAAATGATAAGGTTGGATTTAGAATTTATATGGATGTACGCAATCAAAAAGATATTTGGGGTAAGCGTATTCCGGAAATGGTTTTAGATTATGTAGGGGCGAATCCGGGAAATAGTTATCATAAATTAAGCAATTGGGGAATGGATATCTTAATTGTGGGTAAGTCTTTAGGAGCAGGTTCTTTGGCTGTAAGTGTGCCTGTAGCCGGCAAAGATACGCTTGTACGTCTTGGTGGTAAAAATATGGGGCGCATTGTTTATGAAAAGGTAGCAGATGGACCGATAAGAGCAATTTTTAGAATGCATTATCCGGAATGGAATATTTTAGGTGACGGAAAGTTAGCCTCTTTAACAGAAGAGATTAGCATTTGGGGAGGACAATTCTTTTTCGAAAGTAAAGTTAAAATGACAGGAGCTCCAAAAAACACTAAACTGGTAACCGGAATAGTTAACCTTTCGGCAAAAGAATCGCATCAGTATATCAACAAACAGGTTGCCTCATTGTATAGCTATGATATACAAACAGATAATAAAGATCAGTTAGGGATGGGAATTTCTATGCCTAAAAAGCAATGGCTTAAGTTTGGGAATATTGGAGATGAAGGAACCGATATCAAAAATACCTTTACTGCTTACGAGAAGTTTGATAAAAATCAGACAGCAAAGTTTAGATTTTTCTCTGCCTGGGAGCTTTCAGACGTTCAGTTTAAAACTCAGGAAGGCTTTAAAAACTACATGAGAAAAAAATCAGACGAACAAGCTAGCGAGATTAAAATAAAATAAGCTTTTTCTGAACAGAAGAAAAGAATGATCAAAAATAAACAGGGAGCTCAAAATATTGGGCTCCCTGTTTTGTAAATAAAGTATTCATCAGGAAAAAGTTTCCTGAGAATACTTTTGGATATATTTAAATATTTAAAAGGTGCAATTTATTTCTCGTCAGGCTGAATTAGAGGAAAGTCCTTTGCTTTTTCAGGATTAAACTTTAATCCGGGAGTAAGCCAATACAGTAAAATAACCCTGGAATACCTGAAGTTGAAAGGGGATAAGGCAAAAATAGACAGAAACAGGATTCCCATATAAATGTAAGGGTTTTCAGTTCCGCTAAGAATATATATGGCTACCGATAAGGTCACCATTTCTGCTACATTAAGAGCATAGCTCACAAACATAGATACATAGTAAAAACCGGGTTCACGCTCGTACTTTAGATTACAATGCGGACATCTGTCCAGCATAATCTGAGATTTAAAACCATACATTTTGTTGGCAAATAAATCTCCCCGTCTGCATCTGGGGCATTTTGCTTTACATGCTGCCTGAAATTCGGTTAAAGTGTATGTAGTTTTGGTGTTTTCTTGAACTTCCATAATATTAATGATTTAATTTTTTCTCCTGAATTCCTCAGGAGTAGTCCCAACGTATTTTTTGAAGAATTTTGTAAAGTTAGAGTTATCACTAAAGTTTAATCTATAGGCTATTTCGGAAATAGACAGATCCAGATTAATGAGCAACCGCTTTGCTTCCAGTATAATGCGATTACGGATTAAATCGCCCGCAGAAATGTTGACAAAGTCGTTGCATAAAGCATTAAGGTGGTTAGGAGTTATATATAGTAAAGCCGCATAGTCTTTAGGTAATCTCAATCTTGTATAATTTTGTTCGATCAGTTTTTTGAAATTATTGAATATGGTATAATTGTAATTGTTTTTTACGCTGTTAGAGGTATTACTTTTTAATCTCGATATCTTGATAAAGATTTGTAATAACAAGGTTTTTATCATGTCCTTTTCCATGAAATCGATTCCGTTGGCCTCCATAATAATACTTTCAAACAGATCTATTACAGGTTTTGCTGTTTCGTCTGTAAGGTTAATTACTGCATCTTCGGCAATTCCATTGAAAAAGAAAAAATTGTCAATATAGTCTGGTTTCAGTAAAAAAGACTGGTAAAAAGAAGGGGAAAAGTTGATGATATAACCTTCCGGAATACTGTCGAAATTCCAGCTATGTACCTGTCCTGGTGTCATGAAATAAATCTGATTCTGCTTAACCTCAAACTTTTCAAAATCAATAATGTGGCTGCCATTTCCTTTGGTGAAAAATAAAACATGGTAAAAACTATGTTTGTGCGGAGCGTGTAAATGCTGATTATTTTGAGAATAGGCATCCAGTCTGCTAATGAGAATATCTTCATTCCTGTCTTCAGAAATGGTACAAATATCGTATATGGGTATGTTTAAACTCACATCAGTACAAAAGTACTAGTTAAACCATATTGTTTATGGTATGTTTTACTGATTCAGTGGTTTTAAAGGTTAAAATAATGAAAATTGCTTTTCTTCGACAAACTTCCGAACAGAGGTTTTGGAGATGTAATAAACGGGTGTTTCAAAGTCTCTGGAAGCAATCGAAATCTGTGTATCAATAGTGGCTGCATCAAAAATCTGTTTAACCAGTTCGGGTGAATTGTTTTCCTGCGACAGATGAGCTAAAAGCAATAGCTGTAGTTTTGGTGTCTGGTGGTTTTGAAAAAGCTCCAGGGCTTCATTATTAGATAAATGTCCATTTCCTCCGCTGATTCTTCTTTTTAAGAAATAGGCATATCGACTGTTTTTGAGCATCTCTTCACAATAATTAGCCTCAAGGAAAGCAGCATCACACATTTTAAAATGTCTGATTAAATTATCGCAAACCCTGCCTAAATCTGTAAATACACCAATACACAATTCATGATTTTCAACAATAAACGAATGTGGGTGTGCCGCATCATGATATTTTTCAAAAGCGGTAATCTTTAAGTCGCCCACTTCAATGGGCGTGTCTGCGTTAAAATAATTGATGTTTTCCAGTTTCAAACTGGTGTTATCTAAAGTAGCAAAAGTAAAATAAATGGGGATTTTATGTTTTTTAGACAATGTTTTTAGCCCTTTGATATGGTCGGTATGTTCATGAGAAATAAAAACAGCCTTTACTTTTCCAATATCTAGATGCAGTCTGTTTAATCTTGTTTCTACTTCTTTACAGGATATTCCAACGTCTATAAGCACAGCTTCGTTATTATTGCCCACATAATAACAATTACCATTGCTACCAGAATTTAAAGAAGTAATAAACAAAGACATTAAGAATTTATTTAAATTAAGGGAATTTAAAGTTATGTGACCGAAATCAATTTTTAACTTGATAAATTTAGAAATTTGTAAGAGAAATAAGACAGAAATTGGAGACGATAGTGCGAATATTATATGGAACGAAGTAAGTTTAACGTATTTTGGAATAATATTATAGGGGATAAATCAGATTTTGAGTTGAATACCAGGGTTTTGCATTATGTGTGCGTGGTTGGGATGATAGCCTTGTTGATCAATATTCCTCTGAATTATTATATCGGATTTCCGTTTTTAACTTATGCGCTGGTTGTTGTGCTCATGGGCGTGTTTATCTGTTATTATCTTTCAAGGTTTTTAGGGAAGTATGATGTTTCTGTAGTTATTTTTGAGATAACTACAACTATTTTGGTTGTATTGCACTTTTTCTTTAGTAGCGGTATTAATGGTGCCGGATTGCTTTATTTTCTATTGGCTTTTTTTCTGACCATTGTTATTGCACCCAGAAAACAGTATCTATTTTGGTTAATGGTAAATCTGATCCTGGTTATTACGGTTCTGTTTATCGAATATAAATATCCTTATCTGATTGCCAGTCAGTATAAAAGAAAGGAAGAACGCTTCTATGATCTTTTTATAGCTTATTTTATTACATTAATTCTGTTGTTATTGCTCATAGGCGAAATATGGAAGAATTATCTCAGAGAAAAAAATGCTTATGAGACAAGAACACGAGAGCTGGCAAAATTGAATGAAGAAAAGAATAAGCTATTCTCCATTGTAGCTCATGATTTAAGATCGCCATTAGCATCTATACAAAGCTATCTGGAGTCGCTATCCAGTATTTCCTTTTCAGAAGAAGAGAGGAACAAAATTAATCAGAGTTTGCTGGAAAATACGGTTGCAGCAAATGAAATGATGGATAATTTATTGACCTGGGTAAAATCGCAACTCGATGGATTGAAGCCAGATCTGGTGAGGTTTGCATTATTAGAAAATCTTAAGATAACCCTGGACGTTTCTGCTACTTTTGCTGAAAGGAAAGGTATTAATCTTTCCATAGCTATTGACAATAGTGTAACCGTTACTGCGGATAAAGAGATATTAAAAGTAGTGATACGTAATCTTGTTAACAACGCCATAAAATTTACCAACCCGGGAGGATATGTAGATGTAAAAGCCATCAACGAAAATGGTCAATGTATTATATCCGTAACCGATAGCGGGGTAGGTATTTCGGAAAATGACCAGAAAGATATGTTCTCTCACAGACTTAAATCTAAATTGGGAACTAAAAGCGAAAAAGGAACTGCATTAGGGCTTATTATTTGTCGTGATTATACCTTGTTACAAAAAGGAAAAATAAGCTTAGAAAGTAAAGAAGGTAGGGGAACTACATTTTACCTCACATTTCCGGCCTGGTAAAAACAAATCAAAGGTTAATTTGCTTATTTTAGTTAACCTATAATTTGTTTATGAAAAAATATAACACGTTTTTCCAATATATTTTCTTTGCTCTGCTTGTGCTATTTACATGGTCTTGTAGTAATGAAAGGAAAAAAAGTCAAAAAGAACTGGATGACTCTCTTAAGACCGAAGCATTTAAAAAATGGGATGAAACTATACCTGGTTCCTTTTCCGAACAAACTGAATTAACCTTTGACAGTACAGAGATTGCTGTTTTTTTTGCTGGCTACCCGGAGCTTAAAATTTACGAAGACAGTATCAAAAAGTTTTACAGCCAACGTAACTATGCTTATGCATGGTTTACCACCAAAGGTCTTATTGAACAGGCAGGTAACCTATCGGATAGAATCAGAAACCTTGGAGATGAAGGTATTGAAGAAAAAGTGCCCTATACGCAGGTTACAGATTCTTTAATCTATTCTGAAAATTTAACAGAAAATATTAAGAAACCTTCTATAGAAATAGAGCTTTTGCTGACGGGACAGTATTTTGTTTTTGCGAATGAAGTGTGGCAGGGGGTAGATGAGAAAACAAGTAAATCTGTGCAATGGTATCTGCCCAGAAAGAAAGTATCTTACGGTGTTTTACTGGATAGTTTAATTGAAAACCCAAAATCTTTAGAAAATGTTGATAAGGAGCCTGTTTACAGACAATATGGATTACTACGTAAGTTTTTGACCAAATACAGGTTAGTTGAAAAGGAACCCGAAATAACGAATATTGTGTTGGATGCAGGGGTTAAATCTTTTAAACCGGGCGATTCTTCCAAGAATATATTACGGATTAAAAAACGATTGTCTTTTTTAGACGATTTTACCGGAGATACCTTAAGTTTAAAATATACCGATGATTTGACCGAAGCGGTGAAAAACTTTCAGGAAAGGCATGGACTAACAGCAGATGGCGTAATTGGACCGGGAACTATTAAGGAAATGAATGTGCCGCTGAGTAAAAGGATAAGAACTTTAGTGGTAAATATGGAAAGGGCGCGTTGGCTGCCGGCAGGCTTAAACAGAAAATATCTTGGTGTAAATATCCCGGAATATAAGTTGCATGTTTATGATTCTGATAGTTTGTTGTGGAGCTGTAATGTGGTGGTTGGCAAAGATTTGCATAAGACAGTGGTTTTTCAGGGAGATATGCAGTATGTTGTATTTAGCCCGTACTGGAATGTGCCTGAGAGCATTGTCAGAAACGAGATTTTACCAGCAATGAATAAAAACTCTAGCTATATTGCCCAGCATAATATGGAAATTATTGGCAAAAGAAATGGTTTACCTATTGTCCGTCAGTTACCGGGGAAAAATAATTCTTTGGGATTGGTTAAATTCCTGTTTCCTAATAACTACAATATTTATTTACATGATACCCCTTCAAAATCGCTCTTTGCTCAGGAAGATAGAGCCTTTAGCCATGGTTGTATCAGGGTAAGCGAGCCAGTAAAACTAGCCGAGTTTTTATTAGAGGATATGCCTCAATGGACAGCTGAAAAAATAAATACTGCTATGCACCAGAATAAAGAAACCTGGGTAACATTAAAAGATAAAATGCCCGTATTTATAAGCTACTTTACTGCCTTTGTAGATAGGAAAGGGCAGCTGAATTTTAGAAAAGATATTTATGACAGAGATGAAGCGTTGGAAAAAATGATATTGAAGTAGTGTTTTATTGCAAGCTTTTAATTCTGGAATTACCGGTTATGGCTATCATTGGATGCCATAGCCGGTAATTATCTTAACCTGTTATTTTTTCTTGAATAAATTGTTCAATTGGTTTTTAACCTCGTTTTTCAAGGATTCTTCCGCTTGTTTCTTCAAAGTATCTACTTTTTGTTGGGCTTCGGCTTTGGCTTTTTCGGTTGCTTTTGTTGCTTCTTCTCTTACTTTAGATTCTAATTCGGCCTTTTTATCGGCTATAACCTGATTGACAATAGCTGTAGCTTCACCTTTAGGATCATTATTCAATAGATCTAATTTTACAGTTGGTTTTTTTATCGTCCCACCAACTAAAGCATTAAATTTTATCATGTCGCCCAGGGCAATATTAGTGCCCGCTTTGCTATTTAAAGATGCCAGTAATGCATTTGCAGCCTCATTCGCTTGTCCTCCAAGTTTGGTCCTTGGAATATTGATGGCTACCTTATAATCCATAGATTGATCCAGCCCGTTAGACCCTTGAACGTTCATTAAAATGTCGTTTTTCTTAATATCAAAAGGAGCAATTTGTAAACGACCGTCATCTATCTTAAACTTAGCCAATACATTCTTGAGTTCTAATTTTTTAAGCTCGGCAACATTTAAAGACGAAGCCAGTTTATTTATAGGTTCAAAACCTTCTAAAACAGCCTCTATAATATTGGCCATGCCAGATGCGTCTATAGAAGAGTAAACAGGCATCATGTCTGGGCCTAAATCCGAATTGAATTTTAGATTAGTAGTAAAAATACCGTTAGTATATTGCGCAATAGGAGCCAGTAGTTTAACCGTGTTAAATGTTTTAAATGCTTTTTGGATGCTTACCTTTTCAATAGAAAGATCTACATCTACTTTAGGTTTTTTTACATCTGTAGTTGAATAATAACCATTCATTTTAATAGCACCATCCAACATATCCATAGCCAGATTTCTGAAAGTGACAGTTTGGTTTTTAATATCTAATGCTCCCTGAGCGTTTTTAATGTCGTAATTATCGTAGTAAAGTTGTTTTGCTTTTACTCCCAGTTTAAAATCTATGTTTTTGGGAACTTCAATGATGGTAAGTTTAGATGTATCTGCACTTTTACTTTCAGTAGCCGATGGAGGTCCCATTAATTCATTTACATCAATAAGATTAGAAGTAGTTGAAAAAGAACCTTGTAATGGCTTGCCTTTCTGGAAAACATACGATAAATAGTTGTTTACCGTTCCCTGAGCATTAAAATCACTTTTTCCTACTTTAGCAATCAGGTTGGATAAAGTTATATTTCGTGGACTGATACTCATTTGGGCAGTAGGTATTTGTACTGGTTTTGGCACCTGTGCCCCGGAATAATTGAAGTTTTTGGCAGAAATAGTTCCTTGTGCCTTAAAAGCTTCATAATTACCTCTGTCTATGGTCGATTTATTACCGGCGGCCATCACATCAGCATGTAAAATACCATCCAGTTTAATGTCTTTTAATGGGAAAATAGTAGTCAATTGTTTTAAATCTAAAGTGCCTTTAAGTGCCATGTCTACATACGGGTCGCTCATAGGTGTTTTAACAATCAATTTTCCGTCTAATGGTGCTTTATCAAAAGCAAGATGAAAAGCCGGAATGTTTACGGTCGTGTGATCCAGATTTCCATCAGGGTTAGCTATGTTGGCTTTTACCTGTATATCGTTAATCGCAGATGGTAAAGCATTGTATTTTATCTTTCCGTTTTCAATAGTCAGATCAACATCAAAGGCAGGCAGAGATTGTTCATTATAAGTTCCTTTTGCAAAACCATTTAAACCAAACTTGCCGGTAGCTTGCATATCCTTGAAATTTTCAGAATAGATTGCGGGTATTAAAGAAAGGAAATTTTTAAGATCAGATTTTTCAGCATTAAACTTAACATCAACCAACATATCCGTATCGTTAGGCATAGCTAAACTACCTACCAGAGAAAGTACCAATTCATTCAATAGAATCTGGTTTTTACCCAGTGTAAACTTCATCTGTTTCATATCTATATCCAGAGGGAGTTTCGCTTTTAGGGTTACACCATTTAAATAGGGGATTCCGGCATATTTTAGAGTGAGTTTTTCAATTTCAGAATCGGTATCTAAAACAAATAAATCCTGCGTAAAATCTCCTTTACCAGAGTGGTTCAGGTTATCCATTGCCAGATAAAAGTTCATAGATGCGTCGTCATAAACTACATTACCTTTTTCTATACTATATTTTTTTAGTGCGGCCTTAAAATTAGTAGGAGTAGTATCTCCTGGAGCTTTTTCCGTAGTGTCAGGTTTCATAATATCCCAGTTCGCTTTTCCGCTCTTTAATACTCTGGCATAAATCTTCGGTTCCCTTAAGTCTACGCTATTAATCTCGTATTTATCGCCTTTTATCACACTCATTATATTGAGATTAACTTTTAAAGACTTGATATTGGCAAGCGTATCCGTAGCAAAACTATCTATACCCACAACTTTCAGATCATTCAATTGAATGCCCAGTTTAGGGAAAGAGCTAATAATAGTCAGGTCCAGATCATTAAAGCTAACTTTAGCATTAACATTGTTGTTTATAGATGTTTTTACTTTCTCTACAATGGTGTCTTTGAAGAATAAAGGAATGCAGGCTGCTGCAATAATGAAGATTCCAAAAACTACAGCAATAATAATGAGCGTTTTCTTAAGCATTTGATACTGAGATTTGATGTTTGTATTAAACAAAAATAAATTAAATAATTGATGCGCAAATAATCTATTCTAATAACGGAGATAATTCATTCGTATTTTAATTACAGCTATCAGATAATGTAAGGGAAGTATGGAGTAAGGTTTAATGTATAGCATTAACAAAAATCCCCGATACTTACTGGTAACGGGGATTTTTAAAAAGGTATATGTTTTAAATGATCTTTAATTATATTTTGCTGTTGATTTAAGACTAATCTTCTCCAGGTTCTTCCTGTGCAGGTAAGCCTGTTACAATCTCTTTTATTTTTGTTTCCAGTTCTTCAGCTAATTCCGGATTGTCCAATATAAGTTGCTTTACAGCATCACGGCCTTGTCCAAGTTTAGAATCTCCGTAACTGAACCAAGAACCTGCTTTCTTAATAATTCCGTATTCAACACCTAAATCTATAATTTCACCGGCCTTAGAAATACCTTCGCCAAACATAATGTCAAATTCTGCAATCCTGAAAGGAGGTGCAACTTTGTTTTTAACAATTTTTACTTTTACCCTGTTTCCGGCTACTTCGTCGCTATCTTTAATTTGAGAGATACGACGGATATCTAAACGTACAGAAGAATAGAATTTCAATGCGTTACCACCAGTCGTTGTTTCGGGGTTTCCGAACATTACACCAATTTTATCTCTCAACTGGTTGATGAAAATACAACAACATTTTGTTTTGCTAATGGTACCGGTTAACTTACGTAAAGCCTGAGACATTAAACGAGCCTGTAAGCCCATTTTGGAATCACCCATTTCACCTTCAATCTCACCTTTTGGAACCAAAGCAGCAACCGAGTCAATAACAATAACATCAATTGCTCCCGAACGGATTAAGTTATCGGCAATTTCCAGAGCTTGTTCACCGTTATCCGGTTGCGAGATTAATAAATTCTCGATATCTACACCTAATTTTTGGGCATAAAATTGGTCAAAAGCATGCTCCGCATCTATAATTGCAGCAATACCACCTGCTTTTTGAGCTTCAGCAATAATATGGGTGGCCAAAGTAGTTTTACCAGAAGACTCAGGGCCGTAAATCTCAATAATTCTTCCTTTAGGTACGCCACCAATGCCCAAAGCAATGTCTAAGCCTAAAGAGCCTGTGGAGATTGCTTCCATGGCTTCTACAGGGGCATCTCCTAATTTCATTACAGTTCCTTTTCCGTAAGATTTTTCTAATTTATCTAAGGTAAGCTGTAAGGCTTTTAATTTTTCGCTAGGATTACTCATGTATAATATTTTTAGTAATTTTTCTTTATTTAAACTTTATGCTACAAAAATGCTAAAATTTTTATCATTACCAAGCCTATTGGCAAAAATAGTTGGACAGTAGTTTAAACTTTTTTGATAGCCCTTGTTTTCGTAAATAATAAAAGTAATATTATTTGATGAATTTTTGACAGCAAAGGCAGATGAAATCATAATAATTTATCAACAATATGGAGAATCCTTGTTGGTATTGTCAACAGAAAATAAAAGCTGTAACAGTTTCTTTATATTCTATATCAGAATCTACAAGATAACTATCTTTAGATGCAAATATGAAAAAGATAATAACATTGATCATCGGTTTGTTTTTGTTTAATGCAGGCTATGGAGAGCAGGAACCAACGGCTTATGCGCTTAATGAAGAGTATAACTTCTGGAATTTACAAAAGGGACAAACCGCTTGTGTATTTGCAGATAATGCCTACATAAGATCATATCCCGATTTAAAATCTAAAATTTTAGACTCTATTGTTTTGGGAACTCCTGTTACCATTGTAAGCCCAGCCTATAATGGAGATAAGGTAAGAGGTTTTTATGCGCCCTGGTATGAGGTAGTGTATAAAAAGGATAACGAGGACAGGAAAGGTTTTATTTGGTTAGGACTGCTGGCTTTGGGGAGAAATGTAGATGCCGATGGTAATCAGTATATTCATGGTTTTGAACGTTTTGTTTCCTATACAAATTTGGTGCAAGCTCATTATGATTGCGCTGTGAAGCTGTTGGATATCAACGGGAATTTTATTTCTAAATATGAATTTACCTACAATTTTGGAGATCAGACTTTTACACAAAGTAAGATATTACCATCTATGGGACTGGAAGGTATTAAAAATATACACAGGATAGAGTTTGTTGGCGAAGCCTGTGGCGTTCCTACAAACTATTATTACGTGGCGTGGAACGGAGAAAAGTTTATTGAAATGCCAGGAAGGTACCGTGTAAGTGATGCCGGAGTTTTTTATTATAATGAAAGTATTCTGTTTCCTTCAGAGCATAAAAAAGAACCAAATTATATTTATAAGCTTATAGAGCAGGGAGAGGTGATGGATGAAAAAGCAGATGACTATAAGTATTTGGTGAACAAACGTCAGGAAATATACTATTGGAACGGAACCTCCTTTGTGTTTTTACCAGCATTAAAAGGAACGCGGTTTAAGTAAAAAGGGCAATTTTAGATAATTGCCCTTTTTTATTCTTTGATTTTATAAAAAAACTATTTTGGTAAATTATACTCTGTATATGCTTTTTTAACATCAAAATCTGATTTTTTGTAGGTGTACACGTATGTGATGTCACTGTATATCTCCGTAATGGTTAATGTAGAGCCATTGATAGAATAAGTTACATTATCCCCAAAATAATTTTCGTGAGTAAATGTAATTTTATTATTAGTGCTAGTGTAGATGTCGTCATTTGTCCAATTTGAAATATTTTTCACTGTACCAAGAAAATATACGTTTCCATCGTTTTCGAAAGAAAGGTATTCTCTGTAATCTCCGTCAGGATAGTCGTCTTTAGTGGGCTCTCCTGCATTAGGTTGTCTCACTATAGAAGTTAATTCCCAATTACCTTGTAAAGTAGGCTCAGGAGTTTTCTCATCTTTTTTACATGCCGATAAAGTGGTAAATGCAATTAATACGTAAAGTAGCTTCTTCATGTCTATTTGTTATGTTAATTTAAATAATTTCGCAAATATAGATTAAATGTTCGGTTTTCCTTGAAATTAAAAAAACAATTATTTGAGTATATGAAAGTGTGAAGTGTATTTATCTGGTTTTTTTTATTGTTTATACATTAAATTATTCTGTGTGAATATGCAACAATACTTTAGCCTTTATGTAAACTGTTTTTATTTGCTAAACCGCTCTTTTTTTTAATTCTTTAGCTATCTTCTTTTTAGCCTCTAACTCTGCCTGTTTCTTCAGTGCAGAAGGTGTGTTATGTTGAGCAAAATATTTGCAAAAAGTTGTTAAAGGACAAATGTCACATTTAGGGCTTCTGGCTAAACAGATGTATCTGCCGTGTAAAATTAGCCAATGGTGCGCAATGTGTATTTTATCTTGTGGCAAATGGGCAACCAATTGTTTTTCTACTGCTAGTGGAGTTTTAGCGTTGGTTGTTAATCCTATTCTGTTAGAAACACGAAAAACATGGGTATCGACAGCCATGGCAGGCTCGTTAAAAATAACCGATGAAATTACATTAGCCGTTTTTCTGCCCACACCAGGCATTTTTTGAAGATCTTTAACATCCTTAGGTACTTCGCCATTAAATTCATCTAAAAGCACCTTAGCCATACCTACCAGATGCTTTGATTTGTTGTTGGGATAGCTTACCGATCTGATATAGGTGAAAACTTCTTCGGGAGTAGAGCTGGCCAGGCTTGCTGGTGTCGGATAACGTTCGAAAAGCTTAGGTGTAACCAAATTTATTCTCTTATCGGTACACTGGGCAGAAAGTATAACAGCAATCAGTAATTCGAAGGGATTGTTGTAATTAAGTTCTGTTTCTGCCTGTGGCTGGTGTTCTGAAAAATAATCTACAAAAGCTTTATAACGATCTTTTTTTAACATGATACTCTAATTAACACCCTTTTCCTCTTTTTTAGGGAAGAGTAAAGAAGCAATAACGCTGCTAGCTAATATCCCGATAATGATATACAGAGAATGGGCTGTAGTAAATCCAATTTCTTCCAGATAGTCGTGGGCAAGCATTTTTACTCCAATAAATACAAGTAGGAATGACAATCCGGTTTTTAGATAATGGAACTTATGGATAATATTAACCAATAAAAAGAACATAGATCTTAAACCCAATATGGCAAAAATATTAGAGAAGAATACAATATAAGGGTCTTTGGTAGCGGCAAATATAGCAGGTATAGAATCTACAGCGAATATAACATCGGTGAATTCTATGATTAATAAAACCAAAAATAATGGGGTGATATATTTCTTTCCATCTTCGATATGGAAAAAATTATGACCAACAAACTGAGGGTAAACCGGGAAAAATTTGGAGGCCAATTTCACCACTTTGTGGTTTTTGGTATCTATTTCTTCCTCCTCATCTTTATTGATAAACATCATGATACCGGAATAGATCAGGAAGGCACCGAAAAGATATAATATCCAACCAAATTTGCTGATTAATGTAGCACCAATGAATATAAAAATAAAGCGCATAATTACAGCGCCCAATATTCCCCAGAATAAAACACGATGATAGTATTCCTTTTTCACGGCAAAGGCAGAGAATATCAATACCATTACAAAAATGTTATCTACAGATAAAGCATATTCTATAACATAGCCTGTAATAAACTCCAGTGCCAGGTTTTTGCTGTATATATCTAAACTAAGGTCAAAATTGTCCGGAATTAGTTTAATACTATGTTGATGCTTGGCCGTTATAGCAACCAAATCATCCATGTTATGGATACTATGGAGGTAATTGGCATGAAATCTTAACAGAAAATAAAACCCTATGGCAAAACTAATCCATATCAAACTCATGATAGCGGCACTTTTTAGCGATACAGGTTTGTCCTCTTTGTTGAAGACACCCAGATCCAATGCAAGCATTAACAGTATAAAAACTGCAAATCCCGAGAAAAATATGATTTCGTTACTCATTATTTATTTCTTTCTGTCGTAAATCTTACTAAATTTTCCAGCCCTGTTCTGGAGTCACTTTCAGGAAACTGAGATAATATTTTAAAAGCTTCTTCCTGGTATTTAAACATTTGTTCTTCGGCGTAGGCCAAACCACCGCTTGATTTTACAAAATCAATAATGGCATTTATTTTTTCTGGCTCCTCGTTATGGTTTTTTACCAGATTAATCATTTTTTTCTTTTCGCCGGACTTAGCGTTGTTTAAAGCATAAATCAACGGTAAAGTAACTTTCTTCTCTTTGATGTCTATACCTTTAGGTTTGCCTACATCATCAACACCAAAGTCAAAAAGATCGTCTTTTATCTGGAAAGCAATGCCAATTTTCTCTCCAAAATTATACATCAGATCTACTGTTTTTTCATCGGCACCTGCAGATGTGGCTCCCGCAGCGCAACAAGAAGCAATTAAAGAAGCCGTTTTTTTACGAATAACCTCGTAATAAACATCTTCGCTGATATCCATCCGCCTTACCTTTTCCATTTGCAGTAGTTCGCCTTCACTCAGCTGTTGCATGGCGTCAGAAACTATTTTTAACTGCTTAAACTCGTTATGGTTTACAGAAAGCAACAGGCCTTTAGCCAAAAGATAATCACCAACAAGTACAGCAATTTTGTTTTTCCATAAAGCATTTACAGAAAAGAAACCCCTTCTTTCAAAAGAGTTATCTACAACATCGTCATGTACAAGGGTGGCTGTATGTAATAGCTCTACAAAAGTAGCCGCATGGTAGGTCGACTCGGTGATACCTCCGCTTATACTGGCAGAGAAAAAAACAAACATAGGTCTTATTTGCTTGCCTTTTCTTTTAACAATATAGTGTGTTATCCTATCCAGCAAGGGGACTGCACTTTTCATAGAAGCTTTAAACTTCTCTTCAAAGGAATCTATTTCCTGCTCTATAGGTTTCTTAATTTCGTCTAGTTTCAGCATCAGAAGCAGCTCGCTTTATGTTCGTTTGCAAACATAAGCAAAAAACATAATTTTTGTTTTTATTAAGCCTATAGTTTCAAATTAAAAACTGTATAATTGATTGTTTATTGAGAAATTCTATGAAAAAACCTTACCTGTTTGTGTTTGCCGTGTTATTATGTGCTCAACAAGCATTATTTGCACAAAGTTTTAAAGCTCCTCAAAAGTTTAGAAGTTTTACTAAAATGCAGCTAAATTATGGTTTGGGTATTAACGATGTGGTTAATAATCAAAAGGTAAACCCTTTTCAGATTAAATTCATGTTTGGAAAGCAGAACGAGTTTTTTGGAGCGGCATTGGGCATAGCTACGGGCAACTATAAAAACAATGGCTCTAATGGCGGTCTAAATATGAATACTTTGGCTTTTTCTGCGAATGGACATTACTTGTTAAGAAGTGTAGAGGATTATGGAAGTGCTCCTTTTCTGAAAGCTGGAATAGGTTATGCCCCTAAAATATTTAGAGAATACGCTAAAGGATTAAATTATGATGCAGGTGCAGGTTACGTATTTACCAATAAAAAAGGAGGTAGATATTTTGCCGAATTACAATACCATACCCAAAGATTTGAAAATTTTTATTACCAGGGAAACAACCTTAAAGCCGAATCCATAGGGTTGGGTGTAGGTCTCTGGTTTTAATTAATCGTCTGTTTTTTTCTTTAATATTCTGGGTTTAAAACCAACGGGTTTTGCAGGAGTAGTTTCAGTAGTGCTTTCCTCTTTTTTGTCTTCTGAAGAAAGTGTTTGTTCCGTCGGGTCAATATTCTCCGGCATATCTTCCACAGTCTTCTTTATTACAGATCTTGGTTTAAAGCCTAGAGGTTTAGTTGCCGCTGGAGCAGGTTTTTCTACCTGTTGTTGCTCCTCCGTGTTTTTAGGTTGTTTCTCTTGAGCGGTTTTCTCTTCTGTTTCAGTATTTTGAGCAACAGGAGTAGTGCCAGCTTTAAATCTAGGCTTAAACCCTAAAGGTTTGGTGGCTGCAGGTGCATGACTTTCTGTTTGCTTTTCTTCAGAAGTCTCCTTTTTATCTTCTTGAACCGGCTTTGTTACTTCCGTGTTTTGAGTCGTAGGAGTAGATCCGGCTTTAAATCTAGGCTTAAAACCTTGTGGAGCTGGGGCAGGAGTTTCTGGTGCTTTCTCTTCTGGATTTACAGCAGGATTTTCTTTTGTTTGTTCTGCAGGTTTAGCAGTAGCTCTAAACTTAGGCGTAAAGCCAACAGGTTTTGGAGTAGCCGCAGCGGTTTCTGTAGAGGCGCCGCTTGGCACCTTTTCTTCTTCTGATACCGGAGGCGCATTAAGCGATTTAAAGTATTCTTTTAACCGGGCCTGCTCTTCTTCAGAAAGAGGGTAGGAATGTCTTAAGCGATTGAACCAATATTTTTTAGTATGGTCAAAGCTTTTCTCCCCCATAAGAAAGTAATGGTTTTTGAATTCATTAAAAAGGTTTGGCTCAGTATTTTGTAATTGAACCAGATCAATTTTTTTCTTAAAAAAGAATTCTTCAAAAACCATTTCTATATCGCTATTTCAACATTAAGATTTTTCCAGACAATTTTTTTGCCGTCCTGACTTAATTCCCATTGATTCTTTTCTTCATCACTGGCATTTCTAAGTTGAGGATGCCAAAGCAATGGGAATGCTGTCTCTTTACCATCCTCCAATTCAATAACCAATGTGTCATCGTTAAAGGTAACCTTTAATTCCTGATCTTTTCGTCTGGTGCTAACTATTCCCATATTACTTTATTTTTATTCCGCCATATTGTGGTAAACCGCCTGCACATCATCGTCCTCTTCCAGCTTGTCTATCAGCTTCATAATGTCGGTAGCTTGTTCTTCATTTACCTCTGTATGAGATAATGGAATTCTTTCCAGTTTAGCCTGTTTAATTTCGATGCCCCTTTCTTCCAGCGCTTTTTGCATTTTTCCGAAATCTTCAAATCCGGAATGGATTACCGCTAAATCATTACCTTCTTCATCAGCTTCAACATATATTTCTTCCAAACCGTAATCAATCAGCTCAAGCTCCAGTTCTTCCAAATCCAACTCACCAGGTTCAAATCTGAAAGTAGATACCCTTTTGAAAATAAAGTCCAATGAACCTGTTTTTCCTAAAGCTCCATTACTTTTATTAAAATAGCTTCTTACGTTGGCAACTGTTCTGTTGGTGTTATCCGTAGCTGTTTCTATTAAAACAGCCACACCATAAGGGCCATAACCTTCGTAAACAACCTCGTCGTAATTGGCTGTTGATTTATCAGAGGCTCTTTTAATAGCGGCTTCAACACGGTCTTTAGGCATATTCACTGCCTTTGCGTTTTGCATGGCAGTTCTTAGTCTCGAGTTGTTTTCGGGGCTTGGACCGCCCTCTTTTACAGCTATAACAATGTCTTTACCTATACGGGTAAACTGAACGGCCATTTTTGACCAACGCTTAAACTTTCTTTCTTTTCTGAACTCGAATGCTCTTCCCATTTTTTATTGTTTTGAGAGATATGATCTATCTCTTTGCTTATCAAAATTAAAAGCCCTGAATTGAGCGTCGTAAAATTAAGAAAAAAGCAAATGGAATTGCTGTTTTTTTAGGAATTGTGATGTTGATCTATTTTTAAAGTAGTCATCTGTAAAACCATAGCTCCTTTTTTAGGAAACTTAAAATAGAATTAAAACAATCTTCAGGACTAAATTAAAATTTGTGGGGTAACAGATTATGCTCTTCGTTGATATACTCCTGTAAACAGATTGAAAAACTAAAAAACAAGAAACTATGAAAACGAATATTTTAAAAACAGTAATGATGGGAGCTGCAATGTTGGCAGTAGTGTCATGTAAGAATAATGATGATCCAAAGAAAAAATGTGAGGATGAAATTCTAAGAAATCATCAAACAGGGTTAGTAGCTTACTACAAATTTGCCGATGGATCTTTGAACGATCTTTCCGGGAACGGGCTACATGGGGTGTTGAATGGGAGTGTAACAAAAACAACCAATGCCAATAACGTGGCAGACTGCGCCCTTCGTTTTGGAGGAACCGCTAATGACTATGTGAAAGTGGCATCTAATGCTTCCGTAAATTTTGACGGAACTACGCCTATATCCATTGTGCTTTGGTTTAAAGCAGAAGATCCGGGAAGTGCAGGTAAATATCAGGTTTTGTTTGGAAGGGGCGAAGCCGGCGTTGGATGTTCTAATATACAAGGCGACTTTTCTTTGGGATTATATGAAAGCTTGAAACCCATTTTTGGATATAACAAAAACAATGTTTGGGACGAAACATTAATGGGAATAGATGTTTATGATTATCACTTAAATAAAGGATGGCAAAATTTAATAGCCGTCTATGATCCTACAGCTACCAGCCAATGGAAAATCTACCGTGATGGAAACATGTCTGACTATATGGGAGGGCTTTGTGATATAGATATGACCAATACAGGTGATATTTATATCGGGAGAGATTTTAAAGGAAGTATAGATGATATTAAAGTTTATTCAAGAGCATTATCTGCAACCGAAATAGACTTTATGAAATCTTATGTAAGTCCTTGCTGTGAATAAGTTCTTTTAGGAAGGGATAAAATTTAATGAGGCTGACTGAAAAGAGAGATTTCTCTGTCTGGCTGAGGCACTCGAAGCCTTTTATGTCCATTGCAGGGACACTTCGACTTGTCATGGAGAGGCTCTCGAACCATCAGTGTGACAACGTTAGTGCTTTTTAGACTGAAAGTAAATTGAAATAATTAATATTTAAAAAAGGAGAAATGATGAAGAATGATATTTTAAAATTGGCATTTTTAAGCGTATTGGTTTTAGGAATGTCTGCTTGTAAAAAAGACAAAGAACCCAGCAGAGAGGATTGTGATGACCAGATTGTAAACAATTACAATAACGGGTTGGTGGCATATTATAAATTTCCTGGTGGTTCGCTTGATGATTTTTCAGGGAATAATCATCATGGTAATGTTTTTGGAAATGTGGTTCCAACAACAAACGCTGCGGGGACAGCAAATTGCGCAGTAAGGTTTAACGGTACTGATAACGATTACATAAAAGTGAATTCGCATACCGATTTTGATTTTGACGGATCAACCCCTATTTCCATTGTACTTTGGTATAAACCGGAAGATATTGGAACAGGATCAAAGTATCAGTTGCTTTTTTCCAGAGGAACGGGGCCACATTGTCCGGATACCTATGGCGAATTTTCGCTCGGTTTGTATGATAATTTGAAACCGGTATTCGGATATAACCAACATAGTGTATGGGATTCTCATGTACACACAATTACTAATGATGTGTATAATTATTATTTAAATGAAGGGTGGCAAAACCTGATTGCCATTTATGATCCTGCATCATCAGATAGTTGGAAAATTTATAGAGATGGAAACTTGTCCGACAATGAAGGAGGTCTTTGTGGTCCAGCAATAAATCTTTCAGGAGACCTCTATATCGGCCGAGATTTTAAAGGAAGTATAGATGATATTAAAGTTTATTCAAGGGCATTATCAGCCGCAGAAATAAACTTTATGAAATCTTATGTAAGTCCTTGTTGTGAATAAGCTTCTTTGTTGATTTTCATGCGATAGGCTCTGTTAGTAATAACAGGGCCTTTATTGTTTGTTCACTAAGCCAACAGCATTTCTGAAATTCTTTTTATCTCCATTTATATGGAATAGCTCGGTATTTATAATGTATATCCCAGATTTAACTCGTTCGGTAACGTCATTAAAACCATCCCATATCCACATCCCTTCTTTTCCAATTTTTTCATTGTTGATGAGTTTTCGTACAAGCTTACCTTGCTCATTGTAAATGGAAACATTAGCTACATAATCTGTATTTTCCATCAAATAGCCAATGGTTAAAATATCATCCACACCATCATTGTCCGGTGAAAAAACTTTAGAAGACAGCTGAATGGTGTTTTTAGAAACCGTTACGCTTTCTTCCATGTATTGCGAGTTCTGATAAGCAGGTGTTGCGTAGCCAACTGCAGCTGCTGCAGATCTGAAATTACCCGGAGCGTTAGCCTCCCTGGAATAAAAACTGCGTTCAAGCGAAACGCCCTTAACATCTTTTAATAAAGGGAAGTGCATTTTCTTGTCATAGCTAAACTGGTCTATTCTCTCCTTTTGTTGGTTTAGTAAAATAACAGTACCCTTTTCTACGCTGTATGATGGTATGCTCGCCATCTTTATAAAATGCCCGGGATTGCTGGTGTAATATTCAGATTTTACATTTTCAGGATTAGTGCTTAACACCCAATACTCCCGAGGAAGTATCAATACACTACTTTCGGTTACCGCCTTTATATTAATTACCGAATCTCTGTCTTTGGCTAATGTTGCCAGAAATAGGTTTTTTAGATCAAAAGTTTTGTCGGTATGGTTGTATATCTCAATAAAACTTTGACTGTTTACTTTCGGATTAAACAAGACCTCGCTAATCAGAATATCATGTTTAGTAATTTCAGCAGGAGAAATAAACGGTTTAATCGTCTTCTCCATCATATTTCCTGCGCAATCTACCATTTTGTTAATCTCCACATTATAGTTTAATCCAGGAGTAATACCATTATTGTATTGCAAACTTATTTCAGCAAAATTATCTGGATTAACAGATACCTTATCAGGGGTGCCAACCCCATTATTAATGGAATATAAATGATTAGAAACCGCATAAAGGCTATCTATAGCTTTATTAAATTGTACCAAAACCGTTTTGTTGTTGTCTTTTAAGTAGATGTTCTGCACTGTTATTGCCTGCGGATCAGACGGGATGGATAATGAGTTTTTCCTGCCCGGAGTTCCACCGCTGGGATCCATGCTGGCAGCATAGTTTTGTGCATGAATACAATCCGAAAACGGATCTATCAGTTCTAAAGTATAACCCCCATTTTTCTTGACCGGATCTCGATACCAGCTATCGAAGTAATGTACTGCGTCAATAATATTGTCATCGGCATCTGTTAAAGTAATTATATCTGAAGCATTGTTAAGAGTTGGCCAGGGAGAAATACCTAAAGTTCTTCCATATTTTTTGTATTCCGTAGTATCATTTTTGGAACATAGTATCAGATATTCCTTAGGAGTTATATAAATGTCTCCAAAAATATAGCTTGTTGTAGTATCAAAGTATTTAAACCCTTTAAGAGGTAAAGTGTGTTCCGTTGTATTGTAAAGCTCAATAAATTCAGAGGTAGGTAAATCTATTTGAGGACTGGGGTCTGCAAAAATTTCGTTAATAATAATATCTTTCCGTTTAACAAGGTAAGGTTTGGTATAAGAAAAGCGTGTTTCTAAGGGCTGCGAAGTAGCATTTCCATAAATGTCCTCTAAATTAAGAATATGTACGCTGTACTCACCCGATAGAAGCTCATCCTCTAACATCAATATGATCTCATTATTCCCTTTTTGGACAGAATTTATAACCTGATGAGGAGTAATTTGGTAATTCGAAAGTGTATGTAGATTAGCATCACCTAGAGGTTTGTTAAAAAGGATATTGATGATTTTCTCTTTTGCGGAAGTAAAAATAGGCTTAGGAAAAGAGTTGTCGGTAGATTTAATGGTAATATTATCAAAGTAGTGTTTTTTCTGAAACGATGCGGTGGACTGCTGAATGACGAATCCAAACCAGCTGGTTTGCAAGAAATTGAGGTCGGCAATAGATTCTCCTTCCAGGGTGTAATTATTCCTGCTTTGCGACTTGTCCCACTCTAAAGAAAATTTCCCTTCAATATCCCGGCTAACTCTTATGCTAAATGTATTGTTAGAGCCGCTGGATACAATATTATCCTGTCCTTCAATGAGCTTAATAATCGAGTTGATGTTTCCTGTTCTTTTGTATAAGACCAGGGTTTTCTTGGTGTGCCCAATTCTTAGGAAATAGCCGTTAATTACTTCTGATTTTAGATTGTCAGTATCACTAACCAGATAAACATCCACATAATTATTGCCAGACACGGCAAACTTAAGATTACAGTCAAATTCCCAGACACAATCCAAAGCCAGTTGGTTTTTAGCAGAAAGGTAAAAAGACTGATTAAGCGCTGTTGAATTAGATCTTAATAAACCGTTGTCTATTGTAAAATCGTTTACGTTGCCTGTCCATTCCGGATAATTTGTAAAATCTCCGTCATCAAACGTTTCATTTAGCTGACAGAAAGCGTTTTTGTATGACAAAAACATGAAAAATATCAAAAACTTTCTCATATTTGGGGCACAAAAGTTTACGTTAATATACTAAAAACAAATTAATTAAAAAGCAAAAGATGAAAGTTGCAGTTGTAGGCGCTACCGGACTAGTAGGTACGGAGATGTTAAAAGTTTTAGCAGAGCGCAATTTCCCGGTTACAGAATTAATTCCAGTTGCCTCTGAAAAGAGCAAGGGTAAGGAAATTGATTTCAAGGGAAAGAAGTACAAGGTTGTAACTGTTGAGGAAGCTATAGAGATGGTTCCTGATGTTGCTTTATTCTCTGCCGGTGGGAGTACATCTTTAGAGCAAGCTCCAAAATTTGCTGCTAAAGGTACAGTGGTAATAGATAATTCTTCTGCATGGAGAATGGATCCGTCTAAGAAGTTAATTGTTCCTGAAGTTAACGCAGATGTATTAACCAAAGAAGATAAAATTATTGCAAACCCAAACTGTTCTACCATACAAATGGTAGTGGCATTAAAGCCTTTGCATGATGAGTATAAAATCAAAAGAGTGGTGGTTTCCACTTATCAATCGGTTACTGGTACAGGTGTAAAAGCTGTAAACCAGTTAATGAACGAACGCAAGGGAATTACTGATGGAGAAATGGCTTATGCCTATCCTATTGATTTGAACGTTATTCCTCAGATAGATGTTTTCCAGGATAATGGTTACACTAAAGAGGAAATGAAAATGATTTTAGAGACGAAAAAAATCATGGGAGACGACAGTATCAGAGTAACAGCAACCACTGTTAGAATTCCGGTAATGGGTGGACACTCAGAATCTCTTAATATTGAGTTCGAAAAAGACTTTGATTTAGCAAAAGTACGTGAATTATTAGCAGCAACTCCAGGAGTAATTGTTGTGGATGATCCGGCAAATGCAAAATACCCGATGCCAATGGATGCACACGGTAAAGATGAAATTTTGGTGGGACGTATTCGTCGTGATGAATCTCAGGATAAAGCATTAAATATGTGGTGTGTTGCAGATAACCTGAGAAAAGGGGCTGCTACAAACACAGTTCAAATTGCAGAAGCTTTAGTAGCTCAAAAGTTAATCGGTTAATTTCCGATATTCAATCATAAACTAAGAGGGGGCTGTTGTTTTTACAACAGCCCCCTCTTAGTTTATAGGCTGCTCTAAAAGTAGCTGAAATTTATAGGGTTATTTGATGGAGAAATACACTAAGGCCCCTTAGTTGTAGATTGACTATAGCTTAGATGGAGCTACACTATAGCGATGATCCAGAAAGTTTAATTTAAAAATGGCGTTTCTAGCGTTTAAACAGGGGGTGAATTGGGGCTTTTTGGCTAAAGAAATACACTAAGCTCTGATAAAATAGTAATCATTAGCGTTAAGTTAATGGGAGAAAAAAATCTATATAATTGGATTATCCCGGTTTTTACTCTTGCCTTTATTCCAATCCTTCTCTTCTCGTTGTCCGAAGCTTCCCTTTTTCTGGCTTTCTTAGCCCGGTCGAAGAATCTATAGATTTAAGCAACGAATCGCTAAAACAAGTTATCTATTCTCTACATCAGTTTCTGGCGGTTATTTTACAGTAATCTGTTTGGTGATGTAGGTGTTTTGTGAAGACTTAAATTTAAGAGTATAGTTATCCTGCTTTTAGCTTTTATATACATCGGTTGTTTTTGGCTATAATACCTCATATCTTTATGGGGAATTATGAAAAAAATCTTTGCAATCCTTTGCTTATCCCTCTTATCGAATATTTCTTCAGCTCAAGCTATTTCCGATAAAATAAAAGCAGCTTATAATATTTTTACTAAAGATAGTCAATTAAAATACGCAACAACTTCCCTTATTGTTACAGATAAGGTTACAGGTAAAGTCCTGTTTGCCCATAATGAAAATGTAGGCTTAGCCCCGGCTTCCACTTTAAAAACAGTAACATCTGCTACGGCACTTGCCATTTTAGGAGAAGACTATCAGTTTAAAACAGAAATTCTTTATACCGGAAATCTTTCCGGAGGCATATTGAACGGAAATATTTTAGTAAAAGGAAATGGAGATCCCAGTTTAGGAAGTAACCGTTTTCCGGAAACAAAAAAAGAAACTATCCTAAATCAGGTGTTATCAGCTGTAAAGGCATTGGGGATAAATAGAATTAATGGAGATGTAATTGTTGACAATGCCGTTTGGGATTCCCAGAATTTACCCGAAGGTTGGGTTTGGCAGGATATGGGAAACTATTATGGAGCGGGTACATCAGCAGTTTGCTGGGGCGAAAATGAATTTGAGCTTAAGTTTAAGCCCTCGGTACCCGGAGGTAAAGTAGAATTAACGGAGGATGCGTTTGTTTACCCATTTTTAAAAATCATCAATGAACTGGAGACCGGAGCAGCAGGCACTGGAGATAAAGTTTACGGATACTCTGCGCCTTATGCACAGGAAGTTTATCTGCGGGGAAGTTATGCCGTTAATTTAAAAAAGGCAATCCGTTTTTCGTTACCCGATCCGGCCTTGGCTATGGCTTACGAGCTAAATAATGCCTTAAGAAAAAACAATGTGGCTATCAATGGATACACCACCACCCGAAACCTTAAAAAAGAAAATCAGAAATATACCTTCGAAGGAAAAAATATAACAACCATTTATTCTCCAAAACTCATAGACCTGGTGTATCCATTCAATCAAAATAGCTTAAACCTTTACGGCGAACAAATGCTGAGGGCTATGGCTGCTAAAGATGGAAATACGATTAAAGACGGACTCAACGTTTTAAAAGATTTTTGGGGAAAGAGAGATATTGATAAAAATACATTAAATATAGGTGATGGAAGTGGGCTTTCGCCCGCTAACCGGGTTACTGCTGCCAGTATGATTAAAGTATTGCTATGGGCAACACAACAGTCCTGGTATAATGGATTTCTGGCTAGTTTACCTCTTTATAATGATATGAAAATGAAAAGCGGAACTATTGGCGATGTGTTGGCATATTCGGGCTATCATAAAAACTATTGTTTTACCATTATGGTTAATAATTATAACGGAACAACCTCCTCTATGAGGCAGAAAATGTTTACTTTGTTAAACAGTCTTAAATAATTAAATGCCTACGTTAAAGCTAATGCTTAATCCATAAAAAATGCAGCAGTAATTGGATTGATTTTTGTGCAATTTTCAATGTCAATTATAAAAGGAGGTTTGCTATGAACCTGGTACACAAAATTGAGCATTGGGGAGATCATTATCATTCCAAAGCTACGGATGTCATTCGCATTTGTTTAGGTGTAATCATCTTAATGAAAGGAATAACAGTAATTATGAGCAGGGATGCTGTTTATTCTTTATTACTAGACAGTGGTAAGTTCGATTTTTCGAGTGTATTGCTGGCAGGTATTGTGCATTATATTGTTTTTGCACACATTGTTGGTGGTATATTTCTTATAGTAGGTCTTTTAACAAGATTTGCCGCCGTTATTCAGATCCCGATTTTATTAGGAGCTATTTTATTTGTTAACATTACTAAAGGCTTTACATTTTTTAACTCAGAATTATGGTTGTCTATAATGGTGTTGTTGTTATTGGTTGTATTTTGGATAATTGGTGCAGGCCCGTATTCCGTAGATAATACCATCCATAAAAAAAGAATATAAACAGCTTCAGGTTCATGCAAAATCAAATATTACAATGCTCTGATTGAGAATTTTATATTTTTGTATGAATTAAAGGGATATGGGATATAAATTAAAGGTTACTATTGATAGTGATTCCGGTTTTTGTTTCGGAGTGGTGTATGCTATTGACATGGCCGAAGACATTTTAACCGAAGACGGATACTTGTATTGTTTGGGCGATATAGTCCACAATGACGAAGAAGTTAGCAGGTTAAAAGCTAAAGGCCTTAAAATTATCAATCATGATGATTTAAAAAGTATCAATAATGAGAAGGTGTTGATCAGAGCACACGGAGAGGCACCGGAAACCTATAAGTTAGCCTTAGAAAACAATATCACTTTAATAGACGCCTCGTGCCCTGTTGTGCTAAAACTACAGAACAGAATTAAAACCAGTTATGATTCTGATGAGAAAATTGTAGTATTTGGAAAACACGGACATGCAGAAGTTATAGGTTTACAAGGGCAAACCAATAACGAAGCATTGGTTTTTCAGAGTATGGAAGAGTTAGAGCAGTTAGATTTGCCTGCTAAATTTACATTATACAGTCAGACAACAAAATCTACAGATACTTTTTACCAAATAAAACAAAACCTGTTGGATAAAGGCTACGAGGTAAAGGCAAATGATACCATTTGTCGACAGGTATCTAACAGAGATAAAGACCTTCCCGAATTTGCAAAGAAATACGATAAAATTGTCTTTGTATCCGGAAAAAAATCATCTAACGGGAAAGTGCTGTACGAGGTATGCAAAAAGCATAATCCCAATACCTTTTTTGTAAGTGATGTGAGCGAATTAGATAAAAACATGTTTGAAGAAGGAAATACAGTAGGCATTGCCGGGGCAACATCTACCCCCATGTGGTTAATGGAAGAAGTAAAACAAGTTTTAGAATCGTATTAACATCCATGGGAAAAAAAGGAATTTTACTAGTCAATTTAGGTACACCGGATAGTCCGCAAACAAAAGATGTAAGAAACTACCTCGATCAGTTTTTGATGGACGACAGGGTGATAGATATTAACCCTATAGGTCGTAATTTTTTGGTTAGGGGGATTATTATTCCCAAACGAGCTAAAAATTCGGCAAATATCTATAAGGAAATCTGGACAGAAGAAGGGTCTCCCTTGTTAGTTTACGGGAAATCTATGCAAAAGCTTATAGCGGAGCGTTTGGGCGAAGATTATCATGTAGAATTGGCCATGCGCTATCAAAACCCATCTCTGGAAGAAGCACTGGCCAAAATGCAAAAACTGAATTTAGACAGCATAAAAGTGGTAGCACTGTTTCCGCAGTATGCGTCGGCAACTACAGGGTCTATACATCAGATGGTAATGGAAATTGTAAGCCAATGGCAAATTATACCGCCCATACAATTGGTGAATAATTTTTGTGACCACCCTGGAATGGCGAAAGTATTTGCAGAAAATGCCCGTAAACACCTGGAAACAGGTAAATGGGACCATATCCTTTTTAGTTTTCACGGAGTACCGCAACGGCAGATGAAAAAAGCAGATGTTAGCAAAAAATTCTGTTTACAGGTATCTGATTGTTGTAAAACTTATGTGGAAGAAAATAAATTCTGTTATACTGCACAATGCTATCAGACAGCTAAAACAATAGCTAAAGAAATGGGACTTGCAGAAGAACAATATACCTTGTGCTTTCAATCACGTTTAGGCAAAGAGCCGTGGATGCAGCCATATACCAGTACCGTATTAAAAGAGCTGGCAGAAAAAGGCTGTAAACGACTGTTGGTATTAAGTCCTGCATTTGTGGCCGATTGTATTGAAACTATATACGAAATTGGTGTTGAGTATCAGGAAGAATTTCATAGCTATGGAGGCGAGAAAGTACAAATGGTAGACAGTTTAAATGATTCCCCGGGGTGGATAGATGCTCTGGAGGATATTATTCTAAGTTATTAGTCTGGATAAAATTCTTTTATGTCGAGAAAAAATTCTATATTGCTACATGGGATTAAAAGATAAAAGAAAAATGAAATCTTACCAGCTTGATGATAATAATCAAAATATTGTAGAAGAAACAATTTCATTTTACCATACCTTATATGATACCCCAGTTTCTTTGCTGTCGGTAGCTAAAAAAGGGCTTCGTGCTAAAGCTGCCTTAGATTTTATAGCGGTTTCTGGTTTTACCTACGATCAGTTTCAGGAAACATTTAAAACAACGGTGAAAACTATTCAAAACTATGCTGGTCAGGATCTGAAATTAGATGCCGCATTAAGCGAGAAGCTTTTGAAGTCTTTTTCTTTATTTGAACAAGGTATAGAAGTTTTTGGCTCTGTCAAAGCTTTTCATGATTGGCTTAAACAACCTTCAATTGGTTTAGGAGATCAGATTCCGTTCGAAATAATGGATACCATTACCGGGATTACTTTAATAGAAGAAGAGTTGTTGCGTATTGCTTACGGTGCTTTAGCATAGTGGAGGTTTTTAGAATTACTTTGGCCAGATATGCGGGAGAACTCAAGGCTTCCGGAAGAGCTGCCCGTTGGAACTCTAATGATGTACACTTAATTTATACATCATCTTCTCAATCGCTGGTTTGTTTAGAAAATGTAGTTCATCGAAATAGTTTGGGGCTTAATGCATTGTTTAAAGTAATGAGTATCGAAATTCCTGACGATTCAGGGATAGAAACGATCAGTTCAAAGCATTTACCGAAAGACTGGAGTTCATTTGAAAATATGGGCCATACCCAAAGACTCGGCGATGAATGGGTGCAATCAAATAGGTCCTTGGTGTTGAAAGTCCCGTCGTCTATTATTCCCTCTGAATTTAACTTTTTAATAAATCCCTTGCATACTGATTTTAAACATGTTAAATTGCTAGGGGCAGAGCTGTTTGTTTTTGATAAAAGAATTAAAGATAAATAATATGATAAATAAACCTTTATCCTACTTTCTTCTTCGTTTAGCAGTGGCAATGAGTATGCTGGGACATGGATTGGTAAGGTTGCCAAAAATAGATGCTTTTGCAGAAGGCATGGCTAAACAATTTGAACAATCTGTATTACCTGCACAGTTAGTTTTACCATTTGGTTATGTTTTACCTTATGTAGAACTGTTAGTGGGCATTTTTATGTTGGCAGGCTTATTAACCAAGCAGGCCATAGTTGTAGGAGCGGTTACTATGATAGTGTTGATTTTTGGAAGCTCTATGATAGAGTCCTGGGGAGCCATCCCCTCACAACTGATACATATTCTTTGTTTTGTATTGCTGTTATCTTATCAGCAGTACGATAATTATTCCTTAGATAAAGTCTTTTTTAGAAAATCCTGATTCGTAAACTTGTTTGATAATAAGATTGGTTGCCCCAATGTTTTCCTGTACATATTGTCGGGCTTTTTGTGCGGCAACGGTTCTTAGCTCATTATCTTCGGAGAGTTTGGTCAGAATTTGATGGAGTCCTTCTTTGTTTAGGTAGCTAAAACCAGCACCAATGCTTACCAGATCCTTAGCTTCCTGAAACTTTTGGTAATTAGGGCCAAACACAACAGCCTTGCCCCAGGCAGCAGCTTCCAGTGTATTGTGTATGCCCGATTTGTTGAAACCACCACCAATATAAGTAATATCAGCTACGTTATATAAAGTGGATAACATACCAATATTATCTATAATCAATACGGTATATTGACTGATGTCCTGATTGTTTATAGCCGAATGTCTGATTACAGAATCTGTAGGGAACAGTTTTTCCAGACTATCTATTTTTTCTTTACCTATTTCATGCGGAGCAATAATAGCTTTCCAGTTTCTCTGATTAGAAATAATCCATGGAGCAAGGTTTTGTTCGTCCTCGGGCCACGAGCTTCCAATAACAAATAGCTTTTTACCGTCTTTGAACTTATCAATAAACGGAAGATCTTTTAATCGTTTTGTAAGGTTGCTTACACTATCAAAACGGGTATCGCCCGTAAGGCTGTGGTTTTTTATGTTTATACTATCCAGTAAATCCCCGGATTGTTTGTTTTGTACAAAAAAATGAGTTACAAAATTTAGAATACTTCTGTTAAAACCACCATAAGGTTTGAAAAAAATCTGATTTGGTCTGAAAATAGAAGAAGTAAGGTATAAGGGAATACCAGCTTGGTGCGTCTCCTTAAAAAAATGATACCAGTATTCGTATTTATTAAAAAAAGCACTTTCCGGTTTGAAAATGTTTAGAAAATCTTTGGCATTTTGTGCAGTATCCAAAGGAAGGTAAAGAATATAATCGCCCAAAGGAGAGTTCTTTCTGACCTCGTAACCCGAAGGTGAAAAAAAAGTAATGATGATCTTTTTCTGAGGAAATAATTCTCTTATTCTTTCTATAAGTGGTTTACCCTGCTCAAATTCGCCTAAGGAGGCAAAGTGAAACCAAACTTTCTCACCATCAGGAATGTCCTGATATTTTCTTTGCCAGTTTTTTCGGCCCTGCACCCACAATTTTGCCTTATTATTGAATAAAGAAGCAAATGAAACTAGAAAGAAAAAAAATCTGATTCCGATATTGTAAAAAGTAAGCATTTAGAATTCTTATTGTTAACTTCGTCAAGTTTAAATATTTTAGGTCTAACTTTATAAATAAATATGAAGATTGCTGTCATTGGTACTGGTTATGTAGGCTTGGTAACCGGAACCTGTTTAGCTGAAACTGGAAATAACGTTATCTGTGTAGATATCGTAAAAGAAAAAGTAGAACAAATGAAAAATGGGGTAATGCCCATCTACGAACCCGGTTTAGATGTGCTTTTTAACAGGAATATAGCCCAGGGAAGACTGCATTTTACTACCAACCTTTCTGAAGCTATTAAAGATGCTCAAATTATATTTTTAGCATTGCCTACGCCTCCGGGAGGAGATGGAAGGGCAGACCTGAGTTTTGTATTGGGCGCTTCAAAAGATATTGCAAAAATTATTACAGATTATAAAGTTGTGGTTACCAAATCTACTGTTCCCGTAGGTACGGCAGATAAAGTTAAGCAAGTATTTCTAGAGAACTCCACTATAGAAGTAGATGTAGTTTCTAACCCTGAGTTTTTAAGAGAAGGTGTTGCGGTAGAAGATTTTATGAAACCAGATAGGGTAGTAGTGGGAACCAGTAGCGAGCGGGCCAAGGCTTTAATGGGCGAGCTATATGCTCCTTATGTACGTTCTGGTAATCCTATTATTTTTATGGACGAACGTTCTTCTGAACTTACTAAATATGCTGCAAACTCCTTTTTGGCAACTAAAATCACTTTTATGAATGAGATTGCCAACCTGTGTGAGTTAGTAGGGGCAGATGTTGATATGGTACGTATAGGTGTTGGCGCTGACGCACGTATCGGGAAACGATTCCTGTTTCCGGGAATAGGTTACGGAGGAAGCTGTTTTCCAAAAGACGTTCAGGCTTTGGCATTATCTGCAGAAGAATACGATTATGATTTCAAGATTCTTAAATCGGTGATGGATGTTAACCAAACACAAAAAATTAAGATTGTTGAAAAAATTGATAAATACTATAAATCTAATCTCAAAGGGAAGAAATTTGCTTTATGGGGATTGGCGTTTAAGCCAGAAACAGACGATATCCGTGAAGCGCCTGCATTATACATTATTGACGAATTATTGAAAGCAGGTGCAGAAGTTGTTGCCTATGACCCGGAAGCCGTAGATAATGTGAAAAAGCTTTTAGGTGATAAGATAGAGTATGGTGATAATGCCTATGATATTTTAGAAGGTGCAGATGCCTTAATTATTGCTACAGAATGGCAATTGTTCAGAAATCCTGATTTTGACCTGATGGAAAAAAAACTGAAGCATAAGGTTATATTCGATGGAAGAAACCTTTTCGATTTGCATAAAATGGTAGATCTGGGTTACTATTACAATAGTATAGGACGCAAAATTGTAGAAGCATAAATGGAAAGAAAAAGAGTTTTAATTACAGGAGCAGCCGGGTTTTTAGGGTCGCACCTTTGCGATAGGTTTATTAAAGAAGGCTACCATGTAATTGGTATGGATAACCTGATAACCGGAGATCTTGCCAATATTGAACATCTTTTTAAGTTAGAAAACTTTGAGTTTTACAATCACGATGTTTCTAAATTTGTTCATGTACCAGGAGAGCTGGATTATATTTTACATTTTGCTTCACCAGCAAGTCCGATCGATTACTTGAAAATTCCTATACAGACCTTAAAAGTAGGATCACTCGGAATCCATAACCTGTTAGGGTTGGCAAGAGTGAAAAAAGCAAGAATTATTATTGCTTCAACCTCTGAGGTTTATGGGGACCCGAATGTAAACCCACAACCAGAAGAGTATTGGGGCAATGTAAATCCGGTAGGCCCACGTGGCGTTTACGATGAAGCTAAGCGTTTTCAGGAAGCTATGACCATGGCTTACCATACCTTCCATGGAGTAGAAACAAGAATTGTTAGAATTTTCAATACCTATGGCCCTCGCATGCGACTGAATGATGGTCGTGTACTGCCAGCTTTTATAGGTCAGGCTTTAAGAGGCGAAGATTTAACCGTTTTTGGTGATGGCACACAAACCCGCTCATTTTGTTATGTAGATGACCTGGTAGAAGGAATTTACAGACTGTTGATGTCTGACTATGCCTATCCGGTGAATATCGGGAATCCCGATGAAATCACTATCGGTCAGTTTGCAGAAGAAATTATTAAGCTTACCGGGACTACCCAAAAAGTTATTTATAAGCCTTTGCCACAGGATGATCCTAAGCAAAGAAGACCGGACATTACAAAAGCTAAGGAGTTATTGGGATGGGAACCTAAAGTAAACAGGGCAGAGGGATTAAAAATCACCTACGAATATTTTAAGTCGTTGTCAAAAGAACAACTGGAGAAAATAGAGCATAAAGATTTTTCAAATTATAATAAGAAGTAATAGATGTCAAAAAGAATTTTGGTTGCCGGTGGAACGGGATTTATCGGATCACATACCGTTGTAGAATTGCATAATGCAGGTTATGTACCGGTTATTGTAGATGATTTATCTAATTCATCAATAAAGATTTTAGATCAGTTGGAAAGAATTATAGGTTATAAACCTGAGTTTTACCAATTAGATTTATGCGATATTGAGAAAACCGAGCAGTTTTTGGATCAAAATTCAGCTATCGAAGGTATTATACATTTTGCCGCATTTAAAGCAGTAGGCGAATCTGTAAAGAAGCCTTTAGCGTATTACCGCAATAATTTTTACTCACTGATTAACCTGTTGAATTATTATCAGGATAAACCTATAAATTTTGTTTTTTCGTCAAGTTGTACCGTTTACGGACAACCAGACGTATTGCCTGTTACAGAGTCGGCGCCAGTGAAAAAAGCAGAATCGCCGTATGGAAATACCAAACAGGTTTCCGAAGAGATTTTGGCAGAAACAGCAGCAGCCAATAAAAATTATAATATTGTTGCATTAAGGTATTTTAATCCGGTTGGAGCGCATGATTCTGCTTTAATTGGAGAGTTGCCAATTGGTGTGCCTCAAAATCTGGTACCTTTTATTACGCAAAGTGCAATTGGGAAAAGAGGGCCAATAACCGTGTTTGGAGATGACTATGATACACCGGACGGAAGCTGTATAAGAGATTATATCCATGTGGTAGACCTGGCAAAAGCACATGTGGCAGCTATTAAGCGTATGGAGGCCAAGAAAGCGGCAGATAATTACGAAGTATTTAATATTGGAACAGGCAAGGGAAGTTCGGTATTGGAAATTATCAAAGCTTTTGAAACTTCTACAGGTGTAAAACTGGATTATAAAATAGGACCCAGAAGAGCTGGAGATATAGAAAAGGTTTACGGCGATGTAGAAAAGTCGAAAAAAGAATTGGGATGGCAGGCAGAATTGGGTATAGAAGAGATGATGAAGTCGGCCTGGGAATGGGAAAAGTACATTAAAGCCAACCCTTTTTAATACTTGCTAAAACAACCTATGGTTTTACATGCTGATGTTCAAATCTAAAAAGAAATGAAAAAAATATTAATTACAGGTGGGGCGGGTTTTATTGGCTCGCATGTAGTCAGAAGATTTGTAACCACTTATCCTGATTATGAAATAGTGAATCTGGATAAACTAACCTATGCAGGAAATCTCGAAAATCTGAGAGATATCGAGAATCAGCCTAATTACAAGTTTGTCAAAGGAGATATTGTTGATGCAGCATTTATCAACAGCTTATTTGAAACCGAAGCCTTTGACGGAGTTATTCACTTGGCTGCAGAATCGCATGTAGACAGGTCTATTACCAACCCAACAGAATTTGTGATGACCAATGTGGTTGGGACTGTCAATTTATTAAATGCAGCAAGAACTTATTGGAAAGATAATTATGGCGAAAAACGTTTTTATCATGTATCTACCGATGAGGTTTACGGCACTTTAGGCGAAGGTACGGATATGTTTACGGAAGAAACAGCTTACGATCCGCATTCTCCTTATTCTGCTTCTAAGGCAAGCTCAGACCATTTTGTAAGGGCTTATGCCGATACTTATAAGATGGATACGGTAATTTCAAACTGTTCCAATAATTATGGGTCTTATCATTTTCCTGAAAAGCTGATTCCACTTTCCATCAATAATATCAAGCATAATAAGCCTATTCCCATTTATGGTAAAGGCGAGAATATAAGAGATTGGTTGTGGGTTGAAGATCATGCCAGGGCGATAGATGTAATTTACCATCAGGCAGAATCAGGATCTACCTATAATATTGGCGGACATAATGAATGGAAAAATATAGACCTGATTAAACTGCTATGTAAAATCATGGACAGAAAATTGGGAAGAGTAGAGGGCGAATCAGAAAAGCTGATTACCTATGTAACTGACCGAGCAGGACACGATTTACGCTATGCCATTGATGCTTCTAAATTAGAGAAAAATTTGAACTGGAAACCTAGTTTACAATTTGAAGAAGGTTTAGAAAAAACAGTAGATTGGTACCTGGAAAACGAAGCGTGGTTAAACAATGTAACTTCGGGTAATTACCAGCATTATTACGAAGAGCAATATACCAACCGTTAATGTTTGGGCTTTTTAAGAAGAAAAAAACGTTACTACATAATTTTGAAAATATTGGGACGGATATGCATTCGCATATTCTTCCCGGTATTGATGATGGGGCTAAAACCCTTGAAGAGTCGGTGTCACTCGTCTTAAGACTTAAACAGCTGGGTTATTCTAAATTAATAGCTTCTCCCCATATTATGGGAGATTATTACCGAAATACACCGTATACCATTAATAAGGCTTTACAGCAGTTACAGGAAGAACTGAATCGGCGAAATATAAATATAGAAATTCAGGCAGCCGCAGAGTACTATTTAGATGAGTTTTTTGAAACTAATTTATCTAAAAATAATGTTCTGACTTTTTCCGGATACCTGCTTTTTGAACTGTCCTACATCAATACACCTCATAATCTTAAAGAAATTGTATCTGAAATAAGAGATAAAGGTTATTCGCCTGTTTTGGCGCATCCGGAACGTTATCCTTATTACCATAATACTTTAGATTTTTATGAAGAAATAAAAAGTTGGGGATGCCAGCTCCAATTAAATACTATTTCTTTAACCGGATATTACGGGAAAAACATACAAAAAACGGCAGATAACCTTATAGCAAGAGGTTTGATAGATTTTATAGGAACCGATGCTCATCATCACCGGCATTTAGATGCCTTGGAGAAAAGCCTCACCTCTCCCAGATTACGATCTTTAATTGCCGAAGAAAAACTGTTGAATAAAGTGTTGTAGATTTAAAGTTTATCGTATCTACTCGTATCTTAAAGCTTCTACCGGATCAAGTTTAGCCGCTTTAGAAGCAGGAAGAATACCCGAAATTAATCCCGTAGCAATACAGGCGGTAAGTCCTAAAAATATCCATATCCATGGAATTATAAAGGAGGCACCCATAGCTATAGCCAATAAATTTCCCATAGTTATACCCAGAAAAATTCCGAATAGGCCACCCATCAGACAAATAACAATAGCCTCATATAGAAATTGTTTTTTAATAACAGTAGGAGTTGCTCCAATTGCTTTACGCACCCCTATTTCCCGGGTTCTTTCTGTTACAGAAACCATCATAATATTCATTAATGCAATGGCAGCGCCCGCTAAAGTTATAAAGCCAATGGCGATACCTGCATACTGTACAATCTTAAGGTTACTGATAAGCATTTCAGCCATAGAATCACTTTTGGTTATTTCAAAATTATTAGGCTTGGTGACTTCTGTTTTTCGGATTTTACGCATCAGGGCAGTGGCTTCTCCTATGATATAATCCATCTGCATAGCATTATTAACCATAACAGATACGGTATAGGTTGGGTTTTTAGCAGTGCTGATTTGTTTGGCTTTGAGAATAGGGATTACGCATACCCTGTCGCCTCCAAATCCTGAACTGGAACCTTTAGACTCAAATACTCCGATTACCCTGAATTTATCGTTGCCTATGGTTATAATTTTATCTATGGCACTTTGCGCAGGAAATAAATTCTCTTTGATTTCATGGCCAATAATTACAACGTTGGCTCCTAGCTCCATATCGTTATTAGATAGGTTTCTCCCGGTAGCCATCTTATAACCTCCGGTTAATAAATAAGCATCATCGGCCCCCAGAACTGTAATATTTGGATTGGTTTTCTTTCCTTGGTATTTAACGGTTGATCCACGGGAGGCAAAAGTATTTACAGAGACCAAGGCCGCAGGCAAATGAAATCTTTCTTTAAACTGCATGGCTTCTCGGTAAGTGATGGAGGGCCATACTTTGGGTTTTATCCCACTGTCCCCAATTCTGATTCCTGTACCTCTGTTTCGTATGGTGAAAGAATTGGCGCCCATACTGGAAAAGGTATTGTTTAGTGAACCTTTTATCGCATCTATTGAAGTGAGGATACCAACCAGAGCCATCAAGCCAATGGCAATAATAAGCGCAGTAAGGAAAGTTCTTAACTTGTTTCCTTTAATGGCTTGTAAAGCTACTTTAATGTTCTCTAGGGTATTCATGTCAATAATATATAAGACAGTTATCATCCAATATTGTTACAAGTTTAAGTACAAATACTTGAAATAAATATGGACGAAATAAAAAAAGCCACCCGAAAGAGTGGCTTTTTTACATAGCAATAATGTAATGCGTTATTTGATCGCGAATTTGAAGTTTTTACCGATGAATTTTGCAGTTTCACCCAGTTCTTCTTCAATTCTTAATAGCTGATTGTATTTTGCAATCCGGTCTGAACGAGATGCTGAACCAGTTTTAATCTGACCGCAATTTAAAGCAACCGCTAAATCAGCAATAGTAGTGTCTTCTGTTTCACCAGATCTGTGAGACATTACAGAAGTATATCCGCTGGTTTGTGCTAAACTTACAGCATTAATAGTTTCTGTTAAAGAACCAATTTGGTTAACTTTTACTAAGATAGAGTTAGCTGTATCTTCATCTATACCTTTTTGTAAACGAGTTACGTTAGTAACAAATAAATCATCACCAACTAGTTGTACTCTGGTACCAATTTTATCTGTCAATTGTTTCCAACCGTCCCAGTCATTTTCATCCATACCATCCTCAATAGAGATAATAGGGTATTTTTCGGTTAGTTCAGCTAAATAAGAA
Organism: Pseudopedobacter beijingensis; assembly: GCF_042678145.1. Lineage (NCBI taxonomy): Bacteria > Pseudomonadati > Bacteroidota > Sphingobacteriia > Sphingobacteriales > Sphingobacteriaceae > Pseudopedobacter > Pseudopedobacter beijingensis. Next base: position 1,093 of record NZ_JBHUDG010000049.1, on the reverse strand, counting down.
GCTTGTTCAGCGCTTGTTCTTACTGCACCTTTATCGCCTTCAAATTTAGTATAATCGTATTTTCCATCTTTGTAGAATTCAGACGAAGCACAGTCTAAAGCCAGACAGATTTGAGATCCAGGTTCGTATCCTGCAGCTTTGATGGCTTTTAATACCGTTTCAATTGCATCTTCTGTACCTTCGAAAGTTGGAGCAAAACCACCTTCGTCACCAACAGCAGTAGATAAACCTCTGTCGTGAAGAATTTTCTTCAAGCTATGGAAAACTTCAGTACCCCATCTTAAAGCCTCAGAAAAAGAAGAAGCACCAACTGGCATAATCATAAACTCCTGGAAAGCGATAGGCGCGTCAGAGTGAGAACCACCGTTGATGATGTTCATCATTGGAATAGGAAGCGTGTTGGCATTTACACCACCGATATAGCGGTATAACGGTTGACGGCTTTCCTGAGCAGCAGCTTTAGCAGCAGCTAAAGAAACACCTAAAATGGCGTTAGCGCCTAGTTCGCCTTTATTCTCTGTTCCGTCCAAATCCAACATGATTTGGTCAATAGTGTTTTGTTCAAATACGTCAACACCTCTTAATTTTTCAGCGATTTTTTCGTTTACGTTAGCAACGGCCTTTAATACACCCTTACCTAAATATACAGACTTATCATTGTCGCGAAGTTCTACAGCTTCGTATTGTCCTGTTGAAGCACCAGACGGAACGGCTGCTCTTCCCAAGATACCATTTTCAGTTATAACATCTACTTCAATAGTAGGATTACCTCTCGAATCGAGGATTTGTCTTGCATGAACATCAAGAATTAAACTCATATTACTTATTTTTTAATTGCCTTTTCTTTGTGTACAAATAACACTGGTAAATTCAAACTTCCAAATATACAAAAATAATATACTTTCGTTACAATACTGATGATGACAGTAATAATAAATTATTAATTTTTTATTTGTGCCAGATAATGATATCTGTATGTTGATTGTAATTGGAGTTGTTTAAACTTTTGGCTGTTAAAAAATGATTCCCAATAAATTTCCAGTTTTGTGTTGCTAAATCATAAAACGCGGAGTCAAGTTGGGAATCATCGATA